>OZ245997.1:0-318055 GCA_965230195.1 Putridiphycobacter sp.
GCTTTGAACGCGCCCAAGGCGCCAAAGCCCGAACCGATATCGCTTCCCTTGAAAGTGCCCTTGAACGGTATCGCCTGGACATGTTGTCCTATCCAACCGTGGAGCAAGGTCTTGAAGCCTTGGTGTCAGCCCCATCTGGCTTAGATAGACCCGAACGGTATCCCACAGAGGGCTATATTCGTCGCCTCCCCTTGGATCCATGGGGCAATCCTTACCAATATGAGTCCCCTGGCCAGTATGGAACCATAGATATCTACTCGTTTGGTGCGGATGGTCAGTCAGGAGGCGAGGGCCTTGAGGCAGACATCGGCAACTGGAGCGAATAAACGCCACCCGTTTGTTGAACGGGAGTCCGGCTTCTCTTTGATTGAGATGCTTGTGGTGGTTTTTATCATCGCGCTTGCGTCTACTGTGGTCTTATTGAATCTGCCTTCAAGCCAAGGACAGTCTTTGAAAGATGCCGATCAAATCAAACGCGACCTGCAACGCGCCCATTATGAGAGTATCGCAAGCGGTGAATTGATCGGTTTTGTGGCCCATCGGTTTGGTTATCAATTTCTGTCTTACTCTGATAGACAATGGATTGCCCGCTCCAATCTCCGGGAAATCGATAAAGACGCACGCTCCAATCTCGAACGGACGAATTTGGTGGTGAACGCTTTGGAAACAGAAGCTGATGACAGAGAAGAAGACGACAGCAATCCCGAACTCAAACCTGACATCATTTTTTTTCCAGTTGGCGAGGCCACAGGCGCGGCATTGACCCTTCAATCTCCAGGTGGAGACATTCGTATCCTTGTCGCTGAAGACGCAGAAATCACCATCGATGTGCCAGAATGACGAGCGACCGCCCTTCCGCCAACAACCCTCGCTCTGGTTTCACCCTCGTTGAGGTCCTCGCAGCGCTGGGTGTGTTTTCGATTGCCGCTTTAGGGTTGGTTCATGTCACAACCGAAAACGCCCGAACAACACGATTGCTCGAAAACCAGGCGCTTGCTCGGATCGTCGCTGAAAACCAGATGGCCGAGACCATAACAAAGAGAGAGCGCCTAGAAATCCGTGCACAGACCTTTGAGGCAAGTCTTGCCAATCAGTCTTGGCTCATTCGCGAGACAATTGTCCCCACCACGACAGAGGGCGTATTCCAGATCCAGATAGAGGTCGCCTTAGAACCTGACACCGACGAGGAACCAACGACGCTTGCTGAACTCATCGCGTTTCGAGGAGGCTATCGATGAACACGCAAACCGGGTTCACGCTGGTCGAGGTTATGATCGCCACCCTGATTACCGCAATCTTGGCAACCATGGGTATCACCCTGTTGACGAGTTCTCTTCAAACCCAGAAAAGTCTCGAAACCGCAACCCGCTCCGTTCAGGATCTGGAATTGGCCCGCGCCACGATCCGACGAGATTTATCCCAAATCGCGCCTCGCCGGTGGCGCGATGATTTTGATCAACTTTCCGTAGGGGTGTTTGAAGGCGGGTTCGATCTTGAGGATGATGTCCTGATGCGCTTCATCCGCAATGGACGCATAACTGTGGGACGATTGCCCTCTCAGTCATCGCTCGAATATGTGGAGTATCGCATCGAGAATGGGGTCTTATCGCGCCATACCTATACCCATACTGACAGTATTCAGTATGCAGACCCAAACAAGCGAGCGCTGCTTGGCGAGTTAGAAAATGTTCGGATTAGATTTCGAAACGGCGCTCAATGGATCGACACCTGGACGGCACCGGCCGGACTACCGGGGAGTATAGCTGCCCCCGAAGCTGTTTCGCTTAGCTTTGTTCATCCTCGATATGGTGAAATCGAGAGTATCTTTCTGACGGGTGCTCTCCAATGATGTTGCCCGACACACTCCGAGACCGCACCCGTCAAGCCGGCGCGTCGCTTATCTCTGCCCTTCTCATTGTATCGGTGATGTCGGTGGTCTCTCTTTCATTGTTAGAGACGATTAAGCACTCAGCGCGCCTGTCCTCGAACATTGCCGACCGAGAACAAGCCCGGTTTTTTGCCCTCGCCGCGGAGGAGATTGTAAAGCAGAATCTTGCGGATTTATGGGAACCAGACTCTGAACGAAGCATCGCGCTTGATCTTTGGACCCAGACTCCCCTGCTTTACCCAATCCCTGATGGCACGATACAAGGCCGCGTTGTTGATGGAGCGAACTGTTTCAATCTCAACTCAGTCGTGAAAACCACTGATGAAGGCACGATTGCCGATCAAGACAGCTCGCGCGTGTTTACCCACCTTTTAGAGGAGCTTAGCGTCCCGGCCTCAGACGCAGTCGCCATAGCAGCGGAACTGGTAGACTGGATCGACTCCAATGATCAGACAAGCTTTAGTGGTGCGGAGGATGACTATTATGCATCGCTTCGCACACCTTATCGAACAGGCGGACAATTCCTCGCAGACATTACCGAGCTCAAATCACTTCGCAGTATGACGCCTCAGCTCTTTGAAACATTGAAAGAATTGACATGTGTTCGCCCAACACCGGACTTGCGTCCCTTAAACATAAATACGCTAGAGACTTGGCAAGCCCCCCTCTTCGCAGCCTATCTTGGTGAAGACTATACGATAGAAAGCGCGTTGAACCTTCTGCAGGATCGTCCTGTTGGCGGCTATGACCGGATCGCTTCATTCGAAGAGGACCTCCTCGCTCAGGAAAACCGAGAAGACCCGCGAACAAACACTCAAGATCTTTTCTCTTTAAAATCAGATATTTACACCGTTCGAGCCGTGATTTCTTACCGACAAGCCTCTCTACATGTGCAATCTACCTTGCAAATCCCGAACAACAAACGACATCAACAGAATTTCGAGGCGTTACGGTAGTGTAGAATGAGCAAGTGGAAAGTCCTGTTTGCTGGAAGTAGCCCCGATGCACCTGTGCACTGGCGTAGTGTTACGGACTCTGGAAAGGTGGCGAAGGCCGGGCATGGAACTTTGTCCGAAGCCAGCAAAGCAAGGGCGGCGGACACCATACTCTTATTGCCCGGTACGGCGACAACCTGCCTTCAGATTCCACTCGCATCCCGTTCGGAAAAGCAAGCCCGGGAAATCGTGAAATACGCGGTCGAAGACGAAATCGCGGATGATATCGACAACGTTCACGTCGCACTGCTTCCCTCCAAGGCTGAACCGAGAACCGGCCATCGCACAGTCTTTGTTACCGATAAGGATTGGCTTCAGTCCTGGCTGACAGCACTCGACGATGTGGGCATCACACCGCATTTGGTGGCACCGGATTATACCTGCCTACCCCACAATGACGGAACGCTGAGCGTATCAGCTTTGCTCGACCGGGTTTTATTAAAAACAGACGACTGGGGCGGCGCTGTTTCTGAAGATTTAGGACAGACAGTCCTCGACGCTGCAATTTCATTTCACTCAAATAACGGACCAATAGAAACTGTGGGACATGCCCCCCGTTCGCATTGGTCCCAATCCATTCTCGGAAATGGTGAACAAGCGGATCCAATGGATTTGATCGCCGCACAAGCGAGCGCTTGTCAGCTCAACCTATTACAAGGCGCTTTTTCAAACGGCACAGACACAACCAAATTCGATTGGCAAAACTGGCGGTTACCGCTTGGGCTCGCCGCAGCAGCGCTAATTACGTTGAGTACTGTCAACTATATGCAGGCCTCCTCTATTTCGAGTTCCGAACGGGCCTTGCGCGCTGAATCCATTGATACGTTCCGCAATGCCTTCCCTCAGGTGGAACGGGTCGTTAACCCGCGTGCCCAACTCAGAACACTGACGAGTAGCGGGAGCGGGCAGGCTGAGTTTCTAGTATTGTCGGCCACCTTGAGTGCAGGTGTCGAAGCGGTTGATGCGGTAACAATCGATTCCATTCGTTATGACGACTCCCGCGGGGCACTGGATGCCAGTGTTCTGTTCAACAATTATGATGACCTTTCCGCCTTCACCGAAGCGGTTGAAGCGGCGGGGGGTGTCGTCGAAGAAGGCGGATCCAGGCAAGTCGGCTCCCGCCGGTCTGGCGACATCAGGATTTCATTGTCATGATCAAGACGTTTTGGACAGAACTGGAACCTCGAGAACGCACCCTCATTCTATTGGCTGGGATCATTGTTTTTGCTGTTTTCCTTTATCAGTTTGTATACGTTCCTTCTGTCCAATCCAAAGCGCGCGCTCAGCGCGCTTATGCCGATGCACTCGCCGAAAACGTAACCATCGCTGCTGCGGTCAGGAATTCCACTGGTTCCTACTCAGACAATAACCAGCAGCCGCTCCAAACCGTTGTGACCAACCTTTCTGATTTATTCGGTATTACAATCACCCGGCTTATCCCTGCAGAAAACGCAGGGCTAAACCTATGGCTCGAAGCAGAATCTCCTGAAACGGTCTATGCTTGGCTCTCAGAACTTGAGCGAAGTTACGGTGTTCGAGTTGGCAAAGCGACCCTTCGCAGAAACTCAGATGAACAAAGCGTCAATGTAAATGTTTATCTGTCGCGGTCGGAGTAACGCCAATGCGTAAGCTCCTCCTCTTCTTCATATTTTTGATCGCTTTTGCGTTCACAGCCATCGCGACAATTCCCCTAAGCTTTGTTGTGGAGCAGTTAAAACTCAATGCCCGCGGTGTTTCGTATGGCCATGTTCAAGGGACTTTATGGAAAGGAAGCGTGCACGATGTGATTGTGGCCAACCAACCCATTGGACGCGTTGATCTCAAGACACGCCCTCTATCTGTATTGTCGTTATCCCCGACGCTCGAATGGTCTTTTGCTGGCCCGGTTGGTTCGGGCCGGGGTGTGCTTCTGACAACACTGAGCAACGATATTGAACTTTCAAACACAATTGTGGATCTCAACGTTCAAGCGCTTGCCCGTCTCGATGCCAGACTTCGACAAGCGCCTTCTAAAGTATCTCTGACAATAAGAGCGCTTGAAACTCGCACGAATGGTGAATGTCGTTCAGCAACAGGAAATCTGTCTACTGACATATTAAGCAGTCTTGGCGGTCGGTACGCTTGGGAAGGCCCGAATATGATAGGCGAGATTCGATGCGAGAACCTTGACTACCTTGTCACCCTACAAAATGACGGTGGACCTGATGATGTTTCGGCATCGATCCAGATCGAACCCTCCGGGCTATTTGATGTTTCAGCGCTCATGGTTCCAACCAATGCCAATGTCCAAGCCGCCTTGCCGGTTATCGGTTTTACGCAAGGTGAGACAGGCTACGAATATTCCTATACAAACCGAAATGTACAAGAGACCTTTGAGGGGAGCGATTGATGTACAATTATTCTGGTGGCGCGATTTTGGGATCTTTTCTTCTCTTTCTATCGGCCTGCACAACCACAACGACCACAACAACAACGCGGCCTCTTTCAACGCCGACGCCGACCGCGTCCAGTTCGACCTCTCAAGCGGTCTTAAGCCCAGGCGATGCGATCACGCTCGACAAATTGCCGGGTCAACGCCTTGAGGCTGGAGAGTGTGGCTTGTTTTTGTTTGCCGCCAATCCCTCCCCCCGTCTGGTTTTCTTCTCTGAGTCGACAAAAAGTATGGGAAAGATCGTCCTGAATGGACAGGAGATTGCCCTTTCCCTGCAGTCTTTCGATGGGACAATTATAGGCCAGTTCTACACCCAGCAAAGTTTCGCATCATCTTCAGGCCACACCGTAGATGTCACCTTAAACGGACCTGCCGATATAAGAGATGGGACACAAATCGATAGCGCCTCTTTGCGCGTCAAAACTCCGGATGGCTGGTCAATGATCGTACCAACACGCGGCGCCATGACATGCCAAGGATAGGCTCTATCTCATAGCGGCTTTAAACTGATTTTATGAGGTCGCGCACTTGGCTACCAATATCCTCATGATCGAGCGCATAGGCGAGCACAGCCTCGAAATACCCAATCTTTGAACCGCAATCATAGTCTTTGCCATCATATTCATAGGCGTAGAAGGATTGCGCCTCCATGAGGCGTACCATGGCGTCTGTAAGCTGAATTTCCCCGCCAGCCCCGGCAGATTGGCTTTCTAGAAAGCCAAATATTTCAGGCTGGAGAATATAACGCCCGGTAATTTTCAAGTTTGAAGGGGCTTGCTCGCGGGCTGGCTTTTCAACCATGCCTGACATTTCAATCAGCTTTCCGTCCCGAGATTTCGGCGCAATCACCCCATAAGACGAAACACGCTCTTCTGGAACAGCGTCCACGGCAACAATGTTTCCACCCACTTTGTCATATGCCGCAACCATCTGAGCCAGACAGGACGGTGAAGCCTTCACCAGCACGTCAGGAAGCAAAATAGCGAAAGCCTCATTGCCAACAATATCTCGCGCACACCAAATCGCATGGCCCAAGCCCAACGCGCCTTGTTGCCGAACGAAACTGGATGCTCCCGCCGGAAGTCGGGTTTTCTCTACCGACGCCATAATGACATCCTTGCCTTTTCGCTTAAGTGCCTCCTCAAGCTCATAGGCATGGTCAAAATAGTCTTCTATCGCACCTTTGTTTCGACCTGTGACGAAGACGAAATGTTCGATACCGGCCTCTAATGCCTCATCGACGACATATTGGAGCGCCGGCCGATCAACCACCGGTAGCATCTCTTTGGGGACCGCTTTTGTCGCTGGAAGCACGCGTGTTCCAAACCCCGCAACAGGCAATACCGCTTTTTTAATCGTCATGGAACTTTCTCACTCTCACTAGTCTATTGTTTGGAGCAGGACACTCATAGTGCGGCTCGCAACATCTACGCCAGTTTGAAGTAACAAATAAAGATCGAAGAAAAAACGGTCGAATTGCCCCGACTGGGACTAGGCAATAAGGGGCATACTGAGCTGCGCGAGAGAAAGCCAAAAAGACAGGCAAACGACAATTACCGTGCTTGTGACATAAAGAGGAGGATATTTCTCCACTCTTGCGGCTTTGGCCTGCTGCCTGAGCTGCGCTTGAAGGAGGAGTGCAGGTGAATCGATAGACGGCGCTCCATCTGAAGCCAAATTCACATGCGAGACTCTCGAACCAGCGCTTGGGGCCCCAAAATCAGTAATCTCTTTTTTAACAGCTTTAGCCATAACCCACTCCTCTTACGAGTATCTTATGACTATGAGCTCTGAAAAATGTGTTACCAATTTACCGGAATTTGGCCAAAACTGGGAAGATTGCGTTTGCCCTACAGAGGGGAAATGGCATGTCCACCATCAACGACGATCGTGGAACCTGTCATATAGGAGCCTGCATCTGAGGCAAGCAGCAACAATGGCCCGGAAAGCTCATTGTGATCTCCAAAGCGACGCATGGGGATGCGTTTACGCATGAGTTCGCCCTGTTCGCTGGCCAAGAATTCTTCATTGATCTTGGTTTTGTAGTATCCCGGCGCAAGAGCATTTACCCGTATGTTGTAACGAGCCAGTTCCAAAGCCATTTGGCGGGTTAGATGATCCACCGCAGCTTTGCTCGACGCATAGGCTGAGATGAATTGCGAAGTCCTCAGCGCCGTTATCGAAGCAATATTGATAATGGAGCCCGGTTGTTGGGCTTTGATCATCCGATTTGCCGCATGTTTTGAGACTCGCCAGACACTAGAATAATTCGTTTCCACCACGGTAGACCAGTCTTCTTCAGACATCTCAACGGCCCATGCTTCGCGCGACAAGCCTGCATTGTTCACAACAATATCGGGCGCTCGTCCGAATCGAGTGTCCACCAGGTTCAGTGCTTCGTCGACACTTTGCGGCGAGGTAACATCCATTCTTACCGGCAACGCCTCTACACCACTTTTTTTTTCGAGTTCATCGGCAAGGCTTTCAAGTCGATCTGTCCGCCGAGCCGCGAGGACGATCTTGGCCCCATGGTCGGCTAAAGTGCGCGCAAATGAGACCCCCAAACCGCTCGAAGCCCCTGTAACCAACGCTAGCTTGTTTTCAACTGTAAGCATTTTCATTGCTTCTAAACCCTCCTTGCACTTGCAATAGGCAAGTTTTTATCGTTCCACCTGATCTTATGAAAATATCTGTGCTTAAAGAAAGAGAATCTGGCGAAGGTCGGGTGGCCGCTACTCCAGAAAGCGTCACAAAACTAATCGGGCTGGGGCATACAGTTTCCATTGAGGCTGGCGCAGGATTGATTTCCGGATTCTCTGATCGTGCATATACAGACTCAGGTGCCGAAATCCACACTAGCGCAAACGAGACGGTGGCCGGCTCGGATCTCGTATTCTGTGTTCGTCGCCCAAGTGAAGACATCCTCAAAGACCTGCCAGAAGGCATCAGCCTTATCGGTCTTCTTGAGCCCACAAGCCTGGCTGAGCAGTTGGGCGCAATAAACGGCAGGAAAATTACAAGCCTTGCCATGGAATTTACACCGCGCATCACGCGGGCCCAATCAATGGACGCTCTGTCGTCTCAATCAAACCTCGCCGGGTATCGTGCTGTCATCGAAGGGGCCGGGCTTTATGGGCGGGCTTTGCCCATGATGATGACGGCAGCAGGAACAGTGGCTCCGGCGAAAGTGTTCGTAATGGGCGCAGGGGTTGCCGGCCTTCAAGCCATAGCCACCGCAAGGCGTTTGGGCGGCATAGTCTCAGCAACAGATGTCCGGCCCGCGGCCAAGGAACAAGTCGCCTCCTTAGGGGCTAAATTCATCGCTGTCGAAGATGAAGAATTCAAAGCAGCCGAAACCTCAGGCGGCTATGCCAAGGAAATGTCTGACGCATACAAAGCGAAGCAAGCGGAATTGACCGCCGAACATGTCTCTAAACAAGACATCGTCGTCACAACCGCGCTGATACCCGGCCGGCCTGCGCCTGTTTTGATATCCGAGGAGATGGTCAAAAGCATGAAGCCTGGATCTGTAATTGTAGATATGGCGGTTGCACAAGGTGGGAATTGCCCCCTCTCCAAGCCCGACGAAGTCGTAAATGTTGAAGGTGTAAAAGTCGCTGGGTTTTCAAATCTGCCCGCTCGCCTGCCAGCCGACGCTTCATCCTTATACGCAAAAAATCTCCTTGCTTTCCTCCCGCTGATCACGGCTGAGGATAGCAGCCTGAGCTACGAAACCGACGACGAAATTGTTTCCGCCATGATGTTGACGCGGGACGGTCAGACCGTGAACGAGAGACTTTCATGAAAAGAATTCTATTGGCATTGAGTGTTGCTCTTTGCGTCGCCCTTCCTGCTTTCGCCTCAGAAGGAACCGACGCCGTCTCCCCGATAGTCTATTTGGCCGGCATATTCGTTCTGGCGTGTTTTGTCGGATACTATGTGGTGTGGTCTGTGACACCAGCCCTTCATACCCCGCTTATGTCGGTTACGAATGCGATTTCGGCTGTTGTTGTTGTAGGGGCCATAGTTGCAGCGGCGGCCGTTGGCTTGGATGGCGGGGCTGACCGGGAGGTCTGGATTGCGCGCGGACTAGGCGCCGGTGCCGTGTTGCTCGCTTCGATCAATATTTTTGGCGGCTTTCTCGTCACCCAGCGCATGCTCGCAATGTACAAGAAAAAGGACAAGTCATGATCAGCGCTTCTGTCTCGGCGAGCCTTTATCTCCTATCTGCTGTCTTGTTCATTTTCGCGATCCGTGGATTGTCGAGCCCCTCAACCGCTCGGAATGGCAATCGACTTGGCGTTTGCGGAATGCTCCTCGCGGTCGGCACCACCTTTGCGATCATCGCACCCAATCTCGAACCCGCCACGATTGGCCTGATCCTCATCGCTCTTGCTCTGGGGGGCGGTATCGGCGCTCTGCTCGCCTTAAAAGCACCCATGACCGACATGCCGCAACTTGTCGGTGCCTTCAACGCACTGGGGGGCGGCGCAAGTTTGCTCATCGCTGCGGCTGCTCTGTATGCACCCGCAAGTTTCGGGATTGAGACTTTCTTCTGCACGAACCCGGACGGACCGACGGCCGACCAGTGCTACGGAATCGCCCCAAGATCAGTGATCGAGCTCGCTCTAAGTACCTTGCTCGGGGCAGTGACGGTGACGGGCTCTTCAGTTGCCTTTTTGAAACTCAATGGAAACATCACGGGCGCGCCGATTTTAATCCCCGGACGCCACATACTCAATATCGGTCTGATGCTGGCGATCATCACACTTACGGTTTTGTTGATTGATAGCCGAGGCAATGAAGCCTGGATCTATTGGACATTGGTAGCCCTTGCCCTCCTCCTGGGCGTTACGATCATCATCCCGATCGGCGGCGCCGATATGCCCGTCGTGATCTCTATGCTGAACTCTTATTCCGGTTGGGCCGCAACGGCGCTCGGATTTGGGCTCAACAATTTTGCGTTGATTATTGTCGGAACACTTGTCGGCAGCTCCGGAGCTATTCTGTCCTATATCATGTGCAAGGGCATGAACCGCTCCTTCCTGTCTGTTATCCTGGGAGGTTTCGGCGCGGCCGATGGCGACGGTGCGACGGCTGCCGAAGGTCAGAGTGATCGACCTTATAAACGGGGATCGGCTGATGATGCGGCTTTCATCATGAAAAATGCCTCCAAGGTCATCATCGTTCCAGGATATGGCATGGCAGTCGCTCAAGCCCAGCACGCCCTCAAGGAAATGACAGACAAGCTCAAAGCCGAAGGGGTTGAAGTGAAATACGCAATCCACCCAGTCGCAGGCCGAATGCCAGGCCATATGAACGTGCTCCTCGCTGAAGCACAGGTTCCTTATGATGAAGTGTTTGAGCTTGAAGACATCAATTCAGATTTTAAACGCTCCGAAGTTGCCTTCGTGATCGGTGCCAACGATGTGACAAACCCCGCCGCAAAGGACGATCGCTCAAGTCCTATATACGGTATGCCGGTTCTAAACGTCGAAGACGCAGGGACCGTTCTGTTTATTAAACGCTCGATGGGCTCGGGTTATGCAGGGATCCAGAATGAGCTGTTTTTTAAAGACAACACCATGATGCTGCTGTCAGACGCTAAGAAAATGGTCGAGGATATCGTTAAAGCCATGTAGGGCGCAGTAAGCCGCGCTTGGGGGATTGGCGCGGTTCGGTTGAGTGTCTATCTGGAGAAGATGCACCTACCAACGCTCCGCCAGCTCCAATTCCTTGTCGCGATTGCGGATCAGGGCTCTTTTTCTAAAGCCGCTGAAAAGTCGAATGTCACCCAGCCCACACTCTCTGCGGCGATCAAGGAACTCGAAGCGCTTTTAGACGTTCAACTCATTGAACGAGAGGCCAGAGGCGCTTCGCTCACACATGCCGGTGAGGTTGCGGTCGCCAGAGCCCGCTCGGTCATCAACGAAGCGCATGATCTTGTTGATGCCGCACGAGAGGCACAACAACCATTAACAAGCGGATTTCGACTTGGAGCGATCCCGACGCTTGCGCCTTATATCTTGCCCGCTGCTTTGCCTTTGCTGAAAGAAAGGTTCCCGCGTCTCAAACTATATCTTCGAGAAGATCTCACAGACCGCCTTTTGGAGAGTCTGAAGAACAGGACGCTGGACGCTGCCCTCATCGCGCTCCCCTGGGAGGCAAGTGGAATTGAAACCATGATCCTTTGCGACGATGAGTTTCTCCTTGCTTCCCCGGCAGATCATTCATTGTCCTCCAAAGCATTTCTTCAACCGCGGGACCTATTGGACGAGGATGTATTGCTTTTGGAGGATGGGCATTGCCTGCGAACGCATGCACAGTCTGTATGCGGCCTGTCTTTGCAAAATCAAAGCATGGAAGTTTCAGCAACCTCCCTACAAACCCTCGTACAGATGGTTGCAGGGGGCTTGGGCGTTTCTCTGATCCCCAAAATTGCCGCCGATGGAGGTGTGGCGGCAGGGACCAATGTCTCTCTTCGATCTTTTAAAGAGCCTGTCGTGGGGCGCTCAATCGGGATCGCATGGCGCAAAAACAGCCCCCGAGCGGAAGAAGCTCAACTGGTCGGTTTAGCGGCCAAGGACGCGATAGGCCTTTAAGGCCACCTTTCGTCTAAATCGTCGATTTTGCTCTGAAGACCTCTTCATCGAGTTCGCCTTCCCACTTTGCAACAGCGGACGCAACAGCGGCATCCCCTGTTACATTGGTTACCGTACGCATCATATCAAGAATACGGTCAAACGGGAAAATGAAAGCGATAATAAACAGGGCGGCGGATTCCGATATGCCGACTTGGGCAAGAACAGCAGAGGCGAGCAGCAAGCTGGCGCTGGGTATCGCCGCTGTGCCGATCGAAGCGGCCGATGCAGCGATCGCCACGGTTGCATACATCACTGGCGTCATCTCTAAACCCACAACTTGGGCAGCAAACACCGCAACAATACCAAGATAAATCGCTGTGCCATCCATGTTGATTGTTGCCCCAACGGGTAACACCGAAGACGCCACTGATTTCTTAACACCCAGATTCTCAGAGACATTAGCAATCGTTACCGGTAGCGTGCCGGCGCTTGATGCGGTCGAAAAAGCAACCGATTGCGCATCGCGGATCCCTCCGAAAAAGGTCGCCATCGGCAGTCTGAGAAGCCCTTTTACAATAAGACCGCCATGGATCAGCAGCACATGAAGGATACAGGCAAGATAAAGCGCAAGGGTCAGTTTGCCCAAGCTGATAAGGATCGCGAGCCCTTGTGTGCCCATCACCCAAGCCATCAAAAAGAATACCCCGAACGGTGCAAGTTCCATAATGAGCACCGTGAGCTTCATCATGACTTCCGCCGCGCTGTCCATGAAACGGGCAACCGGTTGTCCTTTTTCTCCGGCGAGCAAACACGCCACGCCAAACAAAATCGAGAAGAATATGATCTGTAGGACGTTCCCTGTCGCCCCGTCCGTCATTGCGATCGCAATATTCTCAGGGATGACCTCCAGCAGTTTTTGCGCAACAGAACTATCAGCAGCAGCCGCTGTCTGAAGGCGCGACTCAACGGCCGACGCGGAGGTGCTTGGATCCATGGGAATCTCCACCCCCACGCCCGGCTGAAGGATCGTCGCCATCAGCAAACCCAGCGAAACCGCAAAGAAGGTGGTTCCCAGATAGAGCGCGAGCGTTCTAAATCCCAGGCTTCCAAGCTTTGCCGGGTCCCCCATAGCCATCACGCCCGATATCAGTGTTGTAACAATCAAAGGCACGACCAGCATTTTGATGAGGCGCACAAATCCGTCACCAAAAGGTTTGAACCAAGTCGTTACAAAGTCGGCTGAAGCCCAGATTGTCTGACCATCGACCTCTTTGGTGCCCATCCCGTAACGCGCCGCTAAACCAACAGCTAGGCCCAGTATAAGCCCTGCAACAACACGCTTCCAAAGAGTGATTTTAGACCAGGCATTCATATTCAATCTCTCAAAAAATACTTTCTGGGTCGGACGTTAGCGGTTTCAGGGCTCAGGTCGAGAATAAATTTGTCGAATCCGGACACAAGTTTGGCTTTTGCCTGTCAAACGCATATCTGAGCGGAGGCCAACCCCTCAAAAAGAAGCTTTCCCGTGAGACGAATTCAGGTTCAATTCAAAGCTACCCATTGCAGCACACTCAAGATTGGGTATTGTCCGCCGCTCGCGAGGAATCGTGAGGGCCTGTAGCTCAGCTGGTTAGAGCGGACCGCTCATAACGGTCTGGTCGCGGGTTCAAGTCCTGCCGGGCCCACCACTTCCTTGCTTGGCGTGATCAATCGCTCAAAAACCCCAAGGCTTGGGCGCTTGGATTGGCAGGAATCTAATCTATATTCTCATAGAGAATTGGCGGACCTCATCTGATCAGGCTGTCCTGATAAGGGGCCCATACGCGCCATTCGATGTTTCACCGAAAGCCTATCAATCATTCCCACTCAATCGTTCCCGGTGGTTTGGAAGTGATATCATAGGTCACCCGATTGATGCCTTTGGTTTCATTGATGATACGGGTTGCGGTTTCACTCAAAAATTCATGGGTAAACGGATAATAGTCAGCGGTCATGCCATCTACGGACGTCACAGCCCTTAAGGCACAGGCATAATCATAGGTCCGGCCATCGCCCATAACACCAACCGTCCGCACGGGAAGGATTGCGACATAGGCCTGCCAAATTTCATCATAAAGCCCATGCTTGCGGATTTGCTCAATAAAGACAGCGTCCGCCTCACGAAGGATATCTAGTTTCTCGCGCGTGATCTCCCCTGGGCATCGGATCGCCAAACCGGGGCCAGGAAAAGGATGCCGACCGATAAAACTGTCGGGCAAACCGAGTTCTCGCCCCAGCGCGCGGACCTCATCCTTGAAGAGCTCTCGTAAGGGTTCAACCAGTTTAAGCCCCATTTTTTCCGGCAGCCCGCCAACATTGTGGTGAGATTTGATCGTCACCGATGGGCCTCCAGAAAAGCTCACCGATTCAATTACATCCGGATAGAGCGTTCCCTGGGCCAGAAACTCTGCTCCTTCGATCGTATCGGCGTGTTTCTGAAAGACGTCGATAAACAGCCGGCCAATAATTTTGCGCTTGGTTTCCGGATCGGATTGTCCGTCAAGTTCGCCCAGAAACAATTCACTCTCATCAGCATGAATAAGCTTGATGTTGTAATTGTCCCGAAACATGGCGACGACGTCAGCCGCTTCATTCTTGCGTAACAGACCATGATCAACAAAGACGCAAGTCAGTTGATCACCAATGGCATGATGCAGGAGTATTGCAGTTACAGAACTATCGACACCGCCTGACAGACCGCAAATCACCTGCTTGTCGCCAACCTGCTCTTTTATCCGAGCAATCGCCTCTTCGCGATAAATACCCATCGTCCAGTCGCGCTTAAACCCGGCAAGCTTGACAAAATTCTCGTAGAGTTTGGCGCCTTTGGGCGTGTGATGCACTTCGGGATGAAACTGTACAGCAAAGAAACGCCGCGCTTCGTCTGCAGCAATAGCGAAAGGGGCGCCGGGGGAAGTCCCATAGGTTTCGAAACCGGGTGCCATCTCAGCCACATGATCGCCATGGGACATCCAAACCTGTTCTTCACCGTCGGAAAACCAACCCTCAAGCAGAGGCAAACGGGTCGGCCCCGGTTTAACATAAGCGCGCCCGAACTCAGCGGTTGCATGCTCTCCAGCTTCGACGCGGCCCCCTAAATCCTGCATCATGACTTGCTGACCATAACAGATCCCCAAAATAGGAACGCCAAGATCATAAACCGCTTTAGGAGGGCGAGGAGACCCTTGCCGAACCACAGAATCGGGCCCGCCGGAGAAGATGATCGCTTTGGGATTCAGCGCCTTTAAAGAGCCATCTGATACGCTCTGATAGGGCTGAATCTCACAATACACCCCCAACTCTCTGAGCCGCCGGGCGATGAGCTGGGTCACCTGGCTACCAAAGTCGATGATGAGGGCGATTTCATGATTCTGAGTCGTCATAGCGCGGTTTAGCGAACCAGCCCGCCCTTCGTCTAGCCTCAAATGCCGTCGTCCATTTTTGGCTCTAAGCGCGCTCAGTGGCTCGACGCGCAAGGGGCTTATCTCCGTCGCAGTACCGCAAAGAAAAACCCATCTGTTCCGGCCCGGCGTGGGGTCAAGCGAACCGAACCATCTGGATTGTTATACTTTCGCACGGTCGCCGCGCCCTCTTCCGTAAGCTGATGACTGGCAATTGCAGCCTTGGCCGCATCCTCTTGGGTAAAATCACTTCGCGCGGATAAAAAGCCTGACACGCGGTCTTCGTCTTCCTCCATCAAGAATGAACAAGTCGCATAGACCAGCCGCCCACCTGGCTTCACATAGTCCGCCGCAGATAGCAGGATGGTGGTTTGCTCTTCGATCCGTTTTGCTAGCGCCGTCTCCTTGACGCGCCATTTTGAATCTGGGCGCCGCCGCCAGGTCCCCGTTCCTGTACAAGGAGCATCGACGAAGACACAATCCATCGCCCCTTTCAGGGCCTCCAGAGCGTCTGGCTCGCGCGGATGGACCAGTTGCACATTGTGCGCGCCAGAGCGTTTCAGGCGTGGAATCAAGGCAGACAACCGCCGTCCATCAATGTCATAAGCGAAGACCTGGCCCTTGCCTTCCATCATCGCAGCGATAGCGAGCGTTTTGCCGCCTCCCCCGGCGCAATAGTCCAAAACGCTCTCACCGGGCTGCGCATTGGCGGCCGCAGCGGCGATTTGTGAGCCTGCATCCTGCACCTCAACCCAACCTTTTGAATAAGCCGGGATGGATTGCAACGACGCTTCGCGCTCAGAAGGATCGGGGGCCGGAATGTGAAACGCGTTTTTTAACAGGGGTGACGGATCAGCCTTTGCTGCCCTAAGCGCTTTACCCGCCTTTTCCGCCTCTGCCTTCAATGTGTTGATCCGGAGATCAACCGCCGCCCGCACAGCCATCGCTTGAGCTTCGATCACAGCCTCTTCGCCAAACACCCGTTCAAGGCTCGATGCCATCCACTCAGGATAATCCCCCTGCACATGGGCCGGGGCCGATGGATCAGGCGCCATCACCAGACGTTCACGTTCATCCAGGTTGAGTTTGTCTGGCGCATGCTCAGTATCCATCGCATCATCGATTCGTCTGATGTCCCACTTCCAGGCATGCGCGAGAGCGCCCAGGATGAGCGCTCTTGGTGTTTGTGCTCCCATAGCATGGGCGATGGAGTTCTTCTTTCGCAGCGCGTCCAAAACAAGACCAGACACCCAAGCCCTGTCCTTGGCCCCCGCATAACGCGCCCGTTTGCCCCAATCCCGCGCAGCCGATTTGACCGGCTGGTGACGGCTTAGCACATCGGACAACACCTCTATCGCTGCGGAGATACGTCCACCTTCACGCATGGAAAACACTTGTCAGGGAGAAAATCATCCGGCTCCCTTAGGGGTGAACGGAGGAATTGGAAACAGCATTATGAAAATAGATCTGCCGGAAGAACAAAAACAAGCCCGGCCCAGCGACTGGCGTCAGCTTGGCGATATAACCGCAGAAGCCTTTATCAATGATCCCGTCAATCGCTGGGTCTTTGGTACTGAAAGAGGGATAAAATCCGCCTATCGAACCTTGGCCCGAGCGATCTATCTTCGCCAGGGGCGATGTTTTTTGCATGAGGATGCGGGCGCAACGATGTGGCTGGAGCCAGGGGTTCAATCGAGTTTCTCAAGCCTGGCCATGTTACGCTTCGCATTGGGCATGCGCCTTTACGGCGCCAAAGGCGCGCTCAAACGAGCCACAGACCTCGGAGAAAAAATGGACCAGCATCATCCCAAAGATCCTCACATGTACCTCTTTACAATCGGCACACGCGCGAGCGGACGTGGCAAGGGTGTTGGTAAGGCCCTGCTTGCCCCGGTGCTGGCGGCCTGTGATCGCGATAAGATGGCGGTCTATTTGGAGAACTCAAATCCTGACAATCATGGCTTTTATCGTGCCCATGGCTTTGAAACGATGACCAAATTTGAGTTGTGCGAGGGTGGCCCCGTCATGGAGCCGATGTGGCGCGAACCCCGCTGAGATATCAGCCGCCGGTGCGCTCAAGCGCCTTCTTAAACGCCGGTCGCTCAATGTTTCGGGCGAGATACTCGGCATACTTAGGATAAGGCCCGATTTCGCCTAACCGGTCCGCCATTTGGGCGATATAAGTCATGCCAATGTCCGGGGCTTGGAACTGCTCACCCATAATGAAAGGACGATCTTTAAGCCGGTCCTCTATATAGCCCAGCTGAAGCGCGACTTCCCCGGTCGAAAACATCTCTAAGATTTCAGGCTTAGGATCGGTTCGCGTCAATAGGAGCTTGAGCAGGAGCGGTGCGAATGCCGAAGCCTCCGAATAAAGCAACCATTGTGTCCACTCCGCATAGGCTTGGGTGGCACCTGGCGGTGGTCCGAATTTATTTTCTGTGTCGTATTTTTGTAGCAGATACAATGCAATCGCGCCCGATTCTGCCAAGGTGAACCCATCCACTTCGATCACCGGTGACTTGCCCAAGGGATGCACGTTTTTAAGCTCTGGCGGGGCGCGGTTCATTTCATTGCGGATGTAGATCTCAAGCTTATAGTCGAGGCCAAGCTCTTCGAGCAGCCAGACGGTAAATACTGAGCGGCCGACCCGCAAATGGTGAACTTTGATCATATTGGCATTTCCCTCATCGTCTTATTGGATTTCACCGAGACCCTAAAAGGCATGACACAAACTGCCAATCTATTCTTAAGCCGAAAACCGGCCGAGCAAGGAAGCTTGGCCGGTACTCTTCCAAAGACCTCTTTATCCTCTCGGGATCGAATAGTTCGGCGCTTCTCTTGTCATCGTCACATCATGCACATGAGACTCGCGAAGCCCCGCGCCAGTGATCTGCAAGAATTCAGCCTTTTCATGCAGTTCCGCAATCGTCTTTGCACCAACATATCCCATAGCGGCCCTTAACCCGCCCGCCATCTGATGGATGATGGGCGCGAGCGGACCTTTGAACGGCACCTGCCCTTCAATCCCTTCAGGCACGAGCTTCTCAGCAGCGACATCTTTCTGAAAATAGCGATCGGAAGATCCGCGCCCCATCGCACCAAGCGAACCCATCCCGCGATAGGATTTGTAGCTTCGCCCTTGATAAAGGAAGACCTCTCCTGGGGCTTCTTCTGTGCCTGCAAAAGCCGAACCCATCATGGCCGTAGAAGCGCCGGCTGCCAGAGCTTTTGCAAAATCGCCTGAGAATTTAATCCCGCCATCGGCAATGATTGGCGTATCAGAAGCTTTCGCCGCATTGGCGCAATCTTCAATCGCTGTGAGCTGTGGCACGCCCACACCGGCGACGATGCGGGTTGTACAAATCGATCCCGGACCAATGCCGACCTTCACCGCATCCGCCCCGGCATCGATCAGAGCCCGCGTCGCTTCACCGGTTGCGACATTGCCCGCAATGATCTGGACAGCGTTTGAGAGCTTCTTCGCGCGGGCGACCGTATCAAGGACAGACTTTGAATGCCCATGGGCGGTATCGATCACCACCACATCCACGCCCGCATCGATCAATGCTTCGGTTCGCTCAATGCCTGCATCGCCGACCGTAGAGGCGGCCGCAACGCGCAGACGTCCCTGCTCATCCTTAGCAGCATTGGGGTTCACTGCCGCCTTATACCGTAGACACCGCTGGATGTAAAGACTTGAAGTAAACTTCTTGATTGTCCCTCTTCTAACCTTTGTAAGGTTGGAGTTCACTATCCTTTGCCGGTATCCCTTTTTCTATTCAACTTGTATATCAATTAGGAGCAATTGGCCCATAGGAGCAATTGGCCCACATTGATCACTAATAATAATGAAGCACGCCATATTTTTTGTTTTGGTCTATCTTGGCTTTGCCTGCGGAGGAAGTGATGATCCGGACCCTGCAGCACAAATGCCGTTTACTTTTGAAGATGGTTTTGAAGTAGCAGGGGAGGAGCTGGCTGATCTGCTGCCAGCGGATGGTAGCCGCTGGACCAACGTTCAACAGGTGAATCCCCAGGGCGCTCAAAATGAAATTGAGATCACCACCGTTCCAACATCTGAAGATGATAAATCTCTGCGAATTTTAGCCAGAGCTTCCAACCTGGTACTTTCCAAAATGGACATAGAAAAAGGAGGCTTTCAGGCCTATGCAGGTGCTGTGGTAACCATCCAAGCAGACTTTTATATAAGTACCACAGAGTCCCTTTCGGATTTGTTACTCATAGACCTTGAGTGTTGCTCGTGTTGGGACCCTAATGTGCCCGATAACAATGCCCGGGTATACGCTTGCAAATGTCCAATGACGGCGATTATTTATCCATTGAACGGGGTAAGATCGCCCAAACTACACTGGCACAAGGGGATTACAGTTTTCCCCGAAATCAGTGGGTAAACCTAGTATGGGAAATGACTTTATCTCCGGATAGTGATGGCCTGAATACTTTGATTATTGATGGAAATGAAGTGGTTTCTAGCACTGCTATGAATCTGCCAAATGCGCAGGTTTTTCGTGAGTTGTTTGCTCAAAACAATATAGAATTCAACCTGCAAGAACCGGTGTTTTATGAACGGGTACAGGTAGGTGCCACTGCCAACCCATCCACCAATGATGTAGAAATGTTTGTGGACAACTTTTCTATAACGGTGCGATAAGTGTCGTTTCAGTAACTCTACCTCTACTTTGTGTACTTTGTGAGCTAAAGTTTTATATTAAGCTATAAAACAATTTGTAACTAGAAATGAAAGCTCCCATTACCAGAAGAAAGCTCCTCAAAGCAAGTTTACAAGCGGCTATAGTATCACCTTTGTTGAGCCCTTCACTATTGGCCTCTTCATCCCACCCACAAACTTCCAAGCTTAACATTCTAATCCTGGGAGGTACCAGTTTTTTAGGACCCCATCAGGTAGCCTATGCGCTTGAGAGAGGCCATTCCGTAGCTACCTTTACCCGAGGTAAAACCAAGCCAACCGTACACCAGGAGCTATTTGAGCAGGTGGAAGCTCTGGTTGGGGATCGGGAGAATGATCTGAAGGCCTTAGAAAATAGAAAATGGGACTTGGTAATTGATAACTCCGGTAGGCGCGTTCATTGGACTGAAAAAACCGCGCAGCTATTAAAAGACCAGGCTGAACTGTATATGTATACCTCTTCCACGGGAGTGTTTTACCCTTACCTCACCGATGACATCAAGGAGGATACCAAAGTACTATTGGAAACTCCCGCGACGCGGCTGAAGATATCAAGTTCATTTACGACTACGGGGTGAATGAAAGCCAATTCGGAGTTGGCTGCTATCAATGCATTTGGTAAAAACCGCGCCATCGTTGTGCGCCCTACTTACATGTTGGGTCCGGCCGACGGAACTGATCGTTTTATTCATTGGCCAGTGCGTTTATCGAGAGGAGGGGAGGTCTTAGTGCCGGGAAGAGCTGATGATCCGGTGCAATATGCCGATGTGCGCGATGTGGCTGAGTTTATGATTAGGCTGGGCTGAACAGAAAAAGGCCGGCACTTACAATGCCGCTGGTCCCCAGCAACCACAAACTATGTACGGATTTATGGAGCTTGCCCGCAAGTCTTTCGAGGTAGAGTCCACCTTGATCAAAATTGATGACTATAAATTCCTGGAGGAAAACGGTGTGCTGTATCAGGTACCTTGGGTGCCCGTAGAAGGTAATCAGTATGGATCAGCCCGTATTAATAATCAAAAAGCTATTAAGGTAGGTTTAACCTTCCGGGACATCAAGCAAACCATTAGGGATACTCATGATTGGTGGTATTCGGATGCACTTACCGATGAACGCCGTGCTAAATTTGAAGAAAATCCTCGCGGTTTATTGATGCGTGAGCAGGAGATAATCAAAAAGTGGAAGCAAAGGTGAATTAAGAAATAAGGATAATCAAGGACACGGAAAAGATTCAGAAGAAGATAGAAGGGACACGAAGAAGACACAAAGAAGACACAAAGGGGCGGGAGTCTTAATCATTACCGCTGATCTCAGTGCCCACTGTGCCTACTTTGGGCACTTGTGATCAGAACTAATAACCATGCATAATCAAGACTTAATAAATAGGGCCTACCAGTTAGCACAGGACTACGTTTCAAAAAATGGCTTTAAAAAGGCCGATCTTCAAGAGGTACTATTCCTTAATAAGATTCCCGAAGATCTGACTAATGAGGTAGTGGCAAATCTACAGCATGAAGATTTGATGGCCCGTAAGCAAAAAGGTAAAAAACATTTACTTTATGGGGTGATCTTATTGGGGTTTGCCATTTCCCTTGCGGTAGGTTCTTATGTAATATCTGGGGAATCGCGCATCGCACTAGCGGGATTCATTTTTGTGCCGGGCATAGCTTACACTGCTGCGGGCTTGTGGGAGTTAGGGGATAAAGCATAGTTCTTTTGAGTTGTCTTGAAATATGAGAATCTTACTACCCATCTGTTTGCTCATAATTTGCTGTCAACCCAGCCAACACCAGCCAACTGTAAAGGACCGCCTTGAAGGCATGTGGCATTCAGATCCCATTGCTTGGTTGGGTGATACGGCTATATGGGAAATACATGCAATATTTGAACCAGAACATTATTCAATAAGCCGTATAGTGATAGAAACTGATTCGGTCTTTACCAATATATTTATAGAGATGAATCTGAATTGGTTGAAGTAAAGCCCTACCAAAACCTTAGGGTAACAGAATATGTATTCCAGTCGGACCATTCTGGGACCGTATACCACTATGAGCTAGACACTGTTGCCGGGCCTGTTGAAGTACCCAGACCCCGCGAGGCCAGCCAGGCCCAGTTTAAAATAAAACACTGGGGAAGTATTTATAGAGTGGTATTTACCACAGACGAATTAGAGTTTGAGGAGCAGCTACGTTTTGTAGATGATGACCAACATGTTCTAAACGCCAAAGCAGGTAATAATATATTCCAAAGAGTAAAGTACCAGCTACCTTAAAGAACACCGGAACCGCAGATAACACCAAGCTGATACCCAGACTCACAGAGCCGAATTTAACCACGTAATCTTAGTGCCCGTTGCCTGCACAATACCCTTAGTGCCTGCGCAGTGCCCCTTAATCAAAGGTTTCCACAGTGTTATATCTTGATTAAGTTTTATTAATGTCAGCTACACCAAATTAGATTATTAATATCTTCAAGATCATTACTTATTAGGGTGACCTCATGAAGCTCCTAAAAATACCATTGTTACTGGGTCTCTGTATGATGATGCTGACTGCCTGCGACTCTGATGATTCTCTATCCGTTGATGAACTAGAGGCAATCGGTGTAATTGGAGCATGGGAAATAGAGCAACGTGAGGTAAATGGTGTTTCCAGTCTGACCGTACTCTGTTGCGATTTTATCGAGTTTACAACTGACGAAAATTTGTTAGATCTTGTGGGTCAATTCAGAAGTTATGGTGTGGGCTATGAAACTCTTGGAACCTTTGAAATCAATACCACGGATCAAACTATCTTATTTACTTGGGACAATCGACAGCTGCTCTATTCGTTCGAAGTGCAATCTGACGCTTTGATCTTTCAGTATGATGACCACGGCGACAACGTCAGTGAAACATGGCGCAGGCAAGATTAGACCATCAAGTTTTTCCCAGTAATCTTTGCATCACCTACTCTTAAGCCCTGTATTTTAGAGGGACTCTAGTTTGGAGATCAATTCATAATCTATAAACTCTTGCACCTGGCATTCCAAAAGCAATTAAGAACCACTCTCGACCAGTTCGAGGTCCTCAATGATGATGAATTTGCGAATTTTTTGGAAGTTTGTAAGCTGCAGGAATTCAAAAAGAAGGACTACCTGCTGAGAGCGGGGCAGGTCAACCGGGGTATCTATTTTGTGCTTTCCGGCAGCATTGGCTTATTTGAGATTGTCCATGGGAATGAGGTATATCATAACTTTTTCTTGCCCCACGATTTCGCCAATGATCTGAAAAGCCTCTCCAGTGAGCAGCCCTCTTCCAAAAATTTAATCGCTTTGGCCGATGGAGCTTGCCTGTATTTTCAGCGTAACGCCCTGCGTCAATTGTACGAGGAGTCCATATCCTATGAGCGCCTTGGTAGAAAGCTTTTAGAGTATGTGCTGAAGAACCAAATCGAACTTTCTGAGGTACTGCAGGCGCTGAAACCCAAGCAGCGTTATCAATATATTCTGGAGCATAAACCAGCACTGCTCAATGCAGTGTCCTTAACTCACTTATCATCCTATCTGGGCATAGCCCGTGAAACTCTTAGCCGCATCAGGGCTCAGCAGTAGTTTTGTGATTTTAGTCACAGCAACTGCGCTGGTAACCATCTAGATTTGGCTTAAAATAACTTTTTATACTATGAAAACTATTTTAATCCTGCTAGGCATGATGGTATCCATAAGCAGCCTGGCTCAAAATCCCGATAATATGAAAGAGCAAATCAAATCTGTGATAAATACTTTTGTTCAAGCTGGAACAGATCATGATGTGGCCGCATACGATCATGTGCTTCACCCGGAGTTTAGAGTAATTGCCAATCAATTCCCTACACCCGACAAAACATCTGTAATACCGGGGCCGGTATATAAATCCATGGTTGGCAATAAGACCATTGGCGGTACCGCCTACCAAGTACATTTTCACCTGGACGGAACTCAATCGTAGTCTCCCCGTGCCGAGACACATTGAGATCAGTAGCAGAATCAGCAGCATCAAAGAGGATGTCTCCACTGGTTCCACCGTCACGATGGCGCAGAAGGACCTGTCCTGGGCTTCTGATGTCTGCATGTGGATGCCAGAGAGCACTGCCAAGAAGATATGCACCATATCTAGTGGTTACGATCAACCAGCAGAGCACAACATCCACAGCCAGCCGCTCAAAGTGGATTTTGCCTTCGAGTGCTGCAACGAGTGTGCTAAAGTGAACGGTGAGTTCCCGCAGAGCGAGACAGAACAGACAGCCAATCTTCCACTGCAGAGTGCAAGTCCTGGGTGTTCAAAGCGTCCTCGAAGGAGTGTTACTTGAAGAACCAGTATGATGTCAGCAAGACGCTTCCATGCAAAGATTGCATTGCCTACGCCCTGACCGCGAATCATTTGCTCATCAGAACAAGGTGACAGTGACGAAGACGTTTCCTCTGGCCACCGCCCAGTGGACGTCGGAGACCTTTGACAAGACAGACCAGATGCCTCCAGAATCCCGTCTGTTGTGCCTGTGCACAACGTAATGTGATTGCTACGTCAAACTAACAGGATCGGGAGGATGACAGTGCAGCGACATTTGTACATTCAGCGGGCAGTATGGAGTGCATGACGCTGCAAGAACGAGTCGAGTCATCTTCAAACGCGATTCGTCAACGTGATACACCGTTACTTAATGATCCAGCTACAATTCAGAACATAGAGCACAAGTCGAGGCGAGTTCGCTCTGTGTATTCAATGATATATCACATTCTCGTTTTCTCTGCAGTCCCGGAACTGTTGCGCAGTGAAAAATAGAATCAGACTTTTTACAGGTCGTAACAATGGCAATGTACTTAATGGGCCCATGTTATTAAGGCCCTGGATTTAGGAGACGCTTTGTGTATTGCGATAACAGTAAGGAGATACCGCGATGACTTCGTAGATCTGTCCTGGGGCGATGGGTGTATGTAATCTAGCCTCCTTTCTAAAGGCCGGCGACGTTGGATTGAAGCTTTAAGAATTGCATCTGTTGCATACTGATTTATCGAGTGAAGTCCGTCCTTTCTCAACTGGAAGGAACATGAAGGGACATTACGGGTTGTCTGTAACGGCGTGAAAGCAAGGAGGCAATGAATGTTCCACGCCGGGAGGGGTCATAGCGCGTTGAATAGATAAGAGGCTCATGTCCTTTTTTATCAAGATAACCGTCGAGGTTGATGCGGCAAACACAGATAGATTACAGAGAGGCAGAGTTCAACAGGTGACGAGCATTAAGTATGTTCACAGGGACGTGACCCGGAAGGGGACAGCTGTCCGAAGGAGAGGATAGCGAAGGTAACAGCTGTCCCCTACGACAATAACAAAGGAGCGCTATCATTTGTTAAAATTTTAGCATAACACATATCAAGTATATAAAACTGTCAAAAGGACAGGGCCGTCGCATCGTGACGTGTCTTGTTGTCCAAGGGTTCTTCTGTCTTTGAAGGGCCGCTTACACGACGTGTCATGTCACCTGTGACGTACAAAGACATGAACGTGGACCCGCGTACACCTTTGCTCTGTAAGATGTTGCGATCCCATCACGATGAATTAAAACCGAGGTTGCAGTGCTTGTTAAAAAAGGGGCGTTATCGACAAGATCTAGCGTCTTTTATCAACAGGTATCCATCAGTGTGTCCATCAGTCAAATCATTCGCTCCTCGGCTTGACAATGTGAAACCGAATTGTAATGTCATTTGTTCCATACAAATTTTGCTTTCACCTTCGATCGAGTGCAAGGACCAGCAAACAAAGAACCGAACGGTTCCGTGTTAGAAAGCGCAGGCGAGACGTAGGTCTACTGGTTGGTTGAATCTGAGTGATATGAGAGAACCAGATGTGGCGTGTGGTGTACCCACCGTATAATTCACACCTCTTCGCACACCGTCGTTTGACAAATCCGAAGAAGAAATACAGTTCAAGCGCGCGAGATAAAAGGTCGTTGAGAGCAGAGGCCGGAAAGCACTTACGCAACTTGGTGTCGCGTTGTTGATGAACAAACATGCGCATCAGCGAAAGACCTTAAAACAGAATGACGTAAATAACGCAATTATCCCTCTTTTATAGTGTTAGAGGTTCTGATGTACTTCCCTTATACGGTCGGGATGCCTTCATTGTGCTCATTTAGTCTGACACTTAGAAATTGGCATTATATATAATCGGTTCGATTTATATGGATCGAACTTATGTTAATGCAGGCAACACGCCCAAGACAAACAGGCTTGGCGGGACAGCAAAAAGGATCAGCAAAAAAGCCCGGAGTTTTATTTTGTGGAAGAGACGTCTGCCAAATACCTCTTATCCGGAAGAACCATCACCTCCATAATACCGATGCATGCCAAAAACGAAGCCCTTTCAAGCCTTCGCTACAATACAGAATAACTTCTCGTCCGTTACCCCCGCATACTAGACAATCGAAACTTTGTCGCGATCGGCGGCGGGGTAGCGATGAAGCTGAGTCGAGGGTCCGCGTGGTTCGAGGTCAAGATCTGGTGATTTAACGCGTTTTTGTTGAGATGTGTTGCTCGAATGAGACATGGGTTGAGGTATGTGGCTGGCCGAGATGACGATCAAGAACAGCGGCGATAGGACATAATGGGTGGAATGGCAATGTCTAAGTTGCAAAAAAGCTCTCTAGCCCGTGTATCAAAATGCTTTATTATCTCGCGCGCGTAACTGGTATTTCTGCTTCGAATTCATCGACGACGTTGTGCGAAGAGGTGCGGATTATACGGTGGGCACGCCACATTCCATTGCTAGTTCTCTCGCAACATTCAGATTCAACCAACGGGGCTGAGCCACGTCTTGCCTGCGCTTTCTAGCACAGAACCGAGCGGTCCCTTTTGCCTCGCTTTTTTTTGCACTCGGTCGAAGACGAAAGCAAAAACTGGGTAAATCAAACGACGTTGTAAATGAGATTCAACTGCGAACACATACGATCGCGCACTTCTCGTCGTGAGCTTCGTTAGCGTATGCATTATTAGTCCATCGCGAGAAAAAGGATGTGTCGTAGAACATCATGTCTTTGCATGGCAGCCCTTACTCGGCCTCTTTGTTGAGAAGTTGTTGTTCCCTTTTTGAAGTTCTACGCCCTAGAGAAAGGTCGGCGTTTGGACACGTAACGTGTGGCAAAGCGAGCCATCGACTAGATGAAATACGGCGGGGCTTGTCAACAGAATCGAAGAAAGCACACTCACGCCAAGTCAATCGTCTCCTCGCAGGTCTTCTCGCCCGCAACACTCTTATAGTATCCTGGATGTCGTCCTCTGACTCGGTAACTGCGTTGCGTCCCGCACATTCTCTGTTCGGATAGATTCTCCAGCAGATTCTCCAGTCGAGGAACTCTTTCCGGAGAATGGGCGCGTCCTGAGGGAGGTGCTGCTGGTGCAGCGAAACAGACGCCAAGACGTCCTGATTTTTGGCTGCAGATGGCCGACGTGACAAGCAGCCGAGGAAGGCAGCGATCAAAGTACGGCATACGGAGCTTTGAAGATGGCGTCCATTTCTGCGCGAACCGGTCGTTCGCCCTATGCCGGACGTCCGATTGCTTTATCCAGCGCCGTCAGGCCCGGTGTGACCTGGACGTGCCCGACTGCGCTCGGTCGACTTCGTCAGCGCCGCGGACGTCCGTCCTTCGTCTGCTGTGCCAGCGAAACGGCAAATCGCAAGCTGATTGCGAGCAGCGAGATCCCTCTTGTTTTCCCCAGGGAAGACTTTACGCTTCAACTCTATCGCTGGGCTAAGATCGAAGCTGAGGCCAATGGCTTGCAGAATTTCGGAGCGCCGATTGACATCCAGCCCACCCTCAAGGATCCGAACGCGGCGGACGGCGAGTCTGAGCTCTGGGGGTTCGATGCCTACATCCTGAGAGACGGTCGCTCCGCTTGCTTCATCCTGCCAACAGTCTATCTCTCGAACGCCATGCGCAGGGGTAACGGTGTGCCAAATTGGCGTCTACATGGATCACGAGCGTGTGGAGAAGCACGAGTTCGTCGGCATCGGCGAAGACAAATTCCCCGTAGAGGAAGGTCGCGTGGTGATGCTTGATGGAAAGCAACTCGAAATCTGGTACGCCGTACACACAGTCACGATTCCTTCATCAACTTCGCGTCCGGCTTAGGAAAGTGGGAGACCATGCGATCGACGAAGACACGCGGGAAGTAGTCCGACGCTTCTGCGAGGCGCTATCGTTGGCTATTGAGACGTACTCTTCCTTCGGTTCGTGCTTCTCAGATGATATGACCTGACGGACGCACCGCTCGTTGCCGTGATGTGACGTGGAGACGCGATTTAAAGGAGCTGTGGCGGCGCCGCCATCGTTGCATCCCTTCCCCTTTCGCTCGAAGGATCGCAGAGGGTGCCAGAGACCAGACCACCGACGTCATGCAACGAAGAGGCTAAGGAATCGTCCCGTTCGTCTCCGTCCTCGACGCATGCCAGCCAGAGAATTCCAGCAAATTCTTCACGGGTCAAATTAAATCAGCAGCAACCAACTCAGTTCTTTCGACACGTGCGCGAGAGCAACAGCTTTTTCGAGGTGAACGAATAACGATCAATGAATTGATTAACAAGGAACAACACTCGAATGCAGCTGCCGCAGAGAGGGAAACTGCCTGAAAAACTCCCAGTACTCTGCCCTTGTCAGCTGAAAGCTTTCCAGTCTAAGCTCTCTCAGTCGTTCCATCTGACCGCCCGCCAGCAGGGAGTAGCAGGGATTGTGGCGATTCTCTTCCAGCGTCAGCGAGTGCAGGCGACTCATGTTGCGAATGCGGCGACAATCCCCCTCGGCGATTTCGTCAATCCGTGATACAAAGACAAGCTTCGTCAACTCTGTCAGCTCCGCCAAGAAGGGCACGAACTCCTCGTCGAATTCACAGCATTGCACGTGGAGCTCCTTGAGGCGTCTCAGATTTATTAGGTGAGATGTTACAACGAGGTGACAGTCGAAATCGAGCTCTTCGAGGCGACACAGGCAATTGAGGGAGGAGAGGATCTCTGTCTGGCTCTGCTTATCCTGTTCGTGGAGAGAACCAAGGTATAGGCAGGTTAGATTCGGCATAAAACGCAGTGCCCCTCCCACGTTGATGTCCGGAACGAGCAGCGCCGTCAGCTTCGGAAGCTCGGAAAGGAAGATGCCCACGTCTTGATACACGGGCTCGTGAGAAAACAGCGATAGCTTCTCGAGTCTCGTGAAACTTGTTAGGTGATAAAGCACGTGCGTCTCTGTGAGCGAGCCCTCCAGGGTGAGGTCTTTGATGCCGGAAAGCGGAGAAGCGCGATACATCGCGTCTTCCATGAGTTCCATAGGAGCGGATAGAGCCAGTCGGTCGAGGTGTTCAAAACTGCGCAGAAATAGACAACTGTCTTCATTCCACTCCAGCGACTGCCACGCGTCAATGGCGAGACTGCGAAGTTGCGGTGCGCAAGAAGACGCCGCCTACAAACAGAAAGCGTTTCGCTGGAAACGCCGGCAAAACGGGAGGTCGCTAACCTGGAGCAGGTACGCCAGACTATACGGCTGTTCGTCTTCTCTACACCGGAACGCGCACAGGGCCGTCAGACGCGTCGAGTCTTGGAAAGCGTAGGTTCTGCCTGCGTCGAAGAGGAGCTCCATGTTGACGATGAGCGTCTGCAGGGCGGTGAGCCCTTTCATCCGCGGCATTGTCGCTCCCGTCCGGAAGGCCGACAGAACCTCAAGACTCTCAAGAGCCGTCAGCGCAGTGAGACCATTCAGGCAACTCTGCACGTTTGGAAGCAGTTCCCGACAGCTATGAAATGAGAGACTGAGGTCCTGGAGGCCGCTGAGGTGACGGAAGCACTGTGCCCACGCCTCGGGCGTCGTCTGTTCTTCGACGAGGCAAAGCTGCAGTCTCCGCAGGAACCCGAACGTCACCAGTCCTTCCAGCGCCGCGTTCGTGACGACGTGCGGCTCTTCTCCGACGTCCTCGTCAACCATATCCATCGCATCGTCGTCGAATACAGTCTCCACGGACCTGCCCGGAAGTCGATAACTCAGCTCCGTGGCGCGAGGAAAGGACTCCGAAGCCCGACGGAGGGCATTGACGTCGGTGACACTGAGATGCGCCTCCATCTCTCGACAGACACTGTACCATCCTCTGCAAACGCGGCGCCATTCTTGCAGGCCGTCCCCTCCGAGGTATCCCAGAACTCTGCGCAAGATGTCGTCGTCTTCCAAAGGCGAACAGATGAGCGAATCGGCGACGGCTTCCGAAAGCGGCATCTGCATTGCGCTTAGGAGCCAGACGTATTGCAAAGTGTGATGACGAGGAAGAACGAATGGACATCGTCACCGAATGGCCCCTTAAGAGAGGGACGCTGTTCTCTTCTAACACGAAACCAGTGTAACAAAGTGAGGTGTGTTGCGGACTGGAAGGCGCTCGGAACACTCGCTACCTGTCACGTCGAAAGGTCGTGGTCGCGATGTCGCCGGTGAGAGCTGACGGGCTTCGACGCGACACGTGTGACATAGCCGGCCTCTGAAGGGAATGTCTTTAATCAGCACCCGCCCATATCATGGAACAGACGGAGCCGAGGGACATGCCAATCAGCGACGCGAGCACGAGAATGTTCCCTCCTAGAAATGTCTCCCGGCCTCCCTCCAGCTTCTTCTGGCCCATTCCGAAGCAGCACAGCGTCATGTACCTACGTATCCTCGTTCGGCAGCGCAGAAGGACATCCAGTCGCTACCCGTCTGTGATGCCTAATAGGGACATCAGCGATGCGATGAGGAAGGGGTTGGGAAAGAAATGAGCAGCGACAAAGGTGACCGGAATGAGCGCCGCCATTGCCAGCAGCGCCACGGAGACGGTCGACTCTCGGGTGGAGACGAAGGTACCGGGCGTCATCCGCGCCATAAAGTCCGAAACGGCGAAGGTGGCGACCAGCATCACGCCATACCAATCCCCTAGAGCATCGCACTGCGACGACTGGCATTCAGCAGAAGCGTCGATGCTGAAAGGCAGACGCACCTCGACATCTGAGATCACCCCTGGGAAGAGGGTGTAGGTCACGACATTGAAGAGGAGAAGTAAGAGACTCGCCGCCTTCAGCTTCTGGGCCACTTCCATGTACCGGCTGTCGCCATCGCTCACCAAAAGGTCGCTTTCTTTGTCCGACGCCGTCTCTGGAACGAGGACCGTTTCGGAGCAAGAATGCGGCTGTTCCGCGAACAGAGGGTGTGGGATGATGATGCATCTCTGCACCAGAAGACAAGCCAGACAGATGACAGCTGCGGACAGGAAGAAGATGGCGGCACTGATTCGCAGTCCGTCACTCGAATCTGTCAACATTGCCTTGGTCACAGCCCTAAGAGCAACGGTGAATACTGCGGCGAATCCCTGTCCCCCGACGTAGCTCTGCATCTCAACCTCTGGCAAAGTGTGAGGCAGTGTGGAAGAGTGAGACTTGATAGTACTGAACCGGTAGGTACAGAGCGAGTCCCATGAAGCTGCCCTCCACGATGCCGTCCATCAAGCCGATGATAACAACAAAGGCCATGAGCAGCCAGAACGCCTCGTCCGATGCCTGTCCACCCTGCACGAAGAGGACATCCATCTGGGGCGATGCATCGCTGGATACAGAGTGCAGCATGAATGGAGGTGGGAGATACGAGCGGCAGAGAAAGAAGACTCAGGACGAAGACGACGAGAGCACAGGACATTCGGAAGTGTCCTCTGTCTCGTGCTGGGATGACGCCGTTGACAAGGACGGCGAGGAGCGTCGTGGGTATGCAGCAGATAGAGAACCAGCGCAGCACATCCCTCTCCTGCCACAGTTTCAGAAGATGTTCTGAATCAGAGGAACGCACGGGGTAGGTGCCCTCGAAGTAATCCACGGCGCTGAGGAGGGCGTTCCAAGGGGTGAGGAATCCGCAGCCGAGAACGAAGTAACAGAAGCTCAGTCCGTCGGAACGACGGAAAGCCGGCATGGGAAACGGAAGGAGACCGTTGACGTCGTCGCGTCGCCCAGTACATTCGACGTTGACCCCCACTCGCGCACGACAGGAGGCGGTCTTCCAGAGACAGAATGGTCGCGCAGAACCTTCCTTACAGGCGAGGAATCGCCGTATGATACAGAGGGCACCGAGCTGTGGCGGCTCGTCGGGGTCATTCGGAAGAACGCCGGAGTTCGAGTGTCCGACCGGACGAGCCAAAGGGGAGGGAGGGGTGTCACAGCACCGCGAACGCTACGGCCGCTGCCAGACACCACACCAGGAGTGCTTTGCGGTTCGGCCTAGAAGCTTCGTTCACGTCGTTCACGTCGTACACCTCATGTCGACCGCAGGCTCCTTCGGCGCACGGTCCAGCTGGGGCGCTTCCAGAACTGCCGCTTTGAGCTGAGGCGAAGGCATTTCCTCCGAAAATTGCGGACGCACGCGGTTGGCAGATGCCAAAGGTGCATGTCTCGAAACACCGCACATGAGCTCGTTGGAGATGCACGTGCATTGGGTCTGAAAGACGCAAAAGCGTTCATAGCATTCGCCGGAGCACGACTGAATCTGCGCCATCGCAGGATAGCGAAGCAAAGCGAGTGCCGAGAGCAACATCAGCAGTCGCATCATCCTGGGCAGAGTTGGTCCACGTTCAGCCAGTACAAGGTTACGCTGTGTGAATGCAGCCAAATCAGAGAGCGGAAGTCCGTTTGCTCGTTCGCAGCCGTTGTTCTCAAAATCTTCTCTCTACGGCTGCGAATGACTGGCGCCTGGACGAGGCCAAGGCAGTTCGTGCAGACCGTCGGGATCAATCAATGTCATTTAAAGCGGGATACGTTCGATCTTTGCCAGCCATCTGTCCGTCTCTTCACTGCAGAAGAGTTTCCCATGTACAAGTACTGTCTCATTTTCAACGCATGAATGGACTGAATAATTAGTTCTCTTAGACAACGCATTCCACATCTCACAACGCCATGATCGGGTAACGGACCGCAAAGCGCCTCATGAGGACGCAGAAAACTAGTGGATGTGAAACATACACTGAAGAAAACGGTAAAGGCGGAGCGATACATGCACAGAAAGAAGGAAGCAGGGAAAACAAAAGTGAGTCAGTCCCTCAAAGAACACCCAATCTTCGTGGCAATGCAGAGGCTGTCAGAGTATTGCGAGTATGAATGTCGATAGAAGAATCCACGCCAACAGAACGCCATGTTGTGGCCTCAGCGCTGCGTTTCTGTAGTATACTTGATTTCCATCTCCGTCAATGTCAATGCTGGTTACGCTGCAGTCTGAACCGATGCAGATGGTAGGTCCGCACAGGTGTTTTCTTTTTCTTTTCGAGCAACCTGTTTGGCCAAGAGGTGAACAGCGTCCCCGACGGCAGTACTCGTGAGTGGAACATAAAGTATCAACGTTTTCGCATGAGCAAAAGAACTGGGAAAAATATGCACATTGCAGTTGTTCGCATTCGCCCGAGCACTCCACAGCTTCTGCATGCTTCCAGAGCACCAAGGAAGCTAACAGTACGGATAGCAGTCGAGGCATTCTAACAGCAAAATGCTCAGGAGACAACCACAGGAAGTAGAGATTTACTGAGCAGGAAATCCTGGAAAGAAGAAAACGCGCTGCCTCGTTGTCTGTCGCTCTGCACAAAACTCTCCAAGGCGCGTCTGCAATGCAACGGATATAGAGCGAAAAAGGACGATGCCTTGATTGAGTCAACTGATGACAGCGCTTAAATGGTCGTTGGTCTAACACCATTCGTATGACGTGGAGTGACAGGCCAATTGTTTCGCTCTGGAGCTGACGCGAGCATCATTCTCCGCGGAGTGATTTCCAGAGACTTCGAGAACATGCGAAAACGTCTGTCGCGTCCTCTATTCGATTTCTTCGACGGAATGTGCGTCGCTATCGCCCTCCTGCCTTTTCTCGGGCTCCGACTGGCGTCTCGTGGAACTCGGCTTCGATGGCCTTGACCGTCTCTGTTTCCGTCGGAGCCTTGGTTTGGCGTTTGATGGCCTCGCCGCTGCCCTTTCCGGCCTCTGCGACTTCTGCCGAGACAGTGGCGGTTTCTGCGGGACGTGAGCCTTTCTGGCGCTACTCTCTGCGTGGCTTGGCACTCGTCTCTGTCTCGCCTTCGGGTGTCGACTTGACAGCTGTGGACGAAAGCTTTGCCGGGGCAGGCAGCTAGCTGTCTTGCCGCAGTTTCGGCAGCAGAAGGCGTCTTGTCGCCCAGCGTACGTGAATTGTCTCATTCTCGGCGTATGAATGAATGAAATGTGGCGTTCGTTTGTCAGGACCGTCATTTTTCACGATTTTTTCAGATGCGCGGAATTGGGCTTCGCCCTTCGCCATCTGCAACCCGTAAGCTTCGCCGCGATACCGACCGCGATCGACACTCACCGTGCACAGGCTGTTTTCGGCGCGTCGTCGTCCCCAGGGCAGCGGCTGTCGAAGGCGACATCACGCCGTCGACGAAATTCGACGCCACCGGCAACGGACGCGGCCGTCTCCCCGCGGGTCCTTTCAAAGTAGTGATCACAGGCTCAACCAAAGGTACTCTGCGACTCCCCTGCCCGCGGTATTGAGTGCGTGCCCTCTGCAACCGATAGGCATTGGCTTGGAGCTCGCTCGAGAGTTCCTCAGATCGGGAGATGACGTCATCATCTCATCCCGAAACTGTGCGTTTCGTCCCCATGACCGCTGCAGCGAGATCTCGCTCTTTTCTAGACAGCAACGTCCGACAGGCGGTGCGCGCACTGCACACAGAGTTCGGCCAAGACGCCAAAATCAGCGTACATCAGACCCGCTCCACCGTGCCTCTCTTCTGAGGGATGGTGTGGTCGGACAAGGGGGTCACATGCGACGTGTCGCGCTCCGGTGAAGTGGCAGATCTCGCGGACTACGCTCGCACAGAGCACGGCGCCATTCATTTCTGGTCACACTTCTCGCCCTTTCTCCTCTGCACGACGAACGCCCTGCCCTGTGCAGGATCAACAACGCGGGAACGAACGGATACCAGTACCAACCGCTGACCGAGTTCGACGAAGAGACGCTGCGCGAGATTCTCGAAACCAACATCCTGGGAGCCATGCTTGCCTGCAAAGAAGTGCCGATCGACCTCGGCACCGCTACGCGAACGAGTGTGCGATGCCCAGGCCGTTCGTGTCATGTCTCAGCAGGACGAAGACGGTCACATCTTCAACATGGACGGGGCTGGCGCCAACGGCCGCCCTACTCCGAGATTCGCCGCCTACGGCGCGACGAAGTACGCCCTCATGCAGTTCAACGAGTCCCTCAGCGCCGAGCTCAAGCTGCAAGAAATCGACAACATAGGTCGCGCTCGCTCTCGTCGCGCTCGCGGTCCTCATTCGCCGCACGGCGTCGTCTAGGAGTGCACATCCTGTCGCCTGGCATGTGCGTGACCGATCTGCTGATGAGCGGACAGCTGACAGAGACGGCGAAGTTCTTCATCAACTGCCTGGGTGTGGAATCTCGCTCCTTTCGCTAAAAGCGTGAGATGGTCTCTGCAGCTGAGCACCCGAGCGTGCCGGCTCGGCACCTGGTGCCCTTGGTTCGGCGCATGGGCCAGGAGAAGAACGGCGGCGGCATCAAGAGCCGCAAGGTGGAGTACCTCACGCAGACCAAGGCTTACACGCAGATTTTCAAAGTCCGGTTCCCTCCGTCGACCATCGGCGTCTCATCTGTGTGACCTCAGCGGTTTTTGTTCAACGAACGGAAGAATCGTCACGTCCAGGAAGACTGAGAAGATTTTTTGCGAAGGGGGACAGTGATGTGACTGACGTCTTGGATGCTCGGTCATGTCGGCGTGACGCACATGAGCGTGACCGAGCAGACAATTCACTCGAACGCGTGTTTGTTCGTTCGCTTTGCAATGCGCGGCATTTGGCTGCTCACTTTCGTGGCGCTGCTGGCCGTCCTCGACAAACGCGTTCGGGGAGACCTCCACCGCATCGCACTCAGGACCAAGCCGCGTTCTGTTGACTCTCTGCTGCTACCGCGTCAGAAATACGCGCAGTACTCGAATGCCGACCACCTCGACCGCGTCCCCCTGAAAGGCTACAACAACGCTCAGGTACGCGACGCACGACAGGCGGCGACAGTGACACGCTGTTCGTTTCTGTGCCCCTGCAGTACTACGGCCAAATCGGCGTCGGCACACCGCCGCAGTACTTCGATGTGGTCTTCGACACGGGAAGCTCCAACACGTGGGTCCCGTCGACCAAGTGCTGGTTCTCCATCGCCTGCTGGGTGCATCCATCCTACCGTTCCTCCCACTCCTCCACCCACTGGGTACCGTTGTGCTCGATGACATCTCGAAAAGCGTCGAGTGTGGTCTAGAGAGACGGACGATTCTTCTCCATCCGGTACGGCTCTGGGAAGCTCAGCGGCATCTTCTCGGTCGATGACATGATCGTCGGCAATGTCACCATCAAGGCGCAAACCTTTGCCGAGGCGCTCTACGAGCCCGGACTCACTTTCGCGGTCGGAAAGTTCGACGGCGTGCTGGTCCGTGTGCCTCCGATCCGGTGAACGGTGACGCGACGTGTGCAGTACTTTAGGGACTGGGATTTCCGGAAATCGCCATCTCCGGCGTCGCGCCGCCGTTCCAGAACATGATCCAGCAACAGCTCATCGACGAGCCCGTCTTCTCGTTCCACATCAAGAAGCTGCCACCGGGCGAGAGCGAAGGCGACGGCGGCGAGCTCGTCTTCGGAGGCGCCGATCCAGCGCACTACACCGGAGAGCACGTCTGGGCCAATGTCACGATGCGCGGCTACTGGCAGATCAAAGTCGACAGCCTGAAGCTGTCCGGTATCGACGACATGTGCGACGGCGGCTGTCAGATGGTCGCCGACACGGGAACCTCGCTCATCTGCGGCCCCGCGAACGACATCAAGAAGATCAACGATCGCATTCGCAGAGCCGCAGAGGACAACGGACTGGAGACGCGGTCGATCGCGGACCTCTGCACGGATCATCTGACGACGATCGCGAAGGCGGTCTTCGACCGACGGCGCAACGGCGCGGCGGCCGAGGCGCTGTGCGAAGAGGTCGGCATGTGTCCGAAGCGAACGTCGAAGGCGTCGCTCTTTCCGGCGCAGAGGCGAAGGCTCATGGCCGAGGAGGACGTCAAGAGCGTCGAGTGCTCCATCTGCACGGCGGCGGTGCGGTTCATGAAAGGGGCCGCATCGTTGGAAGCTCTGGAGAAGAGTGGGATGATTGCCCACGTGTGTGCGACCATGGTGCCGCAAGACAACGGAATCTTCGGCTCTTCGACGACGTCGGTCGCGTGCTCGACCCGCGCGATCCTGCCGGACGTCATCTTCAGAATCAACGGTGTCGATTTCCCTCTCTCGCCGCAGAACTACATCTGGGAGGTCGGTCGCCGCCATCGCCTTTCCGCAGGAGTGTGAGGACTGTGTGACTGCAGATGAAGATGTTCGGTCAAGCGTCGTGCATCAGCGGCTTCATGAGCCTAGACATCGGCAAGGGTCTCTGGATCCTCGGCGATTCCTTCCTAGCAGGTTCTTTCGCTTCCCGCTCCATTCGAAGTGCGACGTCGCTCTGTTGCAGCCTATCACTCCATCTACGACTACGGCAACGAACGAGTCGGATTCGCCAAAGCGGCGTGAGGGAAGAGAGATTGAATGGATGGCTCGTCGTTGGACGAGGCCAATAACCAACCAGTCACGATAGCGCACAAATGCTGCTTCAAAGCCTTATATGTTCCTCTACGGGTCACTTTCTGTAAAGATTGTTCAGAATTCGCTGTCCATGTCTGGGGGACGACACACGAAGAGCACCTTCGCCAGAACCTCGTGCGATTGCTCGGCGATTTCCTCCACTGTCTTCAGCGCCACCAGCGGCGCCGCAGAGACCAGGTAGTACGATTCGGGGTCTCGGGCCTCGTGGACGGAGGCGTCTGCGACCAACAAGCCGCTGCCGCTCAGTCTCAGCGCCTCTGCCTTGCTCTGCGGACAGAGCACGCTCACGGTGTCGATCGCTTGACGAGCGAAGGTACCTTGGCGAGGATCGATGATCGGAGCACCGACAGCGAGGCGCAGTTCCTGATTCCGAGCGCGACGGGACGCTTGGCGTGGGAGAAGAGCGGCCAATTCGGCAGCGCCAGCCACTTCCACGGATGCTCGGGCATCTCCATCTCTTCCATGCTGAACAGGCCAAACTCGCCGGAGGTCTTGGCAACGGGACAGCGCTTCAGGACGGTGCCGTGGACCTAGACGTCCCCCCTCCTTCAAATCGCGACTCCTCCGAATGGCAGAGAACCGTGTCGAGCTCTCCGGCGTAGGGCAGGGGACGGAACCGCGTTTCCTGACTCAGAAGCCGGTAGATGTGGATCTTGGCAGGTGCGATCCGATCTCCGGAGTCTTGCAGCTTCTCGTGGCCCGTCAGCACTGACGCCTGCGCAACAGGACCCACCGTCACATCCGTGACAGCGACATCTGGGCTACCAGCTTCTCCCGGGCCGTTTCGGAACGGACAACCTTGAGTCCCTTCTCCACGAAAGCGGCAATCAGTTTCCGTTCTCGGCTCTCGAGCGCCTGGAATTGCAGCAGGGCTGAGAAGGAAGGCTACAAGTGGGTTGATGTGACGTTTCGATAGTACTGGTAGGCCCACATGTCTTCGGGTGTGCATTCGAATCCCGCCGCTTCCTCCTCCCTTCTGTGGTACTCCTTCGCCGCTCTGGCCAGATCTCGCGTCTCCTGTGCTCCATCCAAAAGAGTGAGCAGACATCACACGAAGCCATCTCGCACTTTGGCGTGCAGTCCGTTCCGCGCCACGTACTCGGCACAGGACACTCGGTCTGTCACGTCGAGAAACCGCAGCTCGTACAGAGCGAAATGCGCCCCTGTCGGATTCTCAGCATTCGTAGAGTGAGAAGAGTGCGACCTTCGATCTCAAAGTACTCCATGGTGGTCTCGTATCCCGCGAGGTTCTGTTGGCGACTGTGGCGTGCGATGGACTGCCGAACAGACGCCGCCGTGACCAAGATGTCCTGTTCGCGCTTGGCGATTCCCGCCAGCTGTTCGATGAGATACGCGTCGTAGCCAGCGACGTTCAGTCGGGGGATGTAGGCAGCGAGCTCATACCACCGTCCCGCTCCCGCATTCAGCCGCTGGATCATCGCCTCCTCGTCGATCTCGTCAACCGCAGCCGCGTCCCTGTCCTTCGTCTGGACGAAGTAGCCCATGGGCGGTCGGTACGTGCGTTTCCCCTGGGCGTCTTGCGGTTCGGTCGGCACGAGGGGTTTGGCGAAGGGCGACGGGGTGGGACGACTGCCGGGGACGATGAGGCGGTTGGGTTTGGCTTGGCCATCGCTGTTGCCGGAGTTCGGCAACAGGAGGGCGCGGCAGGGACGACGGTACGCGACAGAAAACGCCATCCTTCAATTGCGGAGACGCCAGTTAATGCGCGAAGATCGATGTGGCGGAGATGCATCGGCAGGTTCTGTTTTGTGACGACGGCCGATGCCGCGGGGCTGTTCGAGACGACGCGTCGCTGTCCGTCGGGCATCGATGTCGATGGCGAAGACTTCCGACGCAACGCCGAGGCAATGGCGCAACGCCTGACGTCGCTGAGGTGGGGTGCTGTCCCTTCCGCCGTGCGACGACATTATGGACGGGAGACCAGGGCGGAGGTGCGCCGAGTGGTGGAAGGCGGAGGAGAGAAGGCAGTGGAGAAGCACCGCTCTCGAGGGAAACGTATGCCGAGAGAGCGCATCGATCGGCTGTTGGACCCAGGATCGGCATTCCTTGAACTCTCGCAGCTCGCCGCACACGAGCTCTATCCAGACGAACAGGTCCCGTCGGCCGGCATCGTCACCGGTGGGGCCACTCACTCTGCTGCTGGCGGGCGATGGGGCCGTCCTCGTGGCTTAGGTGTCGGTCGGGTCCATGGTCGCCTCGTGGCGGTTGTTGCCAACGATGCGACGGTCAAAGGTGTGACTTTTGCGGAGATGCGCGAGATCTGTCGGAGGTTGTTCGTGTCTTCGAGGTGGGACGTACTATCCGATGACGGTCAAGAAGCATCTGCGACTGCAAGAGATCGCCGAGACGTGTCGACTGCCGTGCGTCTATTTCGTCGACTCGGGTGGCGCCAATCTCCCCCGCCAGGCCGACGTCTTCCCCGACCGCTTTCACTTCGGCCGCATCTTCTACAACCAAGTGCCGCACATGTGGGTGCGCATCTGGGAGACGAGGGAGTGGGTGCAGGCGCGGCTGTCGGCGGCGGGATGTCCTCAGGTTGCCGTGGTCATGGGTATGTGCGCCGCCGGCGGCGCTTACGTACCGGCCATGGCGGACGAGACGATCATCGTTCGCGGCAACGGAACGATCTTTCTCGGCAGTCCGTCGTTGGTGAAAGCGGCGACGGGCGAAGAAGTGACGGCCGAAGATCTCGGCGGCGCCGTGCTTCACACATCGACGTCTGGCGTTGCGGACCATCTGGCCGAGAACGAAGACCACGCCATCCAGCTCGCCCGCGACATCTTCGCCACGGTTCCGCATTCGGCCGTGATGGGACAGGCGGCGGCGGAGGAGGAAGCGCCGCTCTACCCCCCGGAAGAACTCAACGGCTGTGTACCTGTCGACCCGCGAACGCCGTTCGACATCCGCTCGGTGTTGGCACGCATTCTTGACGGCAGTCGGTATCTGATCGACCCTCTCTTGCGCGATTCTGGGGGTGACTGTGTGGTGGCGTGGAGATTTCACGAGTTCAAAGAGAACTACGGGAAGACGCTGGTGACGGGATTCGGTCGTCTCTATGGTCAGACCGTCGGCATCGTCGCCAACAACGGCGTCCTCTTTTCGGAAGCGGCGCTCAAAGGCGCACACTTCATTCAGCTGTGCGGGCAGCGCGGCATTCCACTCCTCTTCTTTCAGAACATCACGGGGTTCATGATCGGTAGGACGCCGCGCTCCGTCGCGTCCTTTCCTGGACATCGCTCAGGAGACAGGGCAGAAGCACGAAGCGGGCGGCATCGCCAAGAACGGATCCAAAATGGTCATGGCCGTCTCCAATGTCCAGGTGCGGCCAGTCGATCCCCTGTGCCGAGCGCAAACCCGTGTGGCTAGGTACCGCGACTGACGGTGATCGTCGGCGGGAGTTTCGGCGCAGGGAACTACGGCATGTGTGGCCGCGCCTACGATCCGGCCTTTCTCTTCATGTGGCCGAATGCGCGGATCTCTGTTATGGGCGGCGATCAGGCGGCCGACGTCCTCGCCACCGTGCATCGCAAAAACCAACCTGGACAGGTAAGTCATCGCACAGCTCTTGGCATGACCGCGGTCGGAATGGCGTCTTCAGGAGTGGGCGCCGCACGAGAGGGAGCGTTTCAAGCAGGAGATCCGCGATCGCTACGCCCACGAAGGCTCCGCCTACTACTCGACGGCGCGTCTGTGGGACGACGGTATCATCGAGCCGAAGGATACGCGCTGGGTGCTGGGACTGGCCCTTGGCGCCGCGATGCACGGCGAGGCCGTTCGTCGCAGTACTTACGGCGTGTTCCGCATGTAAGCGGACAAAGACGTCCGTCAGTCACATCATCCTGTAATCATCGTTCCGACGCCCTGGTCCGTGAGCAACTCCATCAGAAGCGAATGCGGCTGGCGCCCGTCGATGATATGCGTGGCACGGACGCCCTGCGCCAGGCAACGGATACAGCACTCGACTTTGGGAATCATTCCGCCGGCAATGATCCCGTGATGAATCTCCGCACGCGTCTTCTGGATGTCGAGGATCCGAATCAGCGAATCGGCGTCGTCGCGATCGCGCAGCACCCCAGGGACGTCCGTCATCAACACGAGCTTCTCCGCCTGCAGCGCCGCCGCGATCTGCCCACGGGACACACACCCGGATGGTCTCGCATCCGCGATAGGAGATTCCGGACCTCGCCTGCCGCGGTGTCGGCGTTGACGTTCAGCGCGTCGCCCGTTTTGCTCGTTGCGATGGTGGCGACGACCGGAATGTAGCTCCCCTCGATGACGGTGTTCAGAAGCTGCGTGTCGATGCCGATGACTTCTCCGGTGAATCCGAGCTTGCCTCCAAGCATCGGCCGGGCGATGATCAGATTCCCGTCCTTTCCGCAGAGGCCGACGGCCTTTCCGCCAGACTGCTCGATCAACGACACCAGCGATTTGTTGACCCGTCCACCGAGCACCATCTCCACCACTTCCATCGTCTCGCCTGTCGCATCACCCCCGTCGACCACATGCTTTTAGACACGCGGCGTCTGACGGTCGGTGACGCGAATGCCGTTGTGGAAGACGGGCTCGATGTTGAGCTTCGACAGCCAGGTGTTGATCTCGGGCCCGCCGCCATGGACCAAGACAGGACGCACGCCGACACACGACAGCAGGACGAGGTCCTTAATCACGCCTTCCTGTGACAGCCCGTCAAGACCACGCACGTCCTTTCATCAAGGGATGTATGTCACACTTTCAGAGAAGCGTCCTTCATTGCCGCGCCGCCGTACTTCACCACGATCGTCTTCTGTGCAAAGCGCTGGAGATAGGGCAGCGCTTCGGAGAGCACCGTCACGCGTTGCAGGTCGGACAACTCCGACACCGCCTGTACATGCGCCACAGCGTCGTCTCTCGGCGGCGGGTGAAGGACAGACAGACCTCCATCAGCGAGGCTCGAATGACGCGGCGTCGTCCTTTGGGTCGGACGGAACGCGAAGGGCGTTGCGGACGGCGTGGGACGACGCCGCTGAGACGTCGCCCTGTCGTGCCCTTCATCTGCAGCAACGCCCGCGGCATGTCTCATTATCGAACCATTACCGTCAGCCTTCGCCTTGTGAAGATGGACACGGGAAAGAGCTTCTCCAAGAAGACACTCTCGCGCGAGCCCATTGAGCGCATTCAAGTAGCACCCACCCGCCTGTCTGCCGTCGCCCGCGTCTCACATGGCGGCTGCGCGTTGACCTGCAGAAGATTCAGGCCGAGATGCAGGCGAACCTCAAGAAGAACGGCGGGGCGATTCATCTCGTCGGACGGTAAGGCGACGCAGTGCGATGGGCATCGATGATCGTGTCTGTGCTGTGGCGGCGCGGTAGCTATGACCACATCACGAGTCGTTTGATTCCTGGGACGATGCTGGCGCTGTCGGTGCCCATGATCGGCTACTGTTTCTACGTCCTTGCCACACAGAATGCGCCCAACAGCTAGATTTTACACAGAGACGCTGTTTGTGGCCAGACCCATCCCCTCACATTCTGTAAAATCGAGGATCTGAACTGCCAGTCCCATTTTAACGATAGCGTCCAAACGCAGACACGCGGTCCAATCCGATAGACCTCCTTCTTAAGATACAAATGAATAACGAGTCCATCGACGGATACACCTGTCCATTCCAAAAACTCAAAACAAGGATCGGTACCCATCCAAAACTGTGTGACAGTGGGTGCGTTGTGTTTTGCGGTTTGGCTGTCTTCATTCGGCAGACAGCTCGGACGCAGCTTCGCGCAGATCTTTGCTGACGACGTTGTTGACGCGATGGACGCCCACTTCGTTATCAAAGAGCTCGGATGTGTCCTGGATCGGCTTGTCAAACGTCACATCATTTCGCACGCCGTCTTCGAAGCGATCGGCCGACGGCGGCGTCTTCGAGACGCTCAATCGATCGGCCGTTTTCAGAATCTTGGCCACCGAGAGGACAGCCGAGAGCAGCGTCCCCGTCGAGAGCGTATGACACGGCAGTTCCTTCTGATGCAGATGATCGCCCAGACGCACCGAAATCTACAGAACGCACAAGCTGTCACATCACCCAGCGATGCCTCTCGTCCATACCACAGGCGCATCGACAGATCCGGAGACGATATCTGGCAATGCTGTCTCCTCATCATACAACACCAGAACGACACTCGCCTGGGCAACACCTAAAACCGTGCAAAAGCGTCAGACCCACGCGTCCCAGTGCGAAACTCGATGCCGGACGGACTCTTCATGCGCTCGACGATGTCGGATAGACACGTGACCGATAGTGAGGGGATCTGGAAGGTGTAGCAGCCCAGGAACTCGGCCATGATATGCAGCTGCTCCATTGCCGCCGCCGGGATGGAGATGTCGGAGATGATGCCGACGGTTCCCGGTAGCTTCTCTCTAGCTTCTTCTTCCCCATCGATGCGCAAGGTCTTGGCTCCGGCGTGATACACGACACCCGGCACGGTCTTGCGAATCGTAGCGTAATCGGAAGGGTCCATTTCCGTCACCAATGCCCTGCCCTGTTCCTCAAGGAGCTCCCGAATGCGGCTAGCAATCCACTCGGGTCGCTTGCCGTGTCCATTGACAATCTGCGGAAATGCACTCCGTCTCGGAGAAGGCGCCTGGAATGGGATGAGCGTCAGTCGAGCGACGTACGAGGCAGAAGGGGTACATAGCATAGCTCCTCATCTACGGTCTGAACGGCGTCGACAGGGGAGAGTCGACCTTCGCTAACGGCAGAGAAGATGTCGAACAGCGTCTGCGCTCCTAGAGGGCCGGCCTCAACGACGGTGTCGACGGCAGAGTGCCTTACGAGCTTTCGGTGCCAGACGGGCCGTACGTCCAGCGAAACGCACACGGTGGGTGTGGCCTTTGACGGGAAGAAGACGAGACGAGAGGAAAGACGAACGTGTATGCATGCCGCACAGCGAGACAGTCAGTCGGGCAAATGTGCTGTTGCTGCGTCATGTATCTGTTGCCGTTTGATGTGACGCATTCCCATCATGATGCAAACGCGCGAAGACCGTGTTGCCATGGAGCAGGTCGTCGTGCATCGGTGGACGGTGGGATGGGAATGCGTGTGTGGTTTTAGGGATGGTGGCGACGTCGACACGTACGCCATCGGCCGAAGATCATCGAGCTGCTGTGCATGACCGAAGGGAAGCTCTGGAGCGACGTGCCGATCGATCAGCCGCTGTTCGAAGCGAACCCGCCGATTCTCGTGTTTCGAAACGATCGACCGCGCGCGCGTCGATCCGCGATCGTTCAGCTGCGGAATCTCGATAAAGTAACGACGCATGGCGGCGCGGCTTTGACGATCATGGCGAACGCGATCGCAGGTCTCACGTTGTGTTCGAATGGAGCCGCCGGAGAGTCCATACGTCTCGATACGTTGTCTGCAGCCGCAGCGTAGCGTCGCCTTGGGGATGTCGGTGGAGTACGAGGTGACGTTTTGTCCGGACACCGACGAAGACTTCGCGTGCGATCTGATCGTCGCGACCGAACGCGAACGATTTGTGCTTCCGCTCTATGCGACGGGCGCGCATCTGCAGCTCGATATTCCGGAGGTTATTGACTGCGGTCAAGCGCCCGTCAAGGCGACGGTGACGCGGAGCTACGTCTTGACGAACGTCGGCCGCAAGGGTGGGTCGTTTCGCCTCAGCGCCGCCGGCGATTTCGCCGTTCGTCCGGCGCAAGGAACGCTGGACGTCGATGCCTCGGTCCAATGCGCCATTACCTTTGCGCCGCAAAGCGGCGGGCAGAGCACCGGCACGATGACGGTTGCGTACGCAACGGGTGCCGAGGACGTCGTCGAGCTGCGCGGCGTCGGGCAAGACCTCGGTGTCTTCCTGCCGCAAAAAACACTCGAGATGGCGCCCGCCTACATAACGCACGCCTCCACCGATGCCTTCTCCATCGCTAACCCATCTGCCGTCTGCGTGCGTTTTCGTGGATGCCTGAGTAGAGAACGCCTGTCAGCGACAGTCGGGTGATCATGGCGTTCGGTGTTGCTTCAGGTGGCGGCGGATTTTTCGACGTGTTTCCGTTAGAAGGGGTCATTCCGCCATATACCCACCAGCGATGCGTCGTGGAGTTTCGTCCGCTGTACGAGCGCCGTTACAAAGCGGAGTGTCGTCTCGATGTCGAGGGCTGCATCGACGACCTCGTCGTTGAGCTGAGCGCCGAAGGACGTGCCCCCGAAGTGACCTTTAACCGTCGCTGCATCGACGTCGGAAACGTCCTCGTTCACCAACCGTGTCTCTTCGAGGCCAACCTTAACAACGGCGGCGCCGTCGAAGCGCATTACGACATCCGTCCACCGTCTGACGTCAGCAACTGGAAATGCCACCCACACGGCGGCAAGATTTCACCCCGCAGTGACCAGACGTTACGCATGGCCCTGACACCGACAATTCTTGGTGCGTTCTCGCATACGGTCGAATGGAAGCTGCACGGAAGCGCGACGCGACGGACGTTCGAAGTGAGAGGCGTGGCATGTGCTCCCGGCTTTCAGCTGTTGCCACATCATCTGCATTTCGCGACGGTGCCTATCGGATTCCCCTGCGTCCAGACGATGGACTTGACCAATACGAGCGCCGTGTCTTTTGACTTTGCTTTGCAGCACGACAGAGCCGATCTGCTTCTTCGTCCCTCTCGCGGTCGACTGCATTCTGGCGATCGTACGTGCATTGATGTGACGTGGACACCGATGGATGCGACGACCACGACCCTGGACGAGACCATGGCCTTCAGGATGATTGGGTTGGATCAGATCTTGACGACAGTGACACTAAAGGGCGACGCCGATCGTCCACGACTGAAATGGCAAACGCCTGTCATCGATCTCGGCAAATGTTTCATTGGTCACCCCTGTCGCCTGCGCGCACGTCTCATCAACACATCCGACGGCCTCCAAGCCTCGTACACACTCGAGCCGCCATCCCTCGACTTTGCAAACATTCGACCATTGCACGCATCGCCGTTGCTGCCGCCAGAGGTGCGCTCTGTTGATGTGACGGATGTGACAAGTGGCGGCGCGGCAGGGCGAATGCGACGTCGATGTCGACGTGACGCCGACGGTGCTTGGCCCCAGGCGTCTGCATCTGGAGCTGACGACGTCTGGTCTGCTCGACCAGCCCCTCGAGGTGCATTACGACTGCGTTGGACCGACGCTGCATCTGGCGTCAAGTGACCGACGATACCACCCCGTCGATGCGTGTATCGCTTTCGGTGTCGTCCATGTCCTCGACGTCGTCGAAGTGCCGCTTCAGTTGACGAACGCCTCGCCCATTGCGACGCACATCTCCTTTGCCTTCGCAACCGAATCTTCCTGCTTCGAAGTACGCCGCCGCCGCCAGTCGAGAGCACTCTGGCCGACCATCGTCTTGTTTAGGTCTCTCCGCGAGAACTGCCATTGCGTCCAGGCGAATGCGCAGATCTCAGCGTCCGTGTGCATCTGGACGAGGCTGCGTTGTTCAGGAATGCGCTCGAAATGCGGGTCACGAATGGAGAGCCTCGGAGTGTGTCGCTGACGGCTCGCGGTGAAGGCAGCTGCGTGCAATCCGACATCCCTGACGCCATCGACCTTGGCTATCTCCTTTCGATGACAAACACGGAGCAACGCTTTCTCCTACACAACAGGGGACAAAAAGCGACCTCCCTCAAATGGCACTGTCTGTCCAGAGAGCACCGAACGAAGAAAACGGACAGAGCGTCGACGGCAGAAAACGACGTCGTTGAACAAGTCTTCTTCCTTTCGTGTCGATTGCCAGTCCAGTGGACGTTCTTCGTTTAGGTGTTTCGTTTCGAGCCGGCCGAGATCGAGATCCCGGCGAAAGGCAGCGTCGCTGTGTCTATGCAAACGGCAACGCATGTCTGCGGCGAGTTTGTGGAGAGACATTGTCTGGACGAGATCGCGCAAAAGAAAGGCAAAAAACCGACGCGGCTCGTGGCGACCGAGATCGCCGCCAAAGTGGTGAAGCCGCTTCTCCAGTTCTCGGCGAAAGAACTGCGCTTCGAATGGACCTACGCCGCCGAGGACACACACAGCCGCCAGTCCCCCACGGAGCAACACCTGCGCATACAGTGCGCCGCCATCCACCTCCCTCTCGCTTTGCAACGCCGCTATGCGTCAGGAATCGCGCACGACTGCCAGTGGCTTTTGTTACTGCCTGTCCCTCGCCGTTTCGCTGCTCCATTGAGCGTTGTCGCCTGCAGCCGGATGAAGACGTATTGCTGTGCTTGAACTTCGACCCGGCCGTCATCGACACGCTGCATTCGACGCAACACGCGGCCAAACTCGAAATACGTTACGAGCAGATCGACCGCGTCGAGACGGTGAAGCTCATCGGCGAGATCCGACGACCCAATCTCGCTTTTCATCCTGCCAACGTCACATCACTCATACCCAACGTTCTATGACACTAACCGTACCTTGGTCTCTCTGCAGATCGACTTCGGCTGCGTTCAGCACAGTCGGATACACGAACGTGAACTGGTGATCGAGAACGTCTCAGATCTGGACGCGCATTACCACTGGTCTCTCGCCAAAGGCGCAGGTACGTCACCTGGTATGAGGCTCGTATTAGGAGCGAGCCGTCATCCGTGTTGCAGAGGGTATTCCGGAGGAGGGCCCGCCTGTGTTGGATATCCTGCCCATCAAAGGGCGACTCGTGCCAGGGCAGAAGGAACGTGTCGTGCTGACCTACGTCGCTATGCCAGATGTCTCTCTACAGTGCCGCGCCACCTGTCACGTCAAAGGCGGTCCAGATTATCAGGCAAGGCGTCGCGTTTTCTGTCCACTTGCGTTTTACGTCGCGTCTGTCAGGTTCCTCTTGTCGCGCAGTCTGGCGAAACGCGTTTTGATGTGACGCCGAGAGAAATCGATTTCGGTCCGTGCAGGTATGGCACCACGGCACAGCAGAAACTGACCGTTCGCAACACGGGCGCCGTCCCTTTTCGTTTCGACGTCGTTCTGGATCGTCTCCAGTTTGCATCCCTCGTGCACTGTGCACCAACTACAGGCCACCTGTCACCTCACGCCGAGACGACGGTACAGCTATGGATGAACATTGCTGTTCCCGGTCACCTCTACGAGACGCTCGAGATCAAAATCGAAAACGGCGGCGGCGTTGAGGTGACGCTCCATGCAGAATGCCTCTGTTCCGTTCTGACGACCTCGCTGCCGTCCACGGCGCAATCCGACGCCGACACCTCGATGTGTGCACTCGATACCTACCGAGAAGACATCGCCGATCAGATCCGGCAGACGACGGACGACGCTCTCTCTTCGACGACGGTTACAGATCCCGTCGCTTTCGCCAAGCGACACGTCAGACGGTGTCGAGCGCTGCGCACCGAGAGTGGTCTGCTGGACTACGGCATCCTGACCAAAGGCGACATCGCCTCGCAGTCCTTCACCCTGACCAACGCGGGTCCACTGCCGGTAACGCACGCAAATAGGACGCGGTCGGCGACAACGGTAGCCATAGGTGCGGTTTACGACGGGGAAGACCTTACCGGCAGGGATCTCGTTTGCGCCGCCACATCTCAAAGGCTTACTGACAGCAGCCGCCGTGTCTTGTTGCGTTACACTGGACACGAACGCCTTGGCAGATGGCGACAGGATCTACGAAGACGTACTGCTGCTCGACGTTCACAAATCGCCGTCCGTTGTTATTCCTTTCCGTGCGGAAGTGGTCGAGCCTCGACTGCAGCTGTCGGCAAACGTGCTCGATTTTGAGAGCGTCCGACTTGGCATGGCAAAGACGATGCACGTTCAGATCTCCAATGCGAAAAAGGTCGACGGTCGATGGAGTCTATCGTCGACCCAAACGTCCTCCGTTTTCTACGCCTCGCCTAAGAGCGGCATTCTTAAGCCCTCTGCTCGGCAGACGATAGAAGTATGGATAACGCCATCGCCTTTTCGCAAGCCCGTTCCGCGCAGGTGCATTTCGTCCCGTCGGCGGCTGCGAGGCTCCCATCGGGGCGGCGTTTCGAAGAGGATCTTCAGCTCAACGTCGAAAACGCCTCCGTTGCATCCTCTCTTCGTCTCGAAGCGACCGTCTGCTTTCCGGATATCCGAGTCGAGCCGAGTCACATCACATTCGACCCGGTGCTCTTTGCGGAAACGGTACAGGAAACGCAAACAGTATCCGTGACCTTATCCAACGATAGTCCGTTTCCCGCGGTTCTCTCGGCGCCGGACTTTGATGTGACGTCCGAAGACGAGGCCGCCATTCTCGAGCAGCTCCAAAAGTGTGACCTCCACCTGGCCGTATGCTCATCACACTTTATGTCCATTGCTTAGTCGCTGCGACGAGAACGGATTTCTTTTCGTCCCTCCGCTGGACGACGACACCGATATGCGTGCGTACAGGACGGCCCTCGAATTCCCGGCGCCCGCACCGGCGCTACCGTCGAACGAGGATACGAGCTTAGATGGCGGCGCATTGGATCCTTGCACATCGCTGATGCGACGTCCACTCTACCTCGTGGTGTATGGCGACGCAGACGAAACAGACACTCAGGCGCAACTCCTGGCGGAAAGATACGATGTGCCATGCGTCTCGCTCGACGCTTGTCTCGAAGAATGGCGCCACGGCGACAGAGAGATCGCACTCGACGCGCTGCATCCAGAAGCATATGCATTTTTCGACAGCGGCGGCGGCGGCGTCGAGAAGGGCACTACCCTTGCGGATCTCGTGGCTCTCCTCTTAGACGAGCGCCTGACGCAAACGCCTGCCGAAACAGACATCAAGGTGTCCATTGTCTCAGCCGTCCTACAGGAGACGATGGACGACGAACGTATGCGATGGGGATGGGTCATGAACGGCTTCCATTGCGGCGTCCTTGATATCGAGGTAAGGCGCTGACGTGGCAAAGGACACAGCAACGGGCAGGCGGTGTTTGCTACAGGACGCCATCGCCGCCGTCATGCACACACTGCTGCGTCGCAAAGGGTCCGTCGCAGATATCGACATTCATTGCATCGGATGCGTGGCGCCACGAGCCGACGACGATAGCGACGAGCTTTACCGACTGGAAGAGAGTCGACGGTTAGCCGAGCTGGCGCTCCAAGCGTCGCCGAGTTCAGCGGATCTCATCGCGATTCGTGAAGTCGCGAACGAAGCCGCCGCCGCCGCCGAAAGAACGCACCTAGCGATCTGCGGTCGGCGTTTCGAACGCGGCGTCATCAAAGCGTCATTGCCTCTGGTGCCCAGAGACCTCGAAATCGTTCCCGATCCCTACCTCTCACATGTCCTCCACAAACCCCCTGCTCACGAAGCGACCCCTCGCAGCCTCTATCCGTTTCGCATGACGACAACGGTTGACGACAAGACGGAAGAGACGTCCGAGCTTGACGCTTTCCGCTGGATTTTTCCGTGTCATGCATCCCGCGTCTGCACGGTGCGTTTCGAACCGAGTCGACTTGGCGAATTCACAACGGAGCTGCCGTTCGGTGTGTGGACACCGGGTCGATGCATCGTCCTGCCAGTGCCACTCGTGCTTAAACTCGAAGGCGTCTGCGACGTCCCGAGAGTACATATTCGCGAGGCCGAAGGGCAGAAGGAGCTCGAGCGCCTCGAATTTGGTCCGGTCGCGCTGGACGACGGAGCGGCTGTTGCCTATCTGCACCTCGTCAATGGCGGCGCCTTTCCGGCGGCGGCACATCTCAGCGTCGAAACACCTCGTGATGCATTCGGCGAAGAACAAGACGCCGATGTCTTTGCGTTGAGCCTCTCGGATGGCGAGCTCGGCGTCGGGGAGTGGCAGGCGGTGTCGATTCAGGCCCACCCCGTCGAAGATGGTCGCGTGGAGGGATGGTTGACATGCGCCGTCGAGGACAACCCAACCGTCACGCGTCTTCCCCTCTCCTGTATAGGCGCCGCAGAAAAACTCAGACGCATTTTCGACGTCGACGTAAGACCACGCACGTCGTTCGTTGACTCGAGGGGATAGTCCTGCATCGAAGGGGGCGGAGGGTATCGACTTCGGTCGGTCGTTATTGGGTTCCCAACCGTCGGCGGAATTTTCGATCGTCAACGAAGGGCTGCTGCCAACGGAATGGACGGTGCAAAGCGCACTGCCTTCCTACGTATCGATCTCGCCGCCCCGTGGATACCTCCAACCGCAACAACGCCAACGCGTCCGCCTCGACGCCACTTGTGACGCAACGTGGACGCTGGATCAATCCTTCTGCCTTAAGGTATCGCGATCCCCTAACGCAGCCGCCTGTTAACGTCGGTGCACTTAGGGACGGTCACTGGAAGTGCCGGTTGGGGTCAAGGGCGAGTGCTATGCCATTGAGGCCGAGTTGACATTGCCAGACGCAGCCCTCTCTTCTGTCGACTTCGGTCTCGTCGAAGCCACCGTCGCGACGGTCAAGACGATCCAGCTGACCAACAGCGGGTCATATCCATTCGATTTTGATATACGGGGCCTCGGACGGGCACAGAATCGATTCGGCATCGGGCCAGAAAGCGGAACGGTGCATCCAGGCGACCAGACGTCTCTTGAGGTCGGCGGCTCAGCGATCGACGTCTTCTGACGCCCTGATCTCGTGTGTGTCAGGTGCGTTATCTGGCGAACGATACCGACGCGCTGCGGCTGACGTCAAAGAAGGCGTTTGAGATCGCCCTGACAGATACGGAGACGGGCGCTGTCGGGTCGCCTCTATACGCCGCCGTTTCCATCCAGGCCGTCTTTTCTGCCTATTCCCTCTCTCCTGCCAACGGTGCCGTAGACTTCGCTGCGTGCCACGCCGAATCTGAACCCGACGCGCAGAGCATCTCCATAACAAACGACGGCGCCTTGCCCCTTCGCTACCACCTCTCGACGGAATCCGCACCTGTCACATCAGACGAGAATCTCGCAGACGATACGAGCGGGCCCTTCTCCCTGGAGCCTTTCGCCGTCGACCGGCAGCACGGCACCGTGCCATCGCACACAACCGAACGCCTGTGCGTCTCGTTCATCCCACGAGGCATTGAACGTTTCACGCGATCTCTCTTCGTCCACGTGTCCAACGCCCGAAAGGGACAGGCGACCGCAGAGCTGAAGCTCCGAGGCGAATCCAGCGTGCCGATGGTCGATCTCGCTCAACCGACTGCCGTCTTCGACGACTACCCTATCGTCCAGCAACTGACATCGACCATGCACAACGTCTACTGCCCGGCACTGAACGTCTTTTCATTCGGAAAACTGAACTACGGACAGGACGGCGGCCGAGAGCGCGTACGCCGTTCCCTTTCGCCAAAGCAGACGACAGACAGGTGGTGTCCGTTATAGGAGTCGAGAACGGCTCGGCTGAAGTTTACGAATCCGGGTCCGCTGCCTGTGTCGCTTACGTTCGCTCTCGAAGACGGCGCCACGTCGGCGCTCGACGTTGAGCAGCGCCAAGTTCGAATTCCGGGCTACGGGTGGAGATCAACGGCTGTGACGTTTGTCCCTCGATCGGTGGACAAGATCCGCCAACGCTTCTGCGCTTATATCGACGGAAATGCCGAGCCCGTCTTCTGCTGCTTCTTCGAAGGCGAAGGGACCCTTCCGTCAGGAGTCTTGCAGGTATGCCTCTGTACGTCCAGATGCGTCTCGGCAGAGCGTCGTCTTCGTGAAGGGCGTCGTTGTGGCCGAGGACGGAACCCGGAGTCTCGACTTCGGTCGCGTTGTTCCGGGGCAACACCGGCGGCGGCACGTGGAGTTTGAGAATACCGGCCAGCAATGCGCCACGCTGCTGTGCTCGCAAACCAGCCCGAGTCCCTTCAGTTGCTCGAACGACGCGTTTGTCATCGAGGCTGGTCAGACACAGTCCATTCCGCTCTCTTTCGATCCAGTCGATGTCGGTGTCGTTCAGCAGATCCTCACGATTCAGGTCTACGCCGAATTTTGAAGTCCGATGCCTGAAAGGCCGTTTACAGGTTAAGGAGAATCCCTTTGAGATTTTCAAGGTCGAGCTCAGAGGAGAAGGGTTCATCGAGGCGTTGAGCTTCGAAGGCGAGTTGATTCGCGATGGCGGCGACGTGCTGGACCTCGGCGACGTTTACGTCGACAGCGAGACCTCTACGCTGCTCACCATACACAACCGAACGGACAGACGGACGAAGTGCGTCCCATAGGAGAGTCAAGCGATGCTAGAGGTTGGCTGGCTTTAGGTTTGCGTGGACGGTGCCGTCACATCAGTGGACGATTCTGCCGATGGACGGTGTGCTCCAACCGCGAAGCCACCGTCAGGCCGTCGTCACGTTCCGCACAGACGAGGCCATCGCGTTCGAGGATCAACGTCTCCGGCTCCTGACGCAAGACGCCGATCCTAGTTGCGAAAACGCCACGCCGACAGAGAAGACCCTCACCGTGCTGTCACATCATCGAGCCTGCCGTTACGTCTTTGTCGTTTAGGCGAAGGGAAGATGTGGACGGGTTCAGGCACGCTGCTCCGTCGAGGGTATTTCCTTTGACGTGACGGCGCTCTTCGAACGCACTGTATCGCGTTTCCGTCTTCGCAACGAAGGATGCGTCGGATTCGATTACAAGTGGACGATGGACGACACCTCGGTGCAACAGAAGACCTTTCACATCATCTCGGCATCCTCTGGATATCTCCAACCGTCGGCCGATGTTCAGGTCGAACGCCGCCGCCATCTTTATCCGGATCCAAACGCAGCGAGATAGGTCGATGTGGAATTCTGTCCGCAAAGCGAAGGCGTTCTTTGCGGGGTGCTGCACGGATGTGTCGCTCAGGGAAGAGCAGAACCGATTGTCCTACGGTTAGAAGGCGCCGGAAAGGCACCCGTGTGTCGAATTCATCTACCACTGGAAGAAGGATCCGCCTATCGCAGAGTGCTGCGATTTGTCGGCCGCGGAGGCAGAGACGCAAAAACAAAGAGCTTCGCTATCGCCAATCGCACGTCCTCGTCGTTCGACGTCCAGTTTCGCCCAACGACAGGGGCAAGGCGTTCGACTGTGCCACGACAAGGTCGACGGATATGTCTGCCATAGGGTCAAAGCTGTTTTCGATGCTTGACGTCGCAGATCACGGTGCCCGCAGGCGAAGAGAAAGAGGTGAAAGTGATCTGCCGTGCGTCAGGCGAACACGTGGAACACGCGTTGTGGCGTCTGTCCATCTCGCAGCATCCCGAATGCGAGACGTCCGTTCTTCTGGTACGCCAAGTGCCGGACGTCGTTGGTGCTTTGGACCCTGCCATTCTGCACTTCGGTCAAACGCTACTCGGAAACGCCGCGGAACAAGAGATCCGCATCCACAACCGAGAGGATACGCCTCTCAGATTTCGGATTTCGGAATCTGCCGACAAGGCGGCGCTCTTTCAGCGACGTACGCTCTCTCGAGATGCACGCTGACGGCGAGGTGGTGTGCGTCGGTGCAGGGGACCCTCCCGTCGTGCGTTTCGATCCGAGACGTGGCAGCGTCGCTGCGCACTCGAGTGTCAAGATCGTGGCGCATTTCTGCCCTACGGTTGAAAAGCATTACGCTGTGGACGTGCCCGTCGCCATCGGCTCTACCCAGCAACGCCTGCGCATTCAGGGCAAAGGCTGCGGCGTCCGAGCGTCGCTCCTCCTTGACGATGCAGAAGGGAACCAAACGGAGGTCCTTCCTCAACAAGACCATGTCTTAGATTTCGGCAACGTATAAGCAGACGCAGCCCCGCCAGTCGACATCCATTGCGCGCTGTTCCGTAGGTCATGGTGACGAGTCGACAGTCCAGGTCTGGCTTTCTGCACAATCGTGGAGAGGTGCCGTTTGAATTCGACTGGCGCATCGGAAACTGCCGAACGGTATCTGTCGAGCCGCCGAAGGGTCGCCTGCTGCCGTCAGCCTCGCTCGCGTTCTCGGTGCACTACCAACCGGTCGTCCCCGGCGTCTTGAAGAGAGATGTGATACAATGCCGTCTACGTCACGGACCTTGTTTCGGCATTCTACTGCACGGGACGGCGCGGCAACCTAAGATCCAGCTCAGCTTTGAAGACTATGACTTTGGCACCGTCTTCGTCCGCGCCAAAGGAATGTCGGCGATTGAGGCATGTCTCGTCCTTCGCAGCCGGACCAAGCGAAACCTACATCTGCGTTTTGTATCGTCGCACAGAGATCTCACCGTAACGATCGATCCTGTGATGTGACAGCTCGGCAGTCGTGGACTCAGGTGTCGCGGTCGGAGACGGAGCTGCCGGGGCTCAAAGAAACGTGCCTCCAGATCTGTTGGCATCCTGTCGAGGAAGGACGACTGAAGGCGACGTTGGGCGTCTGCGTGAATGGCGGGTGCTCCAGAGATATCGCGTTTCGGGGCGAATCGATTTCGCTCAACGTTGCCCCCTCGATACGTCTGCTGCGTTTTGGAAACGTCTCGCCAGGCGCACGACGGTCGCAGCGGATGGAACTGCACAACAGAAGTCCACTTCCTGTTCATCTCTCATTCAAACCAGCAACGGAGCTCTTTGAGCGTCGCCGTCTACAGCTTCAGTCGCCGTCGACGCTGTGCCTTGGCGGCCGAGCGTCGGCAGAAGTCGTTATTATCTTTGCGCCGCTCCGACGGCAAGACGCTTTCGACGAAGCGTGTTTGGTCGCCGTCGAAGGAACGCAGATGGCGCTCTTTCGGATTCGAGGCGAATCGCGTGCCTCCGATTTGCGTCTGTCTCCTCAATCCATCGACTTCGGCGCCGTCACCGAGGGGAGCGCCAAAACGGAACATCTCCGACTGGAAAACAACGGGACAGAAAACGCCGTTCTCCGTTGGCACTCAACGCACGAGGCGTTTCGCGTCGTTCCCGAGGAGGACGTGATCCGTCCTGGACAGAAGAGTAGTTACGCCGTCTCCTTTCGTCCCACGAACGCCGGCTCTGCCCCCATCGTTGCTGCCATTACCTGCACGACAGAAAGTGAACGAACGCAACGCCGCCACCTGTATGTGATCGGTCTGATTTTCCAGTGGGCGAGCCGTGCGAACTGACGGCAGAAGGTCGCTGTACGCCATGTCCAGTGCACGAAGAGGTCCTTCACTTTTCGTGTCCTCCTGGAGAGCGTACCTCTCAGAACGTCGCTGTCCGAAATCCGACGACGGACGTATGGAGGAATATTCAGGTGCAGATCACGAACACGGCTTGGTCGCTGACAAAGAGGCACGAAATCCCACCGCAAGAATGCAGAAACTTCGAGATCACGTTTTCTCCGACGAGAGAACAACGAAGAGAGACGAAAGGAATACTGTCGATGCAGTTTCCTGACGGCCAGGGACAGAAATTCGCCCTTGTTGGTCACGTCGAGCCAGATGTCGAACGACGTTCACTGCAACGCACGATTTTGCTGCGAACGCCGCACACGGAAGAAATAACGATCCGCAATAAAACGCCCGTTAGGCAAAGATATGACGTCGACATCCAACGAGGAAGCTGCCCGGAATCTGTCTTCATACAAGTCACTCCATCGCACTCTTTTGCGAAAGACTTCGGTGATGTGACGTGCTTAGGGAGCGGATTTCTTTGAAGTGCCGAGGCTATCGGAACGACGTTATCGCCTTCGTGTCGAATCGCACCACGAGGGCGACGCCGTCTTCTCGATCGCGTTCCATAATTCCGACGGTTCTGGCGATGTCGTGCACTACGACTGCAGCTTCCAAATTATCCAGCCCGATGTCCGACCAGATTTCCGTCTCGACGCCGCCGTCCGTTCCGAACACGCCACAACGATCCAGATTTTCAATCCTTTGCAACGCGACGTGCTCGTGCGCATCGAAGCGCCAGAAGAGATAAAGATACCCCGTCAACAGGTTCTTACTGGCGACAGTATACACGAGCTATGTCTTCGGTACCGTCCATTGCTGGAAGAGGAGAAAAGCGCGTCGCTGACCGTGTCTTCCGACGACCTCGCTCCTTGGCGTTACGATCTGTTCCTCAAGGCCAGGCGTGCTTTACCCGAGTCGCCGCTCCGATTTGAGACGTGTCTGGGCGATTCGCAGAGGCACGTGCTGACGTTGCGCAACGAAGCGATCGCGGGTACGGAGTACCGTTGTCGAGTAGAGGGCGATGTCACGCGTGCTTTTCTCTGCGACACCTGCGTCGTGGCGGAAGGACCGTCATTCGACGTCTCCTTGATCTACGAACCGACCGAGTGTGGAAGCTGCCAGGAAGCTCAGCTGCTGGTCGCCTCCGACGTCGGCGGCGTCTACGAAGTTCCGCTACTCGGCTCCTGCACGGCGCCACAGCCACGAGGGCCCATTCGCGTCATCCCTTCAGCCTCTCTATCTTTCAAAAACGTCTTTTCCGACAAGACAGCCTTCATCTGCACCGTGGACAATCCGTGCTTCACGGTGACGTCTGTCGGCGAGCTCCCATCGAAAGGAACACAGCAGATAGAGATCAAATGCAGCAAGGAGAAGGAGAAGGGAATCCTCTTGATTAAAGGCCATTTATATCAATGGGTCTACTATCTCCAATCCTAAAACGACAAGATGGAAATGCTGTTTGAACTGCACTTATTGCGTCCTTATGTCGATGAGGATCGATAGAAATGGTAGAATGCGTCTAAGCAGCTGGTGGATGCAAGAAAGCATCCATACAGTTTCCGCTTGTGGATTCATCCCGCGTGACTGGTGTACCGACCACGGTGTTCTCCGGCACTGGTTGGCAGCTTCCTACGAGCTTCTCTCATTGTACATAAGACAAAAGAGTGATAAAGGAGTGACCTGCGAGAAACGGGTCGGGTGGTGGATGCATCATCAGATTCTGTCGGTAGAAGAGATAACTGCGTTCTTTCTCATAGTTGCTCACCTTCTCCTGCAGAGCAAAAAGAGTGAGATACAGTGAGATGCTGTGCCATACTTCGAGAAATTTGTTGAGCTGTTTGAGTTGGTCATTTTCGACCTTGATGGCCTTTAGAGCCGTAAGAGCGTCTAGCAGAATCGACGCTTTGTCCGTTTTAGGGTTTTCCGGATTGCTTAGCTCGGCTAGTGATGAAAAGTGCCGATTCATTTTTTCACGGCGAGCTTTTTCGCGCTGCGCTTTGACTTTTGGCTTCGACGGCGGCTCTTTTGTTCTCTGTTTTTTGCATTGTGGTGCTGTGTCCTCCTCGGAGACGTCTCGTGGCGGCACTTGGGAGATGGTTGTAGCTTCTAGTGGGAAATAGCCGTTGGGGCCAAATAGCAACTCCAGCTCCGAGTCAGACATGATACAGTCTGTCACGGTTCACGTCTAAGAATTTGAAAGCAATCGCACGTGAAGTTACATGAAGCGATCGGTGAAATCACCGCCAATCAGAATAAACGAAAATGACGCTTACAGATGATGTGGACGAAGACGTTCGGCATTCGATGGCCAGAAACGTACAGATGGATGCTTACGACTGTCAAGCGGATGAACGGCGGAGAAGTGCAGTGGCGTGCCGAGAACGGCGTTACCCTGTCCCGTCGAGCACAAAGGCGAGATACGGTTTGCGAAGGAATCCGCTGCGACTGGAAGCGACCTGTTGAATCGTGAACAGGTTCAGTAACAAGGGCAATCCTTGACGATGTCACATCCGGTCAAAGGGGTGTGCTGTTGACGACTGCCGCCGTGTAGCTTCACCTTGGACCGTTGTTATTTTGGCTTGACGGGTGAACTCTTGATACACCTCTCGATAGGTTTCGGATAACTTCTACTTGGACTCTCGTCTCTGGGTGAATCGCACGCCACAAATTGGATGTAAACAAAGTCGGTTTACTCCTAAGTCATGCCTGAGCAAAGCACTGGCCGTCTACGTCAGAAACCACGGCGGGGTCAACGATCTGTCAAAGCGCACTCTAAAGTCTCTTTCTCCTGCCTAGTTGGAATCGTTGCTTGTTGTCGATGTAGACCATCCAATGGAACCCCATGTAACATTGCACATAGCACTGCTCTTCCTCTCGTTGCTGTTTTCCATTTGGTTCCCCCTCTTGGGCAAAGGGTACATCTTGTTGAGGGAATTCTTTGTCGGCAGACTCGAATTTTGTTCCGTGAATTTCTTCTTCTTTGTTAGTCATTTTCTAGTGCGCAGTGGAATTCTTACGCATGGTGTTTTAGTTTTTGTCCATGGAGCCTTGAGAGAGTGAAATTCAATTAGGATATCAGAACGAGCGCGAGAGAAGTGTTTTACATAAAACGGATTACGGTAAGCGTCTGGAATGTCGACCTTTTCTGATGGGCAGAGGAACTTTCTTGTTAGTGATACGGACAAAAGGATACGCAAACTAAGACAACGTAAGTTTTTAAAGTCAACGAGTTTGGTAGAAGAAACCTCAATTAACATGCCAATCTTACACGACGCAAGTCTCACGTCATGCTGACGTCATGGGAGCCATCGATGGTCGCTTAATCTGGCTTCACCTCTCTCCTTCTTCCTTCAACTCCATCACATTAGAAAGGGTTCATGTGTTTCAAGGGGAGCTTTTCTCTGGATTTGGAAGCAGGCTGACTCAACCTGCCGATACTGGGAAGTATGTGACAATAGAAAACGCAACAAGGTTTCCTACGAAGACGTTTAATGTTACATTGTCGCGCAGTCGGCAAACGACGCGATTACGACGAAGGCTTATAGGTTACAAAGATTGCTTTAACGTTCATTACTTCGGATTTTATACGCGTCAAACGTCATATCAACGCGTCTCGGTTGCAGGTGCACGAAGGTGGAAAGCTGTTCACTGACATGCATGAACCCTCCTTTTATGGGGTTAGGGTTTTGATGTGGCGTGGCCATTAATAACTGCTGACCATCGTGCCTCTTGTGGTGATGAGGCGTTTCTTGAAACATTCCCCTTCTGCCCTTCATCATGACACTGCCTAGGAAGGTCTCATCATGCCGAGTCTCGATTTCGCTCCGAATACAGTTGTAAGATGTCCGCTGTAATCGTGTTTGCTGCGCGGCTGATCGGCAATACAGAAGGCAGTAAGTTTGCATAGATGTTCGCAAAAAAGCACAGAACGCTGAGTCAACTAGGTAAGACAAACAGAGAACAGAGTACCCAGTTAAATACCCAATCATGTTCCGGGAACTGAGAAGTCTACCAAAGCTCTAGCAGAACTTCTCCACAAGCTTATGATAATTGAGAGGAGCTTAACCTCCGGTTCAGTCAATTCCGTAGTATCTTTCGAAGCAGTCTGACAGTTCGGCACACCCTCCTATTATTACTCTTCACCGCGACTGTCGTGATGGTGGTGGTCGCGACTGTCAACTCAATCGAAGATTTATATTTCACTAATGCGTTCCTTAGCTACTCTCGCTCTTTCCCAGCTTTCATGTCGAGAAAGAGAATTAGGAGAAAAGCAAGACTTCAGTTGGTTAGGAAATTTCCGAACATAGACAAGTTTGCAAAGAAGATTTGAGGGCAAGCAGCTCTGGGTAAGAGGAACGAATAACCTCAAGTCACCGTTCCTCCTATGCAGACACCAGAAGCTCCACAGATACAGTGTTGTGCATCATCGTGACTGCCATGGCATTTCCCTCAGAGCCAAGAAAGTTCTCTGCTGCTAAACAACGTCATAGGATAATCGTCAAGAGCGGCGGAAGAACACTCGTGATGCTCTGTTGCTTTACACCTTATCTTCTCTCTTTCCTCAATTGGTACGGCGTGGAAGCTGCTATTCGGGAAAAGCTCTTGTTTGGTTTCCCGTCCTTCCCGAGTTCAACCATTAAACAGTTTCATCCGTCAAATCTTGAATGCAGGTAGGTGTCTCTGTAGAGAGGTCCGTTTGTGAGTTCAGGAATGCGAGCCGTATAAAGGCGACATGCTAAGAGCCTCACTTTTTTCACCCTCAATCCACGGACGATGCAACCGCGTCTCGTTTGCAGGTAATGGTGTGATAAGAGCACTACTGTCTACCAACGATTTAGAGCAGCGTCCATCGCTTGTGCTGACAGCAAGATGTCGTCGTCCAATCCTGCGATCCATCGCACTTCAACTTCAAGGATTGCTTCTCTTTTCAAGTCAGAAACTGAGAACACAAGCTAGGCGTGAAAGGACGGACGTACCTGCCAAGCTGAAGAGGCAGACTCGATTTGTGTCCGCATGATACATCCACTTTATACGATGACTCAGTTCTCCACTCTTCACGCATCCATATCATATGAAACATGTTGCTTCATTTTCGGCGGACATACATGCCATGGCTATTCCTGATGATGATAGACTCGTAAATGCATGCGTAGTCTGCATTTCCTTTTCGCCTGGGTACCATGTGAACGCGAGACAACGTCGACGCCTATCCTCGTCGGTTATGCTTGTCTTCGCCAGATCCTTTGACGGATATATCGGCAATGACAGTTGTTGCAGATGCGTCTCGAGGAGCTCTAGGCGAATCGTCAAATAGCCATAGCCGGTGGGAACGTGTCACGGTTAGCTCTTTTGTGGTCGAAATTGAGGAACCATTCATCAACGCGGACACTGCCACACTGAACGGTCCACCGAGTGCAAGACACAAGACACAAGACGAGGTCAGAGTACCGGCAGCTATATCTTGTTTGCGTTTACCACTTGTCGCTATTGTTTTGGTGAGCAGCAGCAGTTTGACTATGAAGTTTTGCGCAAGTGTTACCTTCGTTGTTTTATGCCTTTTGGCGAATGTCGTTCACGGCAAATACGGCAGTCACTATCCGACGGAGACAAGAATCTCGTCCACCGGAAAGTGCGTTTAACGGTTTAAGACAGAAGGTTGCGAGCTGTTTTGCGTTTTCTGCTTTTAGGCCACTTATTCGCAGACCCCCAGGCAGCACGTTCAAAACGATTCTCTCCGTGGACGGAGGCGGCCTCCGCGTAATTTTCTCGGCGACGATCCTCATCGAAGTCGAACAGTCCATAAAAAGATACCTCGCCAAGAATCCCCACTTGCTGCACCCTTTCGGGCACATCCGCAGCGTCGATGACTTCGACATCAACCTCGCCGACTACTTTGACTGCATGACGGGTATCTCGGCCGGTAGCTGGATGACCTTGTACCTTGCCTCGAGGGGAGGCCAGGGTGCCGTACGTGCTGTGCTGGAAAGACCGGACATCGTGGCGAGGTATGGGGTGATACCCGTCGGTGGCGCCGAGGCTCTTCGCGTCTTCTACATCGAATTCGGCAGCATCATCTATCCGACGGAATCCATCAATTTCACGGCAGGGACGCCGCTGGATGTCACAAATATCAACGCGCCAGGCGTCCTGACGCCTCTGTATCCGTCCGACGGATTGGAAAGCACCCTCGAAGCTTTCTATGGAAACACGACGTTGGAGGACTGTGACACCTCTGTCATCATTCCCGCCTATGACCTGATCAGATCGGAAGGAGTCTTTTTCGTTCAGAACAAGTTCAGAGAACCGTCAGTGACGTCCGCAGCTCGATTGATAGTGCGTTCTGGGCCGAGATCGCTTCCTGCCAGTAATGGACGCTTCACACCGGATTTTACGTTTGAGGAAGGCAAGAATTACCATCTCAGAGACATCGGCGTTGCGACAGCTTCAATTCCTGCATTCAACGCAGCAAAGAATGTATCCCAAGTCGGCAATGACACTGTGGAGTTCATCATGATCGATGGAATTAATCCACTGGCATCAACAGAATTACTAGCAAGCAGTTTTGTCGCGGCCGAGACTGGCGCTGCAGACATCGAAAGCAGTGCCTTGCTATCTATCGGTAATGGAAGAGTGTATCCCAGTCTCCTTGGACTGGGGAACGAAGGGGCGATTCGTTGGCTTGGCGAGAACGCGTGGCTGGTGCTGACCCAAGACAGTGGAATCGACGCACTGTCAGCTCTAACAGATTACGTCTACTATTCGAATCCCAACGTCAAACCGAACCAGTATCTCAGAGTGCAGAAAATTGCCCCGATCACATCGGAAGAGGGAATGGCGCTCTCACAATTCAGTGACCCGACTGTCGTGACCTTTGTCGAAGAAATAGCTAAGAGCGTTGCACAAGAATATCGTGAATCTATTGATGCTTTTGTCAATGATTATATTTTCGCTTAAGTTCATTGACATGCTTTTAATAATCTCTGCATGATGTGTTGTTTAATAAGGTTATATCGATTCCTCTGCATTCGTATTTCATTACACTGTTACCTTGAGCAATGAGCAAATTCCTTTCCCATCCGTTCTTTAAGAATCTCGGACAAACAAATGTGTGTGTCTTTTGATTGTGTCTTGTGGGTTTTCAGCCGACTCGACTAGCTACATCTCCAATTCTACATGCGAATGCTCTTATGTTAAGAGATATGCTGTTTATCGGTAATCGGATCGCGATCACATCATTAATGTCTGCCTCTGACGAATCAGCTAGACTGCCTATCAACCTCGGCACCAAGCCATCTATCCATGTGTCTAGGGCGAATGGAAAAGACGTCAAAAGTGATTGCGATGACGACTTTCAAAACAGGGGACTGCAATGAGTAATGAGTGAGAATTATGTGAGTGCCGAGGAAATCTCTCCATAGATTGCCGCCGTCATGGTCGTCGGGACAATCGTCAAGTATCTATTTGCTTTTAGTCCGTTGTCGGAATGGCATTGATGGGATCGACACTGATTGCCATGGTTCAGTTTGTCGACTACATCCTTCTAACATTCGATACAATCACCAGCGAGGCAGCCAAGTAGCGCTATCGTAGTGAAGAAGACCTCAGATGTGGCAATTTGGCGATCGGACACTGAATTGCGCGTCCCTCGTCCTCAGACAATGAAGTTCGATCTGTGGATGCCCAGGAGCTGTGGATCGCAGATGCATTACCACTCGCAGAGTCCAGAATCGTTTTTCACTTACATACTAGGCATCGTCGACACGATACCGAGTTCACTTGCCAAAACGAAAGGCTTGCTCCGGTATCGATAAAGGTGGAACGATGTCGGCTTGGAAGCAGAGGATGGCTTGTCAGATACGACGCACGATCCTGATAAGGATGGTGGATTTCTAGCGAGGAGAGACAGAATCTTCGCCAGAAAAAGTGTTACCACGTTGAAGGCTTGGTCGGTCCCTGTAACCATGGGCCATGGGTGCCCGTTGGAGGACCAATTTGTACTTTCACTTCCACGGAGAGTGAGGTAATAAGCCAGACACACCGAACTGTCTGTCTGGAGGGTAAAAAGTTGTGGGCGAGAGGACTTCGTACGATGAATCGACGTTGCGAAACGTAACTCTTCGTTCTACACTCTCTTCATTTTATCCCAACTGACAAACAGTCTTCTCTGTTATGTTTTGTTTTCTATTGTTTACTTTGTATTTGTTCGCTTCTCTTTGTTTCTCTTCTATTTCTGTATGTTTTGTCCTGCTATGGCGTCTTTTCTTCATTTTAACTTCTTGGGTGTCAGTATTTTTTATCTTCGACATTTTCTCTTTAAAATGGTCATTCGATGTAGAGATCGCAGCCCACGACGAAGCGGCAGGCATCCGACTGAGAGGCCTGAACCCAGTGACTTCACCAAATGTCTCCGACGTCCACTGGGCGGTGGCCAGAGGAAACGTCTTCGTCACTGTCACCTTGGTCTGATGAGCAAATGATTCGCGATCAGGGGCGTAGGCAATGCAATCTTTGCATGGAAGCATCTTGCTGACATCATACTGGTTCTTCAAGTAGCACTCCTTCGAGGACGCTTTGAACACCCAGGACTTGCATTCTACAGTGGAAGATTCGCTGTCAGTTCTATCTCGTTCAGCGGGAACTCACCGTTCACTTTAGCACACTCGTTGCAGCACTCGAAGGCAAAATCCACTTTGAGCGGTTGGCTGTGGATGTTGTGCTCCGCTGGTTGATCGTAACCACTCGATATGGTGCATATCTTCTTGGCAATGCTCTCTGGCATCCATATGCAGACATCAGAAGCCCAGGACAGATCCTTCTGCGCCATCGTGACGGTGGAACCAGTGGAGACGTCCTCTTTGATGCTGCTGATTCCGCTACTAATCTCAATGTGTCTCGGCACGGGGAGACCACGATTGAGTTCCGTCCAGTGAAGCAGCCTCCATGCTTGTGCTGGCTGCAAGATCTGGTCGTACAGTCCTACGATCTATTGGACTTCATCTTGAACGATGGCCTCTCTCTTCAAGTCAGAATCTGAAATCACAAGCCAGCCATGAATGCACGTACTTGTCAAGCTGAAGGGGCAGACACGATTCGTGTTTTCATCATACATCCATCCGTCTGTATCCATGATGACCCAGCCGTTCACTTTTTACACGTTCATATCACACTGTTAAACGCTCTGCTTCAGTTTTAGGTAAACATACCTCTTATAAGTGTTCTCGATGAACACATCCGTGCATGATCTGCATTTCCTTTTCGACAGTGGGCATCGTTTGACCGCGAGGCAACGGCGAAGTTTTCCTCGACGATTACTTTCCTTCTCTCTAGATCCTTTACGGATGTAAACAGTGGCAGACGTTGCCGGTACGCACAGCCAAAGAGTGGGTTTCACGGAAGGTTGTTTGTGGTTCGAATTTAAAACCTTCCATTAAGGCGAACATCGTAGCGTTAAACGAATGGACCACAAAGTGCAATTAACCGTAAGCACTGCACTGTTCACCTATAAATTGCTCGTATCAACCCGTTTGTCGCTATTGTTTTGGTGAGCAGCAGCAGTTTGACTATGAAGTTTTGCGCAGGTGTTACCTTCGTTGTTTTATGCCTTTTGGCGAATGTCGTTCACGGCAAATACGGCAGTCACTATCCTACGGAGACAAAACTATCATCCACCGGAAAGTGCGTTTACGGGTGAAACAGCTGGCTGTAAACTGTTTTGCGTTTTCTGCTTTTAGGCCACTCATTCGCAGACCCCCAGGCAGCACGTTCAAAACGATTCTCGCCGTGGACGGAGGCGGCCTCCGCGCTATTTTCTCGACGACGATCCTCATCGAAGTCGAACAGTCCATAAAAAGATACCTCGCCAAGAATCCCCACTTGCTGCACCCTTTCAACCACATCCGCAGCGTCGATGACTTCGACATCAACCTCGCCGACTACTTTGATTGCATGACGGGTATCTCGGCCGGTGGCTGGACGACCTTGTATCTTGCCTCGAGAGGCGGTCAGGGTGCCGTACGTGCTGTGCTGGAGAGACCGGACATCGTGGCGAGGTATGGGGTGATACCCGCCGGTGGCGCCGAGGCTCTTCGCGTCTTCTACATCGAATTCGGCAGCACCATCTATCCGACGGGGTCCATCAATTTCACGGCAGGGACGCCGCTGGATGTCACAAATATCAACGCGCCAGGCGTCCTGACGCCCCTGTATCCGTCCGACGGATTGGAAAGCACCCTCGAAGCTTTCTATGGAAACACGACGTTGGAGGACTGCGACACCTCTGTCATCATTCCCGCCTATGACCTGATCAGATCGGAAGGAGTCTTTTTCGTTCAGAACAAGTTCAGAGAACCGTCAGTGACGTCCGCGGCTCGATTGATAGTGCGTTCTGGGCCGAGATCGCTTCCTGCCAGTAATGGACGCTTCACACCGGATTTTACGTTTGAGGAAGGCAAGAATTACCATCTCAGAGACATCGGCGTTGCCACAGGTTCAGTTGTTGCAATCAACGCAGCAAAGAATGTATCCCAAGTCGGCAATGACACTGTGGAGTTTGTCATGATCGATGGAGTCAATCCATTGGCATCAACAGAATTGCCAGCGAGCAGTTTTGTCGCGGCCGAGACTGGCGCTGCGGATATCGAAAGCAGTGCTCTGCTCTCGATCAGTAACGGAAGAGCCACCTCCAGTCTACTTGGACTGTCGAACGAAGGGGCGATTCGTTGGCTTGGCGAGGACGCATGGCTGACGCTGACCATATTCAGTGGAATCGACGCACTGTCAGCTCTAACAGATTACATCTACTATTCGAATCCCAACGTCAAACCGAATCAGTATCTCAGAGTGCAAAAAATCGCCCCAATCACGTCGGAAGAGGGCATGGCGCTCGCACGATTCACTGACCCGACTGTCGTGACCTTTGTCGAAGAAATCGCTAAGAGCGTTGCACAAGAGTATCGTGAATCCATTGATTCTTATGTCGAACAGTTCATTTTCGGCAAAGTTTTTTGACACGTTTTTATTTATCATAATCTCTGCAGGGGGTATTGTTTAAGAAGATTACATCTCTTCCTCCGCATTCGTGCTTTTCTCCATCGTTACCCTGATCGATGAGCAAAATCTTTTCTGATCTATTTTTAAGAATTCGCGGATAATCAAATAAGTGTACCTTTTATTTGTGTTATGTGGGTTGAGTGGACTCGATTAGCCAGATGCTGCATCTACAATTCCACAGGGACTGTTCTGATGTTAAGAAATCTGCACTTTATCGGCAGTTGAATCGCGATCGCGTCCTCTCTTCGACAAACCAGCTCAGCTGCCTGTCCGTCGGTACACACATCGTTTTAAGCATACTTGGCGCTCTCCTGTCTGTCCGTAAGTCCCAGCACTAAGCTATCTATCCATTTCTCTGTGATGCAATGATGGGACGGCACTAGTGAATGCGACGACGATTTCTAAGACATCCTCTGAAAAAAGTAACGAATGAGAATCTTGTCAGTGTAGAGGGAATCTGTCCATCAAGCTGTGCTGTCGTGGTCATCTGGACGATCGTCAGACATCTGTTTCCTCTGGTGCATTGTACGAGACAGGATGGTTGCAACGATGAGACCACTTCTCGTCACTCGGAATCCGTTCTCTGTCAAGGTTTTCGCCTGTTCAGTTTCTGCCTCATACGGAAGGAAAGGCGTCCGCGTTCTACAATATCGATGCCGTCGTCGGTACCCTTCTTGAGCCTTGCTGCGTTTTCATAAACCGACCGTAGGCGTGTCATTGACGAAACAACGCTCCTGATCAGGATTCGGTGTCTGCGTCTGTCTACATTTCTCGCGGTGTTTTCTTTCTAACAGGATGTGTTTCTTTTGTCCTTTGGAAACCGGAAGGGTCAGCCAGAGTCCGTTCTCTTATGTCTCGGCTACAGATGTATGAGCATTCGCTCGCTTGGACTTTGCGAGTGACTGAAAAGCTCTTGTCTCATTATTCTCACTCTAACGGCATAGTATCTTAAATGGAGCACAGTCCTGGCCCGCAATGGCGCTGCAGTCGGCTCCATGGATGCCTATTCGAGAGAAATGGATGACTCTACTGTGTAGTATTCGCCGGCCTTGCGTCCTGCATCGTTTCATGCGTGAAGAATAGAGGGCTTGCAGATCCGCACCTTGCATTCTGCAGAGCTGGATTTGTCGAATCTCAAAGCTTCCGTCCAAAGCAGCCTTGCTGTACGATGCGTAGCTCGATGGCGGGATCCGCACCCTGCGTGCCTCTGTCCTCTGCACGAGAAGGGTCCAAGAGGGGGGTCGATGCGTGTTGCCAAACCTACATTATCTCGAGATCCTCGTCGCTTGAACAGCTGACTTGTTTTGGCGACGGTCAAGTGCGCCTTGAACGGATTCTGGGGATGGTCTGAAAGAATCTTCTGTTCGAGAAAATGCGCAGAGAGGTGCTCCGCTATCTTCTGCAAATCCGAAAGACCGGGACTCTCTTCCACTTCCAGAAACAGAACCTGTTGCGACGCGTCTATGCGAAGTCGTGGTGCGGCGAGTGACCTGGTCGTTGAAGTTTCCCAATCCCTTAAAGGTGAGCGTGAGAGGGTGTTTCACTCCATGGGATTCGAGAAGGGGGAGAGAGGACTCAAGAGCCCGAACAGCATCTGGCAGCAGAGCGACGTTTTCAGGCGGATCAGTCCTCGCCGCCGTCTACAGCATCGAGTGACGAGGGAGGAGTGATGTCGAGCGGCTGAGCTCAACTGGTTCATGAAGTGGCAAGACGAAGAGGGTGAGATGGGCTGTAGCTGGGTCCACAAGGGTGCCTTCCAGTTCAGGGGATTTTTGGACCAGAGCCGCTTGAATGCGGGCGATGTGCTCCGTCACGGCATCATACTGCGCCAAAGGAACGGCCAAGAAGTAGTTCGGCCACATCCTACGAAACACCCTGGCTGAAGTGGCAGAGGTGACCCGTGTGAAGACCGTGGCGTCGAAGCGCGATGAGATGTTGCGAAAGATTGACGCGGGTGGCGATACGGATTTCCACGACCGCGTTGCATCGCACTTTCGTTCGACGTGTGGGCAGCGACGCTAATGCGCAGAAAGCGAATGAAGGAGATCGTGGCACGACGACGCATCGAGACGTGACCGCACACGAACGACTTGGGCTGCAGAAGCGAATTCATCCACTGAAGACCTCGCTGGGCATACGCTTCGACTCAACTGGAGCCCCTTGAACAGGTACTTCATCCGAGACAGGAGCGGCACTCCACAGCGGAGGGAAGAATCGGGAGATGCCTGTCGTCTCTTGGTACCCTCGATCGGCGACAATTCAGATGCCACCGGTAAGCGTTGGGTTCGGAAAGAGTGTGAACCAGTAATCTCGTGGCAGAGACTCCGATAAAACCCGAAGGTCTTCTGTCAAACGACTTCGTTACTCCTCAGTTCGCCTCGATAGGTGATCAATCTGACGCATGAAAACGGCTGGCTGAGCAAACAGAGCCGAATAGGCGCGCGTTGTGACCGACGGCACTGCTTCGATATTTTGTTAACGGTGAGATTTGTGTACGCTCTGCAGTTTTGCTTCCGTTTGCCATCTTTGGCAGAGAACTACTTTGCCTGGAGATTTTGAGAACTCAGTGAGGTAATGTACGGCATGCAGGCTTCTTTTCAGCCGGACAGTAAAGAATCGGGATATAAAAAAGCGAGCTCGAACGAACTCGAGACAAAAAAGTACAACAAAAATATACATATCAGTACACAAACTGAAACTGTTCGTACATTCAGGTGTAATATTATTGTCATGCGACCGTAAGTCCGTCGTACCAGTCAATCATCATCCTCCTTAATAACGTTCTAAACCTTCGAGACGGCCGCTCTTTACCAACATCTGGACAATGAGCACGATCGTTGGAACCAGGAACTGAAAGACCTCGGAACATTTGAACTCAGCGCCTCCTATCCCTCGACCTCATAAGAAAAATCCAAGTGGTAATCGGCAACTTGGACGACGACATCCCAGCTGAAGCAGCCATCGCCGCCATTGCTAAACAGAACGCCTCCTGCTAGAATGTTTTTGCGGCCGCCCTCACGGAGACACACTTTTCCGCCCCGCTCGGCCTGAACCGCTGGAAACGCGACGACCACGGAAATCCGTTGCTTGCATGGATCCCTAGTAGGAACATCAAGGTGTACGTTTCGAAAACCCTGCATGAGAAACTGTTTGGAAATAAAGCGATATCGTTTGCAACTCTCGATTATATGATTTGCCAATCCGTCCTTTCACGAGCCCTACTAGCTCCCGCCTCCTACCCACCTGACCTTCACATTGTTTCATTTCTCTCCTGCTTGTTGGTCTCTTTGTGATGGCTGAACACTGGTTGTCCGATGCTCTCATGGTCTACTCAAAAAAGAGATGCAAAAGCCATCAAACGCAAAAAAATCCACCTCAGTAATCAAAACTGATTCATATCGTGGTTGTCACGCCGGCCATGCCGCGCTTCAGAGATAATACAGCGGAAGACTTGAAACCTTACAATGCAGTGGTAGTCTAAGGTTCGCATTCACCCATTTATACGTTAAATGTGACAAGACTTCAAAAGTCAGGCAAGTTATCCGATTCTCATAACCAGAGGAAAATACCTCTAAGTTGTCGTGAACGCTTTATGAGCGCCTCTTGGGAGGCAAGACCCTGAGAAAACGAGGCAGGTACGAGGTGACAATCTAAATGAAATGACATCAATAAAGCGAGAGCGTGACAAGAGTGTCGTGACCCCGCGGCTCCGGAATACGGGACTTTTCCGAGACGACTTGTGTTCCATAACAGTGATCAACGCTTCGTCTAAGTGGTTCTGCATGTTACTTAGATGCTACTCCTAATGTCCGTGCAATGATAACGCGACCATTCGCTCTAGATCGTGATGATGTGACCCCGCGGCTCCGGAATAGGAGACAATTAATTTCCCAGACGACTTTCTTTTATCGGAATAATAACATGGACACTCAGTGGGACCGTTGAACATCGTTAAGCATGTGTCCCTTGTCCGCCGTCGCAATCCCCCGTTCACCGATGTACCGATTAGGGCGTAACAGGACGCGTTGAGCTTTTTGCGCCGCATCTGGCTTTCTCTGCATTTCTTGAACAACTGCGCAAAGGTTATAAGAGAGCTGTGACTGTGACAAGTGGCCACACTCTTTCCGCATGCGCAGACTCCGAATGACGGGGTAGAATTGTTGGAGATTAAACGTGCGTATCACCCAGAGCAACCACCGTGATTGTTGTGCACTTGAATAACCATCCAGGTCTCTGAACCATGGAGAGCGACGGATGAGTGCCCTCGTGGCAAATTCCTCATAGCAGTAGGGATATGGTTGTCGAATGCATGGACAAGTTCGCAGCTGTTAGAGGCTAAGGTTAGGAAACCTTAACCATCGTGGATGTTTAAAGGCGACAATCTTTGTAAGAATATCTCGTGTTCTTGGTGTTATCTCCGAGCGCGTCTTTAGCATCGTCGTTCGCGCGTCTTTCGACTCTCGTTGTTTGAACATCGTTGCACGATTCCCGACAAGAATACTCGTCGTCTTTCTCTCTTTACGTCGATACACCCTTCCCGTCATTTCACTTCATGTTCCTTCTGGTTGAGCAAGGACGGACGGGACTCGATGATTCAATGTGTAACAGATGTAATTCTCAAAGCTTCCAATCCAATGCCGTCGGTCATTCTTGAAGAGGCAAGATTACGTATACCCATCGCCCCTAGGATTGAGATCTACGAAGCGCTTTCCCAATCCAGGGCGCTCACTTTATGTTTTGCCTTTATGCTACAAATGCATAACTGTTAGAGAAGGGCTTTATCCTTTTTCCGTTTAAAAAGCACCGTCGCCCTTCTTACGAAGAGCCTGTTAATGGCTGTTGTGCCATATGCGAAGACTCTTATAAATCCGGCCATTTATCCTACGAGAAGATCCTCGCAGTTTAGGCACAACCAGCTAAGAAAACGAGAATATGATACGCGAATTAAATGCACATTGCGACGTCTTATTAACGTTGTGCTCTATGCTCTGAATTGTAGTTGGATTATTATGTGACGGGTGTGTAATGCCGACGATTCGCGTCTGAAGACGACTTGTTTTCTTCTTGTAGCGTCACGCATTCCATACTGCCCTGCTGAATGTGCAAATGACGCTAGGGTGTTATCCTCCCGATCCTGCTTGTTTTCAGATAGCGATCACGTCACGTTGTGTATAGGCGCAACAAATAAGATTCCGAAAGGCCTCTGATCTGTCTTACCAATGGTCTCAGATGTTCTTCTATATACTGACGCAGCATCAGCTGTTTTAACGTTCGTCTCCATTTCTCCATTGACTGCATGCTCCAGATACCTGAGTATCACCGTGTTGCGCCCCCCGGACTGGATGCGAAAGCGGGCACGCAGTATTCGCTCGGTAGACGGCACTTCGTCGCGCGGAGTTCTGTTTGTTCGCTATTTCTAACGTCAAGACACGATATAGATACACGTCGACACTCAATAGATCGCGCCGCAGCGTAAGAATCGATGATCTCGGGCGACGAAGTCACTTAGGTAACCCGGCCAAACCGCCGTACGTCTCACTCGCCGTCGAAAACTCCCTCGAAATCCGAACGCTTGGAGAACATGCTCTCAACGACCTATTCGTCGTCTTTAAACAGGCCGTTGTTCTATTCGCATGATTGCTATTGACAGAATAAAATACCTCCTTGCACAAATCCAATGGCTTCATCTTCATTTGCCTTTACGATGTGGAAAGACAACGTGTCGTGTTGTCGTCTGTTCAAGTCGCTATCACTGGTTTGCCACCATATCCAAAACCAGCGTGCTTGTCTGTGACAGAATAACCACCTCCTGTGCTGTAGGAGACGCAGTCGCCGCATGTTGTTTCCTTAGACTCGTCGTAGTGATTCTTGAGATGGCAGCTCTTGTAGGTGGCCTTCCAAACCCACGATTTGCACTCTGCGGCAGAGGATGAGCAGAACAGCAAAGACAAGGGATTTTTCTCACTGTCGTTTTGTTTGCATGCATCGCAGCAATCGAACGGATTGGCTGTGTAGCTCGGAGCGGCAAGATCGTAGTCGGTTGGCTGATCGCGACCGACGACGAAGCGGCAGGCATCCGACTGAGAGGCCTGAACCCAGCCACTTCCGCCAAATGTGTCCGACGTCCACTGGGCGGTGGCCAGAGGAAACGTCTTCGTCACTGTCACCTTGGTCTGATGAGCAAAGGATTCGCGATCAGGGGCGTAGGCAATGCAATCTTTGCAAGGAAGCGTCTTGCTGACATCATACTGGTTCTTCAAGTAGCACTGCTTCGAGGACGCTTTGAACACCCAGGACTTGCACTCTGCAGTGGAAGATTCGCTGTCAGTTCTATCTCGTTCAGCGGGAACTCACCGTTCACTTTGGCACACTCGTTGCAGCATTCGAAGGCAAAATCCACTTTGAGCGGTTGGCTGTGGATGTTGTGCTCCGCTGGTTGATCGTAACCACTCGATATGGTGCATATCTTCTTGGCAATGCTCTCTGGCATCCATATGCAGACATCAGAAGCCCAGGACAGATCTTTCTGCGCCACCGTGACGGTGGAACCAGTAGAGACATCCTCTTTGATGCTGCTGCTACTGCCGCCAGTGCTACTACTGGACGTTGTGTATTTCGACGTGAGGTAGTACGTCCCGCCCTTGCTGTATGCCACGCAGTCTGAGCACGGCTCAGTCTTCGATTCGTCGTACTGTGTCTTAAGATAGCAGCTCTTGTGGGTCGCTTTCCACACCCACGATTTGCACTCTACAAGACCAGACGTCACTTCATACCAAGGCCTGCAGTACTGAGCCACTTACGGTCGTTTTGCTTGCACGCGTCGCAGCACATGTAAGGAGTGTCCAGATAGAGTGGCTTGTCGAGGAGGTCGTATTCGGACGACTGGTCTTCACCAACCGAAAAGCGACAGGATTCGGATCCAGTGGCTGCTGCCCATCCGCAACCACCAAATGTCGTCGATGTCCATTTGGAGCTTGTCGTCGTGATTTTCGTAATAACCGTTTTCTGTGACTCTCTCTGGTAGACGTAGCTCCTACTGCTCGAGTCGTAAGAGACACAATCTGAGCATGGAATGTCCTTGCTGGCATAATAGTAATTCTTCAGATAGCACTCCTGTGAATCCAACTTGAAGACCCAGGACTTGCAATCTGCAGATAGAGCATACGGTCATGCACATTTTCTGATGCAGACAGCCTCTTACCGTTCAGTTTGGCGCACTCGTTGCAACATTGGAAACCGAATTGGACTTCGAGTGGTTGGCTGTGAATGTTGTACTTAGCAGGCTGATCGTAGCCCTTCGAGATAGTACATGTCTTTGCGGCGATTGATTTCGGCATCCAGATACCGGATTCCGTAGCCCAGGAGAGGTCTTTTTCTTGTACGCGACTGGAGCCAGCAGAAACATCTCCAGAACCGGCAGATACATCTCCGGAGCTGCCACCCATGGTGCTGCTATACTTCGAAACAAAGTAATACTTTCCTCCTTGGCTTTGGGCCACACAATCCGAGCACGGCTCAGTCTTCGACTCGTCGTACTGTGTCTTAAGATAGCAGCTCTTGTGGGTCGCTTTCCACACCCACGATTTGCACTCTACAAGACCAAACGTCACTTCATACCAAGGCTTGCAGTACTGAGCCACTTACGGTCGTTTTGCTTGCACGCATCGCAACACATGTATGGAGTGTCCAGATAGAGTGGATTAGCGAGGAGATCGTATTCGGACGACTGGTCTTGACCAACCGAAAAGCGACAGGATTCGGATCCAGTGGCAGTTTGCCAACCGCAACCACCAAATGTCATTGACGTCCACTTGGTGGTCGTCGTCGTGATCGTCACAGTCACGGTCACTTTTTTCTGATAGACGAAACGTCTGCTGCTCGAATCGTAAGCCCAGCAGTCGGAGCATGCAGTCCTCTTACTGGTATCGTATTGATTTTTCAGATAGCATTCCTTCGAACTTCTCTTGAAGACCCAAGACTTGCACGCTGCGAAGAAGCCACACGTTATCAACTGCGTTCGGTCCACATCTCAACTTACCGTCCAGTTTTGCGCATTCATTGCAGCATTCAAAGGCGAATTGGACTTTGAGCGGCTCGCTGTGAATGTTGTATTCCGCAGGCTGATCGTAGCCCTTGGAAAGCGTACACGTTCTCGAAGCGATGTCTTTCGGCATCCAGATACCAAACTCCTGGGCCCAAGACAAATCCTTTTGCTGCACGAAAGTGGAGGCGGTCTTTGCTGACGATCCCACAGCCGCCGTCTCTGACGAAGATTTCCCGGCCGTGGTCTCCGATGTCGATGATGATGAAGATGATCCTCCAAGGACAAGGAGGTATTTTCCTGTCTTGCTGTATGCGACACAGTCATCGCATTTGATGTTGTTTCTTCGTTCATCGTAGTTGTTTTTGAGAAAGCATTCGTGCGTTTTAGAATTCCACACCCATGATTTGCATTCTGTACACAACAAACGTGGACACCCCTGTCGTCAAATGGGCGATGCTTACGGTCGTTCTGGCCGCAGGAGTCGCAGCACATGAGTGCTGTTGCCAAGTTCAGTGGCCGTGAAATGAGATTGAAATCGGCAGGTTGATCATACCCCGTTGAGAAAACGCATTTGTTCGACGCGTCGCCTGCCGTTGCTGTCTGCCATCCAACTCCACCACCGAAGAAGCCCACTGCCCACTTCGTTGTGGTCGTCATCTCAGTCGTTGTGCTCGTTGATGTCTTCTCGGACGAAACGGTGCTGCCCGTGGTCTGCCCCGCGCTCTCGCTTTGTCCGGATCCTTCTCCCGACTGGCCAGCGAAGACGTAGATCGTGCCTTTCTTAGCGTATCCCACACAGTCGTCACATTTCGTTTCCTTGATCCGACGGTAGTCGTACATCTTCTTCAAGAAGCACTTCTTCGATTGCGAGCGCCACACCCACGACTTGCATCCTACATACACCATTGACATACAGCATGCTTGATGCGATGCTTCCGACGCACCGGATGTCGCGGAGCACTTGTCGCAGCAGGCAAAGGCATTGTCTGTATCGATCGGCATTCCGGGCAGGTCGAAATCTTGTGGCTGGTCGAATCCGACGATCACTGTGCAGGTGGACTTCTGTGATCCCGTGTACTTGCCCCACCCGTATTGACCGAAGATGTACGTATAGTACTGCATCTCTTGCTGCGTAAATCCCGTCGTCGTGGTTTTGCTCGTCGTGGACTTGATGGTAGAGTGCGTCGTTTTCTGTCCCGCGGAAAGACTGTAGACGTATTGACTGCCAGCTGCACAGTAGGCAATGCAGGAAGCACATGGAATGTCACTCTTTTCGGCCTTGTACTCGTTCTTCAAGAAGCACTCCGTTGAGTCTTGCTTCCACACCCATGATTTGCAAGCTGCTCACATACGACGGTTAGAAATCTTAATCCTTGACAGGCAGGCAGACCTGGGTTTGCTTTGCATGCATCGCAGCAAAGGAAGGAGCTTGCCAAGATAAGAGGCTTCTGCAACATATCGTATTCGGCAGGCTGGTCATACCCTTCTTTGAATCTGCATTTCTCAGTTCCTGTTGCCTGGGCGACGCCCACATCCACACCATACTTCGGCACCGAGCCAAGTGACGCCTGAAGCTCTTCTTGAGACAACATAACGGACGGCTTCTGCGACTCTGCCGTGGAAACTTTGTGCGTTTCACTCGAACCGCCGCCGCCGCCGCCATGTTCAGCGTACGACTCGGAGGAAAACGTCTCTGTCTTCTTACTGCCGCCACCGCCATGTTCAGCGTACGACTCCGAAGAGAACGTCTCCGTCTTTTCGCTACCTCCATGCTCCTCGTACGACTCGGTGGAAAAAGTCTCTGTCGCCTCGCCAACTGCCTCCTCCTCGTACGACTCGGTGGAAAAGGTCTCTGTCGCCTCGCCAACTGCCTCCTCCTCATACGACTCGGTGGAAAACGTCTCTGTCGCCTCGCCAACTGCCTCCTCCTCGTACGACTCCGAAGAAATCGTTTCCGACTTCTTGCCGCCGCCACCGCCTCCATGATAAGAACCGTAAGCTTCTTTCTGAGCAGCGGAGGAGGAACTAGATTCCTCGGTTGTCGTCATCGTCGTCGTTTTCTTCGCTGCGCAACAGAGCACACTTCTCATGCTAGCGATGGGAAGGGAGCTCTCAGCTTACTTGTCATTTGACTCTTACTGCCATGGCACTTGTAATACTTGCTGCCCTGAGGATTTGAAGCAACACAGGTTTCGCATGCGACCTGTTTCAATTCCCCGTAGCTCTTCGACTTGAGATAGCAGCTTTGTGTGGCCGAGTTATACACCCATGCCTTGCATCCTGAAGAGCGACAGTGAGTGATAAGGAATTCATACAAGCGTTTTTTACCGCTCTCCCACTTGCAGAAGAAACAACATCCGCAAAGCTGATCGATGTCCGATACCGTCTTCATATCCCCTCCTTCGAGGTCGATGCCTTCCTCGATGTGACACGTCTTCTTCTCCACTAAGGACAGCCATCGTAAAGATGATGCTCACGCCATCCGAGGAATACTACTTCCGCCATTTGCTGGAAGGGATGCGCCGTCATCGCACGAAGAGGGCGTGCATCCACCTAAAAGTCGGCGCGGCGGTTAAACTTGTGAATGGCCCGAAGACGGGTGCGAAGCTCGCAACGTTGTGCTATCGTGCAAAGCGAAGACGGTGCTTACTGCGGAGTTGTCTGGATGCATACGTCCTCGACTCTTTGTCGGGGATGGAGAACGCGGCACCGGCCGCGACGCACAGCAGGAGAAAAAAAGCGACTCGCCCATCCATGGCGTCACTGAGACAGGACGAACGGGAAAACTTGAGCGGCTCTCAAAACGACCGAGTTGGGGCAAAAGAAGCACCGCTGTGGGAATCCAAACAGCGCTCTCTGCAGAATGACGGCGCGGCGTGCATTTATACCGCGGATTTGACATCGATCTAACGAATCTGACAACCGACTTGCCAACCACTAATTACATCTCCGCTGTCAGAATCGCGACATGAACAGCATTTGTTGTCATGACAGGCATGATACCGTTAGTTTCTGTGTTGAGAGCCAGAGAGGGTAAAATCGCTGAATGATGTGACGGAGGTGGTGGATCTGGTGGGCTTGTTCGGCACAGTGTCGTGAATCATGGCCATCGTCGAAGCGCCCTCGGAGACAGAAGGCCTTCAGCTACCAACCATCGCCACAGGGAGAGCTCATAGCGATAGAAGAGCTTTCGTGATGCTCCCGTTGCTTTATTCTCGTCTTCTCTTCTTCCTCGATTGACTGCAACGTGGAAAGTGCTGTTTAGAGAGAGACCTTCTTCAGTCTACCTTCGCTACCCTGGGCTGGCCACTGGACAGTACATCTGTCAAATCGCACAGGATGGTCTTTTCAGAAGAGTTCGCTTGTGGGTCCATAATTGTGCGTAGCAGGAAAACGAGATGATAACAGGTTCGTTCCTTTTCGCTCTCCACGAATAATGCAACGGCGCGTCATTTTGCAGGTAATAGTGTGAGAAGAGCACTGCTGTCTTCCATCCACTAAAGCAGCGTCCAGCCCGTGCTTACGGCGAGTTCCGGTCATCCAATCTTGCGATCCACTGGACTTCCACTTGAACGATCGCTTCTCCCATCAAGTCAGAAACTCAAAACGCAACAAGCTCGATACAAATGGATGTACCTGTCAACTGCTGAAGAGACAGATTCGATTTACGTCATCACGATACATCCATCTACGATGACGAAGCAGTTCTCTATGCATCACATATGTATATCACATAAACCGCGCTGTTTTTTGTCTTCGGTAAACGTACCTTTCTTGGATATTGCTTCCTGATGATTATTCGCGTCGGTCCATGCACGGTCTGCATTTCCTTTCCATGACTGGGCACCATTTGAACGCAATATGACGTCGAAGCTTTGTTGATTATGTTTGTTTTCCTCAGATCCTTGAACGGATGTAAACAATGGCAGAGGTTGCAGGTGCGTCTAAAAATGACTAGCCGGAGGTTCGGTTTCTCCGTTAGCTGTCTCGCAGCTTGAATTATGGAACCGTCCACGAAGGCGAAACGCGTCACGTCCAACGAACGAACGGTTCATGAAGCATAAAACACCGTACGCACGAAACCGCCAGCGTTTTATCTTCACGTATCCAATAGTTTTCGTCGCGATTGTTTTGCCGAGCAGTATGAGTATGAAGTTTTGCGCAGGTGTTATCTTCGTTTCTTTTTGCCTTTTGGCGAATGTCGTTCACAGCAAACATGGTCACTATCCTACGGAGACAAAACTATCATCCACCGGAAAGTGCGTTTACGGGTTAAACAGCTGGCTGTAAACTGTTCTGTGTTTCTGCCTTTAGGCCACTCATTCGCAGACCCCCAGGCAGCACGTTCAAAACAATTCTCGCCGTGGACGGAGGCGGCCTCCTCGCTATTTTCTCGACGACTATCCTTATCGAAGTCGAACAGTCCATAAAGAGATACCTCGTCAAGAATCCCCACTTGCTGCACCCTTTCGGGCACATCCGCAGCGTCGATGACTTCGATATCAACCTCGCCGATTACTTTGACTGCATGACGGGTATCTCGGCCGGTGGCTGGACGACGTTGTATCTTGCCTCGCGCGGAGGTCAGGGCGCCGTACGTGCTGTGCTGGAAAGACCAGACATCGTTGCGAGGTATGGGGTAATACCCGCCGGCGGCGCCGCGGCTCTTCGCGTCTTCTACATCGAATTCGGCAGCACCATCTATCCGACGGGGTCCATCAATTTCACGGCAGGGACGCCGCTGGATGTCACAAATATCAACGCGCCAGGCGTCCTGACGCCCCTGTATCCGTCCGACGGATTGGAAAGCACCCTCGAAGCTTTCTATGGAAACACGACGCTGGAGGACTGTGACACCTCTGTCATCATTCCCGCCTATGACCTGATCAGATCGGAAGGAGTCTTTTTCGTTCAGAACAAGTTCAGAGAACCGTCAGTGACGTCCGCGGCTCGAATGGTGGTGCGTTCTGGACCGAGACCGCTTCCTGCCAGTAATGGACGCTTCACACCGGATTTTACGTTTGAGGAAGGCAAGAATTACTATCTCAGAGACATCGGCGTTGCCACAGGTTCTGTGCCTGGATATAATGCGGCAAAGAATGTATCCCAAGTCGGCAATGACACTGTGGAGTTCGTCATGATCGATGGAGTCAATCCATTGGCATCAACAGAATTGCCAGCGAGCAGTTTTGTCGCGGCCGAGACTGGCGCTGCAGACATCGAAAGCAGTGCTCTGCTCTCGATCAGTAACGGAAGAGCCACCTCCAGTCTACTTGGACTGTCGAACGAAGGGGCGATTCGTTGGCTTGGCGAGGACGCGTGGCTGTTGCTGACCATATTCAGTGGAATCGACGCACTGTCAGCTCTAACAGATTACATCTACTATTCGAATCCCAACGTCAAACCGAATCAGTATCTCAGAGTGCAAAGATCTGCCCCAGTCACGACCGAAGAGGGCGCAGCACTTGTGAGATTCGAAGATCCGACTGTCGTGACCTTTGTCGAAGAAATCGCTAAGAGCGTTGCACAAGAGTATCGTGAATCCATTGATTCTTATGTCGAACAGTTCATTTTCGGCAAAGTCTTTTGAAACGTTTTTATTTATCACAATCTCTGCTGGGGCATTTTTTAAGAAGGTTACATCTCCTTTTCCACATTCGTGCTTTACCCCATCGTTACCCTGATCGATGAGCAAAACCTTTTCCAAATCCATTCATTTCCAAGAAATCGCGGGCAAAGAAATGAGTATGTCTTTATTTTTTGGTCTGTGGGTTAAGTGGGATCGATTAGCCAGATGCTGCATCTACAATTCCATAGTGATTGTTCTGATTTTAACAGATATGCAGTTGGTTTATCAGATATCGGATCGCGATCGTGTCCTCTCTTCGACAGACCAGCTCGGCTGCCTGTCCGTCGGTACACACATCGTTTCAAGCACAGTTGACACTCTCCTGTCTGTCCGTAAGTCCCAGCACCAAGCTATCTATCTATTTCTCTGTGATGGAATGATGGGACGGCACTAGTGAATGCGACGACGATTTCTAAGACATCCTCTGAAAAAAGTAACGAGTGAGAATCTTGTGAGTCTGAAGGGAATCTGTCCATCAGGTGGTGATGTCGTGGTCATCTGGACGATCGTCAGACATCTGTTTCCTCTGGTGCATTGTACGAGACAGGATGGTTGCAACGATGAGACCACTTCTCGTCACTCGGAATCCGTTCTCTGTCAAGGTTTTCGCCTGTTCAGTTTCTGCCTCATACGGAAGGAAAGGCGTCCGCGATGATTGGAGGCAGGCATAGTCGGTGAGGTGTTTTTCTGGTCTGCCGTCCACGTCACTTTCCGTCATCGTTCGTGCGAATGCTGCGACTGGGTTCTCTGTCGAAGCTCCTGAAGACATGGACGAGAGGATGGATATCGCACAGCCGTTGTCTCGAGACGGCAGCCACTCTCTCGGGAGAGGAGTACCAGAAGGACCTCGCAACGCGGAAACGCGCGGACGTCACGATGCTTAAGGCCATCAACGACGCCCTCGCCCTCACGCTTGAGACGAACAGCAGGTTCACGAGCTGAAGGCAGAATCAGAGCAAACCGACAGACGGACCACTGCAGGTCCTACATCTTTGGCGAGGACGTCGCCTTCGGTGGTGTGTTTCGCTGCACGGACGGTCTGGCCGAGCGATTTGGACAGCATCGCGTGTTCAACACTCCACTCGCCGAGAACGCAAACGACAAGCACTCTCCGAATGGCAGGTGACAGACAGACTTTGTCTGTGTAGGGGATTGTGGGAATGGGGATTGGAATGGCGTCGATGGGATTGACGCCGATCGCCGAGATCCAGTTTGCCGACTACATCTTCCCGGCATTCGATCAGATCACCAACGAGGCAGCCAAGTACCGCTATCGCAGTGGAGGAGCTTTCAACTGTGGCAGTCTGACAATCCGGACACCGAATGGTGCGTCCCTCGTCCTCGGACGATGAAACTGATCGACGCTCAGGAGCTGTGGGTCACGGAGGACATTACCACTCTCAGAGTCCGGAATCGTTCTTTACTCATATACCGGGCATCGTGGTCGTGGTACCGAGCTCGCCTGCAGAGGCGAAAGGCCTGTTCCTTTCCTGCGTGGATGAGCCCGACCCCGCCATTTTCTTCGAGCCGAAGATCTTGTTCATCTATCTCACTCTATGTCACACATGCCGAAGCACTTTTCTTTGTGTGTGTAGGTATCGCACAAAAACGGAATCCGTGCCGGAGGGACGTTACAAGATTCCTCTGGGTCAGGCACGCATCATCCGTGAAGGAAATGATGTGACCCTGGTGGGATGGGGCGCCCAGGTCTGGGTCTTAAAGGAGGCAGCCGCACGGCTCCAAGTGTGTCTCGCACCATACGGGCGGCTCTAAATGGCTGTTACTCTCAGGAACAGGACGGTATCTCCTCAGAGGTCGTGGATCTGCGGACGTTGCTCCCCTGGGATCTCGACACTGTTCAGAAGTCGGTTCGCAAGACAGGTCAGCGGCGTTTGCACGTGTGGCCTCGGCGCAGGCGATCGGTGGCACAGGACATCTGGTGGTGAGCCACGAGGCACCTGTCACGTCAGGCTTTGGAGCTGAGATCGTTTCGAAGATTGCAGACACCTGTTTCTACTCTCTGGAGAAACCGCCGAAGCGCATCTGCGGCATGGACACGCATTTTCCACTCGTCTTCGAACCTCTGTATTTGCCGACGGCTCTGCGAGTTGTGCACACCGTGCGATCGCTCTTGTCGAGTTGATCACGTGCTGTGCCGTTTCACCGAATTCAGCTGAATGCATGGATCCGGTCGATGCATCTCGAGCGAAGATGGAATCGGGTGACAGCTCAGTGGGATACAGGGCACACGGGTGTTCTTTTTCTTTTCTGTGACTCTCGACGTGTCAAGCGTCGTTCAATATGGCACTCGGTCCCATCACGAGCGACAGCCAGTTCGCGTCCGTTCTGCAGAATAAGTCACGCGATGCTCATTTTTCTGCGACGAGTCGTCATCACACAGCACTCTTCGGTTAAAACAGACTGTTTGAAGATTTGATCAGTTGATGGGAGTTGAGTGCCACGCGTGATGGCAAGCAAAAGTCACTTGCCGTGACGCGGGCAGCAGTTTACGCATTACACAGAAAACGACAAAGACAAACAGAAATCCCCGTGGCCGTATCTCCTGTAGACAGTGCACCCCAATCGTCGAAGCCAGTATTCAGAGAACAAACAATCTCATCGACTTGCGTTTTGCTCGACGGACTGGAGATCCTGAGAAGATGTCCTAGGAAAAGAGGGATGGAAACCATCTCGAGAACGCTCTCATAGAATGGACCTATTGCAAGGCGGCTAGAGGGTGAAGGTCATTGTCGGACCTCTTTCCCGCGTACTCAAAGACGTGCATGCTGGTGTACGGCAATGAAAATTTGCCAAACAGCATTGTCACATACACCCCTTGCAAATTCTCGCCATCGAACTTCCACATGATGCTGTCATGGATTCCGACCGCCTCAGCCATCAGAGTCCCACGCAAGGTGCAGTCATCCTGGGACCAAAACGCGTGGAGCTTGAAGAGCGTCTTAAATTTCAAGCCGGACGCCTCGGAATTTAGATGAACCTGACCTGCATTCGTCAAAGGCTCTTCTTGAGACGGCAAAGATCTCGGCCAACCTTTGTAGATGGTGGACGGCTTGTCTTGTTTTTTCAAGATTAGGTATCCAGTGGATTTCCTCTTGAAGATGATGGGGCCGAGCAGCGGCTCGTCGATTGAACCGATCCACAACCCTGAAGGGGGCGGTGCACATGCGCCTTCGATCGAGACAACAGCGACGGAGAGGAGCAGAAAGAGCGACAGAAGACGAGAAGGCATCGTTCTCTGTGGAGATCGAAACGTGTGGCTGTCGCGTTGAACGATACGACTGTTTCTCTCGACTGCGAGCGGGACGGGCACCGACAAGTCTCCGCAGCGACACGCATGTAACGTCTGTAAACGTCTGATGTGACGGCAGACGAAGACAAGACACAGTCCTTAGCATCTTCGAAACGCAAACTCGGGATGTACGTGTCTTTTGATGAAGCGCGTGACAAACAGGCGCCTTTCTTAGTGGAGGCATACGTGTGTACTGATGTTTGCGTGGGACAGGTGATTGCATATTGCAAACGTCGTCGGCGATATTACCTCGCATGGCTTTACAAGGAAAGATTCGCATCTTTTTGAGATTTTCCCCTCGTCCGAGTTGATGGTGTAAAGGCCTGGATATCGTATGAGAAGCGGCAATCGCATCGTGTTTCTGCTGCTATTCTTCAAGGCGAACGCGGCGAAGATTGGTGATAGATTCCAGAGATAACGCAAGAAATTGCACGACTCGACCATCCGCTGTCCACACGTGTCAAAAGGTTGAACATACCGACGGCATAATTGTCGTCATGTGTTCGTGCGAACGGAGAGAATCGACAATGGACATGGAAATGGTTTCGTTCTATCGAAAGTTTAAACATGTTGCTGAGTTTAATAATAATAATAACGTTGGCGGTTTTACATGACTTTTGTTTGTTTACACCTATCAGCCATGCAGGGTGTCGTTTAGGGCCCTAGTAAGCAGTCCACCCTGGTAACTGCTAGCTGCCAAAAAACCATCTTATTTTGAACTACGGAGATTGAAAAGCAAAGAAAAAAACTCCAATCGTGAATTGTGAATTCTAATTCGGTAAAGACAAGTCGAGCATGTCAGCCAGCTGAGGAGGTTGGTATTTCCTTTATCGATGAAACATTGTCTAAACAATTATTCTGCAAAGTAGGATCAGAATCGGAACTTAGGGGAAGAGAAATCCATCTGTTGAGCGTACGCTTTACGAGATTTAGCAAAGGAACAGCAAGGCGTTTAGGGCTTTCCAGAATGCGCGGCCAGACTGATTAGCTCTGGGTCACCCCTAGTTCTTCGTACAACTCTTCTCTCTCACAGTCAAATTGACTGCATCTCATTAAGACGTGATCTCTAAATTGAGAATGTCTGATAGAGTGTTTGTACAGTGCGTGTCTTTCAGAGATGTTGAAGCGGTGAAAATATGCCTGTGACCTGAAGTGATTACTGACAAATTGGTTGAGCTGTGAAGATTCACCTCTCGAATGATTAGGGTTCAACATCCAGCATGAACCAGACTCAAAGGGTATACCCAGTCGTAGAATTACACACCCAGTTCCTTGTTCGGACAAGTATGACTGAGTCCGAGCATCCAGCATCTCACGAATAGCCTTCTTCACAGTTGATTGTTGGAGTCCAATCTGATCTCTCATGTCAAGATCTGTGACGGGGAGTTCCAAACCGGCCGCGGCAGCTTGGCAGAACATTTCTGCTTGGGTCATTTTGAACGACGAGCCGAGTCCCCATCTTATGTTGCTGAGTTTGGCTAAAAAGCCCCAGCTTCTTTAATGAAACAATACAGAAACTAATGCCTCCATACACGAATCGGGACCGTCTTAACACTCACAAAGAAAAGTAGTAACGCAGTGAACTTCGGTGGGAACTTCACCAAACACTTCATATTGGTGTGAAAGCGGTAGGGGCAAACCTCACACAGCTTGATCGGGTAGTCCTAGTCAACGTGGCGAACCTCTTGGGTTCGCGAAGTGAATATTTAGATTCGGCAGAGCCTTGCCGACGGAGTTCCAGCGCGACTCGCTATCGGGCCTGGACTCGGCCGTCAGGTCGACTTTCACAACCTACATGGTGACGTGACAATCCAGTTGGCCGCGTCAGTGTTCTCTTTTTCTGGACCATACAAAACGACTCTGCATCTGCATTATCCCGAGGCACCATTTCGACCATCTAGAAAAGTTCGATAACCTATGGTTTGTTCAAAAGCTGCTGGTCTATGTGTCGTGCAGAACAGATATCGTCGTACAACTGTTATCGTGTTATCGTCCAGAATGGCGAACACTAAGAAAGATGCGTTCGCAATCAATTCTGCACAAAAATCAAATCGTCTAGGCTGTCTGTCGTAGGGGACAGCTGTTAGCCCCGCTGTCGTACAATTCGGACAGCTGTCCCCTTTCGGGTCACATCACCATGAGGATACTTAATGCGCGTCCCCTGTTGAACTCTACTCTCTGTAATCCGTGTGTTTGCAGCAGTATACCTCGACGCTGTCAATTTTTCAGTGGCCGAGAGCGTGCCTGTGAACTGCTTCGGGAAAAAGGCTCTCATGTACTGCGAAGGGGCCCCTCTTCTTCGGCTTTTGGCGCCAGCTAACTCATTTGCCTAGGAAAGTCGCAATACTTTATGGATACAAAACCTGAATTTGAGCCAAACATGACCTTGTTTGAACACAGTTGTGAGCTCTGCCTTTACTCGCTCTCGCTCGCGGCCTGACTCGTGACGCCTCCGTCCACTATAGAAAACAGGTGAATATCATTGGACGAACTGACGTGATAAACAAATTCGACATGCAGAAAGAAGGCAGCACCACTTTTTGGCAAAGAATTACCTCCGCTATCCTCTGACTTGTCTGCTCATCCCAACCTTGTCGTCCGCGTTTCAACATCGAACCCACGCCGGACTGCAAATCTTGTTGACGTTTTAATAGATCGAGCTTCATACACGCAGATCGATGTGGTCTAAGCAACACGGCTTCATAAAAGCCGCCATGGAACTATCGTCAGAGCACAAGATATCAACTCAGCTACAAAAGTCTGCTGTCGATAGACTACAGAGGTGGTAGGAGAGGAACACTGAACCACGCAGCTCAGTCAAGGTATACAAGGGAGACAGCGTGGCAGTGAGTTCAAGCCCAATGTTCAATGATCTATGCTTCTATGCTTAGGATGATTGGATATGAACGGGGTCAAAGACCTTATAACAGATGGACAATGTTCCGCGCAACTAATGAAACAGGAGACGCAGTCTTGCGCCGCCTCAAAATTCACTGTCACTATCCAAACCGTTGTGTCTTCTCCACAGCTACACACTCAGAGTCGGCCCCAACCTTCGGAACGAGGCAATGGGATGAACAGGCTTAACCTTGATTTAGGTAAACATTTGTTTAGAAGAGCTCAGACAACAAAAAAACTGTTGAGAGCTTTCGCATATTGCCAGCTTTTGCAAATAACTAAAAGAGGCAAGGAACATGCGAATCCAGACAGACAGAAACACATATCTAGATCCGTTCAGCATCGTGGAAAGTTTCTTTGACACCGTCGACAGTAATCTCTCCAGGATATCTTTCTAGTTCGTCGCAAACTGTGGCTCAAGTGACGGCGCCGATTCCGGCATACTGAACGGAGACAGATTCCAGTTTCTGGTCAAGTGTGTGATATGAAGAAGGGTCCTTAGGGCAAAGAAGATCCCCAGTGACATCCAGATGCCATTGAGTCCAAGATGCAGTCTCTGAGCAACCCAGAGATAGCCCAGCGTTGCAAGAGTGGACGTATAGACAATACTGGTGAGATGCTTGAATTGATTCATGCCAATACAGATACCGTCAAACATCATGGCAACAGAACAGAGAAATAGAGCCGCCATTCCGTGAGGAATCACTTCCTGAAAGGCAGCGATAACAGAAAGATCTGAAGTGAAGCAACGCGGCAGCAGAGTAAGTAGAATGCCATGAATGGCGGCCAGAACGATACCAGCCATAGCGCCGAATCTGAGAAGAGCTTTTGAGATGCTGCGCACTTTGGCCCTGTTATCGCGATCCCTTGCCAGAAGAGATTGTGCTGTGAGCGAGAGCGGCTCGGGGACGAATCCCAGAAACCAAAACAGCTGAAGAGCCACTTGGTGAGCCGCCAATGTACGTGTGCCCATCGCTGTGGCGACAGCTGTCATTCCTGTGTACGCCAGCATTAACAGACAGTTCCTTGAAGCCAGGACGCGTCCCATGTCGAGAATGGGCTTCAGAGTCGTGCGGTTCGGCAGTCCTTTCCACTTGAGCCGTACGGCTTGGCCGTCTAATCCACCTCTGCGAAGGTAGTAGAAAAAGAAAATGGCCCCTGCGATTTGAGAAGCTGCCGTTGCTGCAGCAGCTCCGAACGTCCCGAGGCCTGCCCACATAATAAAACCAATGTCTCCAATCAAATTCACCATTCCGGCCGTTAACACCACTTTCATCGGAGTCCACATATCCTGTTGCCCAAGACAGGCACCTGGATGGACATTGAGTTGTGAAGCTGCCCCGAAGCTACAGAGACTCCAGACCTTGCGATACAGCGATGAAGAGGACAGCAGGCGTTGCGAGTGCTCGAACATAGAGATACTGCAAAGCGGCTGTCATCACATGAGACGACGTGCCCATCCAGCGCAGCAGCGTTGGTCCACAGGACAAGAGCATGGCGGTCACGGCAACTCCTAGTAGAACAGCCGACACAAGGGTGTGGCTGAGTATAGTCTCGTTTGCTTCTCTGCGTCTCTGTTTTTCGTCCTTCGTCAGGCCGAACGCTTTTAGCGACTGGCGTGCCATGGAATTGGCCAGTGCTGCACCCATTACGCCGAAAATGGCGAAAACCATGTTGAAGATGGCGGTGTTCGGTCCGAGTGCCGCCAACTGGATAGCGGAGATTTGCCCGACGCATGCCGTATCGACCAGCGACATGAGCGGATCTGCTAAGACGGTCCCCAAAGCGGGCAGCGCAATCGCCATAATCTGCACCACAATGCACGCATCTCATCCACACTCTCAAACTCTCGTCGCCGACCTCAGCAAGGGTACGAAGATTGTGCTGTCGCTTATCGAGCGGAGGAGGGGTTGTTCGGACGAGGCTCAGACTCGGCGAGTCGGTTACGACTTCGGCTTGAAGAATTTTTGGGGTTGGTACCGGCGCCTCCGTGTCCTTTTCCACATACATCGTCTGGTCAAACCCTTCCTCAAAGAGTGCCTCCCTTCGTGGGGCATCACTCGATGGCGTCTTTGCAATGCGGTTCTTCTTCTTGTCGAACTGCATTCGAACAACAGCGCCGACACTGCGTCTGCTAAAGCGACGGCTGCGGCAACGTAGCGCTGCCGGCCGACGCGGCCGCCGAACAGAAACGAAAGCTCGACGCTGGGTGCAGCAGGAGTAGACCGTCATGAACGCCATGGCGACGACGAGGGACGAAACGAATACGATTCCGAGGCGCGTTCACGAATCGAAAACCTTTTCTGCAACAAGCAGTACGTGAACACGACGGGATGAATCGATAGCAACTTCTTTGTCTGAATGCGCATGACGGTGATAAATTGATGCGACGTTTCAAATCGCTGAGGCAGAGCGCCGTCCGACAAGAGCTCGCGATGCGCGGTTTGACCTTCGAAAGATTCCCAGCTCCACGGTCTCACTCTTTGCTAAAAGTGTGACATGACATGTGTTAAAGTATAGACGCCGTCTTTCTGTCCTGTAGACACAGCCGCGATGGCGCCATGTTCAGACCTGCAACACAACGCGCTGTCTGGGAAGCGCTGTGAAACGACGGATGTGGCGTCTGCCGGCTCTGCCAGATCGTTTCAGCCACGTATACTTTGTATAGACATTGCAGACGACTGAGTCGGCAGCACTTAGGCGTGGAGCAAACCTGCGTTGAGTCAGGGGCCGGCTAATCTCGATGTCATGCCTATTGATATTCCCAGACTCACTTCCGCGAGCACAGATCGCACACAACGCGTAAGAAGGTTGGTCATGGTGTGATTTTTTAGTCGAGGTTTTGCACGGGGCAGGACCATCTGTGGAACGATTGGTTGGAGTACTTTTCACACATTGAATCCATCGAGAACGAACGAACGTGGCTGCGGGAAAAATTACAGGAAGACATTGAGATCGAAAATTACGATGAGGCACGTCAGACGAAGAAAAATCTTGTGGCCCTCGATGAGCAAGATATCCTGTCAGTTGTTCAACATGTATGTCATCTTCTCACACCTCTCACTCTTTTGTGAGATGATTGATGGATAGGAATTGTCGAGGGCAATCGAGGAAGAGCGGTACGATGATGCAGCGAGGATCAGGGATGAGGGATTGGCAGGACTGTGTGGTTGGTGGGTTGTCCGTGGACATGACGACCCTCGAGGTCAACTGATGTACATCTGCAAAGAATTTTGCCGCTATTCTGGGAGAATTTTCTCGCCGAATGAGATTGCGACGCTCTGTGGTGTATCGGAGTCGTTTATGACAGAAGATATATTTGCCGAAAGAGCAGAGACGTCTTCTGATGGGCACTTTGCCATGGAAGTTTTCCTTCGACGCGATCCGAACGGATCCATTCAGCATCAGAGCTGTGTTTTACGAAGTCCTGAGCTGGAAGCTTTGGAAGAAGAGGGTGGCGGAGTGGTGGATGACATTGAAGCTGAAGTGTATGTAAAGGCTGCCGAGGACATACCACACGAAGCCATTCGCGTTATGGTCTCCATTGTGCAACAGGATGACCAAGATGGCATGGATGATGACAGCAAAGATGCATCCCGGCCACATCCGCCATCCGAGCCAGAAGATGTCGAAGTTCGGTTTTCCCTTGATGACTGGCATTTGTCATTTGTGTGACACCAGGTAGCAGCCGTGGTGGTCAGTGACGGATCGGATTCGGACGATACGGTTGTGGTCGACGAAGACAAGCCCGATGGCGACTACGCTCCATTCGAACTCCAGTACAGGTGTGTCCTCTGTCTCTGTGTGTAGCCATCGCCGATGGGGTGGAATGGAGATTGCCTGCCGATCTGCAATGGTGGGATCGAAATCGATTTGTGCTGAGTGTGGATGAAGAATCGGCAGTCGAAGAAAAGAACGAAGACGAGGACGAGGATGATGATGATGATGAGGACGAGGATGAAGAGGACGAATCTGAAGACGCATCGACTGATACCACTACCGCCACCACTGATGCTGAATCTTTCGATTTGGAAGAGCATTTTACAAAAGCCCTGGAAAAGGCGATTGATGACATGCCCATGAGTGAACTCAAACCTCATCTGAAGGTAGTCCTCACACATTTGCCATGCTCGCTGTGGATGTGGTGTTTGAAAGGACCGGATATCGTTCTACTCTATGAGCAAGAAGCTTTATAGCCTCCTCGAGCAAGTGCTCAAAAAGATAGAAAGACAGGAGGTCGAACGAAGCGTCCATATGAGGCTTAGAAATGTGAGTGTGTGTGACTCTAGACGGAGTTGGAAGATTTTCCGGGATGGAGCAAAACAGGCAGAGACTCGGAGAGTGCAGAGTTGGAAGGCGAAGTGATGTTCACACGTTTGCCTTTGGAGGAATGCACCACGACGGATCCCTTTGCTGGACTCTTCATCGGCAGATTTGGTCCACATGGACTGGAAGTTCTGCATCTAAGTCGGCAAATCGATATCACAAATGGCAAGGAATGCGTGTACGTCCGCAAAATCACTGGCGATTCAAATGTCCCGGCCGGAGAGCTTTCTTTCATGTGAGTCCTGGACGATCGATTGGATGATGATGATCATCTTGGATGTGGATCAGGGCAAGGATTGATCGCGGAAATCGGGCGGTGCCCGAAGCGATGCACTCAGAGGAGCTGGGCATTCGTTTCCAGTACAGTGGACGAGGACGCATTGCCCAGACAGGATATAAGAAACCTGAATGGGTGGATGGCGAACTGCTCGTTTTTGATCCGAGTAGTCCTTTGGCGGGCGGTGCGGAACTGGGACTCGTCTGGTCGATCCCCCAAGCGCGCCGGGCGCACATTTTGCTCTATCGTCTGACATTTCCCCAAATGGAATAGACGATCTGTGAGGATATTTCTCGTTTTGCAACAACAATGATGACGTGACAGGCCTTGGCCTAAATCCACTTCGATTTCATGCGGCGACGTGCGACGAAGACGACGCGGCGTTCCGTAAGAACCGTCTGCCGATGTCGCCCTCTTCATTGAGTTCGTACAGGAGAAACGAAGAGAAGTGGAGACACTAGAGGTGAAGGAGCCGCGTACCTTCGTCATCACTCACGGCGTTCAGAACGTCTGATCCTCTTCCCAGCATCTCGGATGCTATCGTGCTCTTTTGCAGGCCGGTGTTCAGAAACTCAAGCGCGATCTACGTCGCGTCTTTCTTCCGAATACTGCTCAGAATGTCAAAGTACCAGTTTCGTGTGTCTTCTCCCTTCGCCGACGCGAATGGCATCAGGAGCGGCGATTCAACAAGACGCGTGATTTCTTGGACGTCTGTGGACCGCTGGGCATCAGCCATGTCTTGGCTCTCTTCCTCACGGACACCAGTCTCAACCTCAAGATTATGAAATCGCCTCAGGTCTCGGATCCTGTCGACCGTAAACTGCATCTGCAGATCTGGTATGTATGGGATTTCAGGGTCCAACGGCTTCGTTCAAGATCACCTCTTACAGTTTGATGAGCAATGTCCAGACAGCACTGGGTCATTCCTTTGATCAGAAGCACGGTTTTCGAAGCGCTCCGTTGGTGGTGATGACGAATTTTCAGAAGAGTCAGCACCATACCTTGTTGGTGACGCTGCTGCAGAATCTCTTTCCTGCTATCCGGCCGCAGTCTACGGAGATCCAGAGCAGAAAACGCGTCGTGCTCTTTCACTACGATGCTGATGACGATCGCATTCATTTTCGGCATTACCGTCTTTCGATTCCGGTGCGAGGAATGAACAAGAGGCTGAGGGCACTGCTCTACGAGAAAGGCGTCCCGGATCTGGGCGACATGCACAGTATCAATGAACTGCTCTCCAAAGGAGATGCCTCTGTGAGTTGTTCGAACGGCACCATCGCCTTCGATCTTGATGAGTGGACAGGAGAGCGAGGGTGAGGACAATCGCGTCGATTTGGCGCCGGAACTGACGAAGGATGAACCGACGATGCGTCGTGTGAAGTTGACAGAAGTGAGTCGGGAGCATCGCAACGACGAGGACACAAGATTGAGGGCGTTTGAATGCAGTTGGGCCCCAGAATGGATCTGGTACTGCATAAGATTGAACAAGGCGTGATGGACGGACTCGTTCTCTACAACAAATACGTGACGAAGTCGTTGGAAGAAATCGCCGAGACGGGACGTCGCAGAGAACAGACGGCACAGCTTAAAATCCAGCGCAGGAAAGAACAGGTGGAGGACATAGCTCCCAACGTCCAAATCCAAATGCACTTCTGAAATGGACAGGAGCGACGCGTGGCGGCCAAGAGAGAAGAGAAGGAGACGAGGAAAAGGAAAGCATTGCAGCAGGAGATCCCACGCGAGGACTTAAATGAGGAAGACGATGACGTGCGCTACTACAAAGAGGAGGTGCGACTGACGGGACAAGGTTTGTGACGAGGGGATGTGATGTGACAGGTCGGTTCGCAACCCGATGCGCATTTTGGCGTCACGGCGAGGCGAAAGATGAGAGAGAAGGGCAGAAGACATCGGCATCAGCGTCCCTTGTAACGTGGTTTGCGTTTCTCTTGAAAGGCGCGGAGTCCTTCTTGACGATCCTCAGTGGTCAACGTCTGTTCGTAGCAGCGCGATTCGATCTCAAGAGCCTCCTCCATGACCTTGCCGAATCCGCCGTCGATAGCTTCTTTCGCCATTCGTACGCCGATCGGACCGCCTTCGCAAATCTCCTTTGCCGTTTTGAGCGCTTCGGTTATCGGATCTTGACAGAGATGATCCAGTAGACCGATGTCGAGTGCAGCCCGTGCATCTACGCCATGAATGATTCTGGACGCGGCGACCTGTACGAGTGGATGGACACACCGAGAGTCCTTCCAGTGAATATGAGCTCCTTGGCCTTGGATAAACCGACGACACGCGGAAGGCGTTGCGTTCCACCGGCGCCCGGAATGATGGCGAGACGCGTTTCTGGGAAACCGAATCGTGCGTTGGGCCCTCCTAAAGGGCATTGGATTGTTGTGATCTGAGAGGGCGGGAAAGATGACGAGACCTATTCGGAGATCGCATGCAAGGGCCAGCTCTGCACCGCCGCCAAGTGCAATGCCGTTGACGACGGCGATGGTCGGCATCGACAGTCGAGCAAAGGCATCGAGGACGGCACGTATCTTCCTGACCGTTTCTCCAGCTTCATTGACGGACATGCGAAGTCTTTCCTTCAGATCCGCCCCTGGAAAAGCGAAGACGGACGGGATACATACTCAGCGTGCGGAATGTGATACCGGCGCAGAAAGTATCGGGCACGGCACTGGTGAGCACAACGCAGCGAAGGTCCTGGTCTTCAGCGCATTCGATGGTGTGACGACGCAGAGCCTCGAGCATTTCAAGCGAAAGCGCGTTTTTTGCCTCTGGTCTCGCTAACTCCACGACGGCGATGCCTGTAACAGCGACCCCTTCAAACGACAAACGGGTGCGGTATGGTCGCCTGACCAGACCTTCATGCGCATCTTTCTGTCTGGTTAGTGTGAGTAGCGTACGCAAGATGAAGGGGTTCAGTCGAAAAGGCACCCTTGTGAGGCGCGGGGCAAAGGTCCGAATGGCAGTCCATGCAGAGAGCATAGGAATGACAAACCTCTCCGAACAAGATGCCTCTATCTATCTGACGTATTTGCGACTCAACAACGCCTCGATGGACGACAGAACGGTCGTGATCAGGGCAACGACCTTTCGATGTTTAATGACATTATTTCATACCGTTTTCCGCCTTTTTTCTCAGAAAGCGAGATTATGGACAACAAAGGTGTAAAGAATAGGGAGTGGTAGGAGAGATGTGCTGAGGTGACAGGCTTCGCCGATATGAGAGAAGAACGGATTTCGACTCCAAAGATGCAGAAAATGACGACGTGTGTCCAGAGAGGTCCGTCCGTCTTTTCATCCTCGTCCGTCATTTTAGCAACACGACTTCTTTTCCATTCGGGCAGTAAAATGGATGTCGTTGGTGGGAAAAAAGCTCTTGAAAGAGCTGAACGTCCTTACGAACCACTGTTTACAGAGACAGACAGCGACTTCTCGGGAAGAGGATTCTTCGGCCAGATTGCGAAGAGATGCTGCCGGAGATTCAAAGTGACCGTTCGAAAGGTACCTCCTGTCCCATCACCGTTACAGATCTCATGGATCATTGTGTCTCTCTCTTCAGGATTTTAGAGTGACGGAGAGAATGGTGGTAGGCTGCTACCTGCCCTGAAACTGAATGCTCTTTTGCCTCGTTTGCTCTAGGCGACCGTCGGAAGTGAGTATTGCCTCCGATCGAGAAAAGCCGAGCCCATTGCCCGAGTGAATTACAGAGTATCATCCCAAAGCTTCCTGATGTGCACTGTCTGAGCTGCGGTGTCAGGTGAATGATAATTTTACGCTACAAGTGGGGAACAGAAAATCCAAACTCAGGATGAACGCGCGATTTCATTGTCTTGGCAACGAGGTTCTTTTCACACCTTCACTCTATGTCAACTATGAAGACACTGTCTCTCACTCCACACGTCTTTTCATGCAATGACGATCGTCGTGGTTCAGTTTACTGTGGGACTCAATCTAAAACTGGGAAACATGCGGACACTGGCGGCGGTGCTTGGAGTCATGAAAAGCAGCTGTGTGGATCGCAAGATTACTGTACCGCTACTGCCACAAACAGATGTGACATCGGTCGGACGCATGCCTTCCTGGCATGATCTCGTGTGTCGTGTGTAGGAGACCTCAGGTCTCGATATCAGCGCAAGGCTAAGGGGTCGGCGACAGGGTAGGTCCGTGGATGGCGTTGTACGCGAGATCAACACCACCATTCATCTGGGACCACCACTCGAACCGGCCAACATTCCAACGGATGATGATCGCGACTTCTTAGAGAGAAACGCACCGAACGAGGTCTGTTCCTCGGATGACGAAGACGATGCGACGGAGGATGATTACGTGAGTGAAGACGAATAGTTGACAAAATTTGTTTTGCCGCGAAGACACTGTCCGGCTCGTTTTTCGTTTGTGTGATACGTTCGTCCCCATCTGATTTGTTGGAGATCGTGGGTTTCTTAGCATCCATCTGGATTGCTTTGTTTTTCAGAGCTCGTTGAGGGGATTGGAACATGACGTCTGCACAACGTTGGTATGTCACGCGATGCGTCTCGACGGCTTTCTACGCGGCTCTTGTCGCGAAAGCTTTTACTCGAGTCTTTATTAACGACACGCGAATGGCGGCTGGATCAGGCGCGAAGCACAAAAACGGCATCTACAGAGTACTGAAAGAAGGAGCGAGGACAAGTAGAAAGCCGTACAGTGAGTGCCATGAAGTCTCTGACAGTTGGCGTTTCTGAAATGCGGTGCATGGACGCTATTTCCGTAGAGGCGACATCGAGGGACGGTTCACGTAAACGGACTTTCTATTCCGTTGTCTAGCCCTGTCAACGGTAAGATTATTGACGAACCGTGTGCGTTATTGACGTCATGATGAAGGACAGACCATTCGACTGTTTTGATGCGCTTCGACATACATAGACATCTGGTTTTAGATAAATCGCTGCAGATTGGACATCCATTTTACATGATCGCGTTCTCTTGGCCTCTTGTTTTGTCTACAATGTTCCTGAAGAGTCTTGCGATCGTCTTCGTCCTTTGCGTTCTCGCCAAGGTTATCTGCGATATGCACTGAACCGACCAACCGACCTGTGGAGCTTTCATCTACTGGAAAGTGCGTTCGTTCGTCGCTCGCCGGAGACGAAATATTCGGGCATCAGTGGATTCCTACGATTCAGCCTGCCCAAGAAGGTGTCGGTTGAAAACGACGAAGGCGTTCGTTTCGCCATTCGTGGATACTGTCGAAGGTGTTGGTAAGTAAACAAACAGCAAATAAATTTCGAAAATCTATTGATGCGTTCATCAGATATTTAATTTTTGGATGAATCTAGACGTCCACCAGGAATCGTTGACACGCTACAGGATTTACGGGGGGTCGGGTAGCATCACTTCGTTTTTGACTGTTTTACAGATCTTTGCATTTTCGATCGGAAGCGTAAAGTCACATAAAGACGTTGTTGCAAAACGTTGCTGGATATATTTCGCCAAGTCGCTTCGGCACGTCGCTTGGAGGAAAGGAGTAAGATTGTTTCCAAACCACAAGTGTCTCCTCTTCTGGTCCATAACCTCCTCATCATCATGGATATGCATACATGTGCCATTGCTATGTTGCTATACGTCTTCACTGATCCGTTTGATAACGTTATGATCCTCAACTATCGAAAGAAAACACTCTTGCTGGACCTTACACATCGCTTCGGTCGACACCAGCGTCGTCATCGACGCGTTGTTGTCCAGATTCAAGGTTGAGTATTTGGGTCCGAACTGATTCAGATATGTCTGAATCGTTTTGGCTAAGTACAAATATAATCGGCAAATCTCGCGAAGTCGTTGAACGCTTGTTTGCACTGTATCTCTTGATGTTTTACTTACCTCTGCCCGAAACGACGAATCTCGGGCACGTGCATACTATCCATCATCCTAATCTTGAGCTGTACGGTTGTTGGCTTTGTTTCATGTAAAGCTACTCTCGTCGCACATTTGACGAGCCGTCCGAGCACCGCAGCAGAACACGCCTAAAGCTCTACTCTTTAGTCTGCTTAAAGGAAGTGTCGCCAGCAAGGCAGTAAGTACGTAGACTGAAACCACATTGGAGCAACCAAAATAATGACTACACTGCTGCAATGTATGGCATCACAAAGCTTCCCTTTTTTTGCTGACGGCGCAATTAACGCTTACATTAAATAGAGTAACCGTAAACAGATAGAGATGCCAGTGATTCGGACAATCATAGACAGATAACGTAAGGTCAGTTGAAGTCATATTCCAAGCTTCTCAATTTATCCCTGATTTTACCATATTCCCAACGTTGGATGTCCTTGGCCCGTACGTTTTGCTTAGCCACACCGTCCATGCAAACAGTAGTACTCACTGCATCTTCCAGCGTTTTAAAGGCTTCCACTGTTGCTGTTTTGAGTCGTTAAAAATCTTTTGCTTGTTTTCACTGCTATCAAACTCCAAACTTCGTCAGAATCATGCCGATTCACAGAAAACAACTCTTATTTACCGATTATAGGTAATCTGCGTAATCTGAGCAGTTATGATGTACCATCAGTTCTTCGACAAAAGCCAAAAGATCAGGACTATTGCGCATTGTCCCTCCACTTTTGTTGTCTTTTTTCATTGCCGTGATACGTTAACGGACGAGGAACGGCTTGTAAGCTAAGGCTAATAACGAGGAACGGCTTGTAAGCTAAGGCTAATAACGAGGAACGGCTTGTAAGCTAATGGACGGACGTGGTACGAGAATTGTCTTTCTGTTAACGTAACGTCGGATAATCGATGAGGAACGTCATAGATTTCTTTTTAGCAATCGACAATTTGTGAAATGACGTCCGTGAAACACAGAGCTTTTGATATGTGAAGCTTATGCTTGCAATACAGTCGAACTCCTCATTACTAATCCCCTTCAAAATTAACACCCTTCTAGAATTCACAGCGAGCAGAAGAGACCGACTTTGTCCAAATCTTGCAAAACTTATGCTTCTAGTTCCTACTAATCAGTTACATTCGTGTTCGTTTGCTAGTTTTCGAAGGGAGAGATACATCACTGTCAAGAGTGCCTTAAGAGTCTTCGTCTCAGGCCGTATGTTTCGAAGATTGATGCCGCATACAAACCGTAAGCATGGCACCACGCCAGCAACGGTTCAGTGGTGGAGCCCTGACGTAGGAAGATGAGGAGAGGCTTAGCTAGTAACAGTAATCGTTCGGGATTTTTACATGACTTTCGTTTGTTAACACGTCAGCCATGCAGAGGCTTGCTTAATGTTGCGACTGTCCATGGTCCGGGGTATTTTAGAGGAACTGTTCTGTTGTATTCGCACAATAGTTATGTAGTTATTTTTTCCAACGGAGTATCTCTGCGCTACTTCCCATCCGGCCCGGGATCGGCTGCTAGGCCGACGTTCACAGTCTCCTTTCGGGAGATGAAGTCTGCGAGATCGTCGTCTGAAGTATGCCGGCCACGAGAGCTCGGTCTTTCGGGTTTCGGCTCTTTGCATTCAAAAAGATCTTCACCGTTCTGGTCTTTTTATTGCCAAGCAGCGAGACTGTGTACCAGAACGATTAGTTTTGCAAATAACATCTCTCTTTCTATCGGTTTGAAAGAATCGAACGGAGCAACTCGATTCACTTCGCTTCCAGTTGAGTAGGACATTCTTTGGCGTGAATGCACTGATGAGACAAGAGGTTGTGGGTGTCCGCATAAGGAAATGTGACGATGGATATTACAAAGGTGTTGATACGCGCAATATCGAAGTTTTGAAAGCAGAATACGTTCTTTCTTACAGAATGATGTTTCTTCGGATAGCCCCCCTTTTTATATGGGTTTTCAACATGACGTTATGATGGCGTCATGCTTCATGTAACGACGTGACCTTCCCCTTCGGTTCTTTCTCCTTCCTTGACTTCATTATAGTGACAGTGTGTTGAACTAAAGGCTCAATTAGCTAAAATCTGGACGAATGGAAGATCAAGCAGCTACTCAGTGAAACTTGTGACAAAGCCATTAAAGCTCCTCCGGTTGTCAAGAAGTTTGTGAAGTTTTACTCAAGGTTCTGACCAAGGCAACGAATTTCGTTTGAAGATACGGAAGATTTCCTATAGCCTGAGGCAGCAAGCACTAAGAGTTTAACTGTCCGATTGACTGTTAGGTGACTCGTGGTTTATCTGAGCTATATCTTGGTTCTCTCCTCACTTTATCTCTTTTCGAATAGTGCATTTAACGCACTTGGTTTCTGCGAACTTTCGTTCTCCTTTTCGCGAATAGCATTCGAGATACAGTTCGACTGTCATCTTCACAACAATTCAGTAAAGTGACAGTTTGGCGAATTACTTCGAAGGTCTAAAATCGACAAAAGCTAAAAGCACCGTTCCAACATAGTAAAACATGCCAAGTCTAATCACACTCTCTAGACCAGTCTTATTCGTCAATTTGTTGATTCTTAGACCCTTTGTCTTCTTGATCGAGACATCTCGCGTTTTTGCTCTTTAAATTTCATTCTGCGTGTGTTGCTTCTGATGAGTAGCACCATTTTCTTATGCACGAAAGCGGTCTGAATAACTCACGTTCACGTGTTTCTCGGTCGACAAAGACCCGTTGAAATTATGCATCATACGAGAACACATATCTCCAACGACCCCGCTCGGCTCTTGCGTCCCTCTCTCATCGAATTCTCGTTCACCGACAGTCCTTAAAGAAGTCGATCGGACTCTTTCGCACTGCGCATATGCTGTCGCTTTGCCCGCGGCGGTTTTTTGTCCTACTTCGTTACATGTTCGAAGACGCTCGCCGCCTGCACGAAACCTTGGTTAAAGTACTCTACGATACGACAAGCGCTGGCCTATGCGTTTTTCCGTGAAAGATCCGTAACGTATCGCTCGATTTCAGAAAACGCGTCTTCTCTCTAACTTCCAAGCAGACAGACGCCTGCGACAACGGAACCGATTTTGTTTTGCGTTTTGCGACAGATCCACAGGTGAGCGATGTCGCGACTTCTCTTGTCTCTTTCGGCTCCACCCATCTCTCCACGCGTTCCATTCTGGCGTACACGTTGATTGTTTTGTCGCGTTTGCTGACGTTTGCTTTCATCAGAGCCGGTCAACGAAGTTAACAACTTCCTCGGCGCAACGCGGTAGTCGATGAGATCGGTGCGGCAGTATCGTATCAACGATGTCTCGGACTTGAATCCGACAACGCGTCGGGCTTCGACGGAGATACAGTAACACCAACCGCCGTGCCGCGTTTCCAAGAAATTTCGCACAGAAAATACACTGATGTAACCCGAGACATCAGTTTTTAAGCGCGTCAGGTATTGAAGTCGCGCATCGATTCTTTCTGTGTCATCTGTCTTCCACCTGCCACTCCACCCGCTCTCTCCATCAGACACCACAGAATGGCCACCAAGATGTCGCTTCCGACAAGTAAGAAGACATACAACCTCGACCTGCAGACGAGCACATCTCGCTGACCCATAACCCCGTACAGTGAACCATTGACGGTCTTGTCTTCAGGTCTCGTATGGGCACTCCTGTTCTGCCTTATCGTAGTAGATGCTTCTGCTGCAAACCGACGACCGAAGAGGCGGAACTGCCGTATGCCTCCGACGGGCCTCTGGGGTATTGAGCTTTATGAACCTCCATCAAACCCAACGGTTCTGGTCTACGGGTATCTTCTGCTGACGTCCAGCTTCAAAAACACGTACTCCGGTGAAAAGCGCGCGGCTTCGTTGACGACTCTTCACATCTCGTGACATTTCAGGAATGGCTGTGGTCTTCCCGATGGACGGTTCCTGGTCATTGAGGATGAATCTTGTGGGTATGTTCGAAACGGACAGTTGTTTTCTCTACGGTGTCCTGGTGTCGCACGAGCTTGGTGTGGTTGACGATTTTCGATGGATTTACGACGGTAACACGATGGAGGGTATATTTGTGGCGTCGGTCGAAGGCGAATCGGTCTACAACGACTACGCCAAACACTCTCTCACGTTTTTAGAGTCGACCGATGCCACGGACCTGGACGAGGCCTTGGACACTTTTCTTGACCAAGATCCAAGGCGTAAACCCTGAGAAGCGAACGTCTTGTGATTTGACGTACTGTACGAATGACTTCAAGTTTTTTGAACAGATATGAGTTTGTCTACACTGACGGCTATTGTCGCTCTGATATCGACCGGCGTCAATAGCCGTATGAACAAACGACAGCCACCGATGACGTGACAAGGACGGGTTTTGACGTTTGGTAACCTGACTGGGTAACGGACGTCCTCTTCTAAGCAATCCCCTCCTCTGCCAACACATCATCTCTCAATCGTTCAAAATGATTGACGAGAGTTTTCCTGTCTCTCCTTACTATTCGCATCCTCTTTCTCTGACGAACCGTTGAGGTGTCTCCCGACATTCGGTTTCGAAATCATACACAGTGGAGTGAGCTCTCGGCGACACGTGGGATGCTCATTGTCATAGTAGCTGCCATGAACGATTCTTTTCGTTTTTGCCAAAACTGAGAGAAAGGCAATAAACATAAGAAACACAGACTGGTGGGGTAACAAGATGACAACGATGAGACGACGATCGCACGCTGCCGCTCTGCACTATTGAAGGCGGCGGTGTATCGTACGTACATGGAAGAGACCGTGTTTGCTTGTGCCTGTATTTGTGGACAGACATTGTTATTGAGCATTGGGTTTGTGAATCGTCGTCGCCTCTCAGCGACGCTGAGCGCGAGAGAACGCACGGGGGGTCGCTTGTGTCGAGGCCGCGCGGGATATGACGCTTTGTTGAGCCAGCAGCCAGCGGTTCCCATTTAGCCGCGTTCCCGCGAGTACGACCTGTCTGTGTGTCACCGAGGCTAATTGGGAGGACGCTGTCCATCAACGACCTCATTGCTTTTGTAGTGCCGGAGGACGCTCGAACGCAGCTGGAAAAGTGATGTGACGTATGAGACGCGGCGTATTTGAGGGTTCTGTTAAAGCAGTCCATACGCGCGTGCTCAGAAAGAGGTGCAGAAACATCATGTCTCTGAGTGTCCCATCGACATCCAAAGTGGAATGATTTACCCCCCATCAGCAGAAGAGAACGCCAAATGCGTTTCTCTGACTACCAAAGATAGACAGACATAGATGTATGTTATTAGTACGAATGTCAAATGATCATCTCCTATAGCTGAGAACAAGATGTGTGTGCAGCAGCCAGACAGGAGGATTCATATAACAGTGCCTTTGATCGGAAGATCGCGAAAGGCCCTACGACTGCGTCAAACCAAATGAGCATAGTTTAGAAAGAAAGCGAAAAAAGCACTGCGAGGATATGAAAGCGAGGATCGCATCTGTTGCCCTGAGTGCGGCGTGTAAGAATCTTAAGTCCATCAAATCCAGCTTTGTGTGTGCATTATGACGATGCGTCTATTATTTGCATAATAGCAGCGAGGAGAGGCCCAGCAAAGATGTCTACTCGATGAAGGTGACTTCTTGAACGCCAGTTGCCGGGAAGAAAAGATTATAATTGAGCACGCCTAGATACGGACCCTCCATATATCTTCCTCCGTAGGAGGTCCATGAGAAAGGACTGCTCGCATTGAGATCCCTGGCATAGATGGTGCCCGACAATACACATGTTTGGACATCGAATTGCGCCACCAAGACGATCGGGAAGTTCGGTATCTGCACTGGGGCCACTTGGTTGGCAATTCCCGTCGCTGTCACCATAACCCATATCCTTAGCTGCCTGACAGCAGCGATGCGCACTTACCGTTATAAATGTTTGCGGCGACATTTTGAAGCATGAGGTCCGCGTTGACATGGAGCTCGAGCATTCCGTTCTTGTCTGGAAAACTCTGCGCTATGCGCCATGTGCCCTCGAGTGGAGGTCTGCAGATGCACCAGAAGCAGCCTCTTGCGTGAACCGCCGTGCTGTATGCGGATAGGACAACCGCAACGAAGAAAACTGAAAGCACAGTGCTCCGTGTCACAACGAGCAGCAACGCAGCTTCGAAATGGCCGAACCTTTGCAAATCGACATGGCTGTTCAGAGAGCTGCTGAGGATGAAAGGCTTCTGCGAGAATCAAACGCGTAGAAATATGCAAACGCTCCGACGGACGCTTCGGCAAAGGCAGAATCTGGTGCGAAAGACAGGTGTCTGTCGCGGTATGTTTGTCAGTTGACGCCGCTACTCTTCAGGTGAAAATGACACGAGGTGCCGCGGTTTGCGCAAAGAATTGCACGGACTCTTCCAAACGTGAATGAATAAAGGCGACAACTTAGACGCAACTTTTCTTGTCTTTTATAGGGACCCGTTGTCAAATGAAAGGTCAGGATTGCTCAAGTCACATCAAGGGAAAGAACGGCGCTGAGTCAAACACGGTGATGGTTGAAAAGCCAAGCGCCAGCACACGGCTTGTAGGCAAACCGTAGAGACCCATGAATTCTCGGTCACAACCCAGACCTCCTTGCCAAGAACATGGCCATCGCCAAACGCAGTTTTGGTGGAGTTTGCGATTTCCTGAGATCCCTTGGAATGTCCGTGGGAGTCGGTTAGCCTCTTGAATGAAGGCATCAAGTCGTGTCTGAGACGACAGCTGCTCCATAAGCCACACGGCTTGAACAGGACGCTCCTCTCAGTTGTTGTTCTTCGCTCCTCCTTCAGTTACATGACCACGTCCATCCTGTGCGCGCTCTAGACGAGGCTTCCTATCCAAGATCACATCTTAGAGCCGAAGGTAGGGCGATCCATCTCGGTTAACGGATCTGAGAAGCGAAAGACGGAGGGTGCGAGAGTCTACATGCTTTGAAGGATGAGGCGTCTTATCCATCCGCACCGATGAAAGCCGTTATCCGTCACCGCGTCTCTGTCGGAGTGGTTGGCATCTGCTAACCGACGAAACCCTAAACAGATACAACGATGAATGTTTTCCAGTTGTTGTGACCATTCGGCGTCTGCACATCGTCAAGGTGCTGTGATTCCATCACGATGAATAAAAACCGAGGTTGCAGCACTTGTTAAAAAGAGGCGTTATCGACAAGATCTAGCGTCTTTTATATCAACAGGTATCCATCAGTGTATCCATCAGTCAAATCATTCGCTCCTCGGCTTGACAGTACAGAGCATTAGTGAGCTGGATAGGCATCGGCTGTCCCTTCTCTGTCAATGTCTCTCGGAAAGGGAGCCAGTCCATAGAGGGCGATTTCTTATCCGCGTCTTATCCATCGGCGCATCGAGACTCTTTCAAATTTTTCCATTTGGTTACAACTTCTGGCACTTTAGCCATGCGAATGTGCTTTCTTCCATCCGCACGGCTCAAGCATTCATGGGCTCAAAGTACGGTCGTCGACAAAATGTCACGAGCCATGAGATCGACTCGGAGATGACGTTTGGAATACCTCATCATCCTTGACACAGCAACAACAATAACAACACACGTATTACTAAAGTCTTATTCTGTAAAGACAGAATTCGATTCTTCCGTCACCGCAGCCATTCCGTTCAGAATTGTATGAAGATGCTGATCATCCAGCCTATGTGATGACCCAACAGAATCCCCAAGAGAGATCGATCCTGGTCTTATCAGATCGATAGTAACAGAGCGAAAGAATAAGAGTGTCTAGGAAAGTTCATCTTCTACAGCAAGGGTTATATTGTCGCGTGTGTGCATGCCGTCCATGTCTATTTTCTTCTCGAAAGATCGATTCCCACTCACACACGAGCTCATCGAAACAAAAGTAGCAGGTGTGGTATTTTTTAGGATGGATGGAACTGAGGAACGACGATCTGGTCAACGAAATCAAGACCGATCGCTATTGGCAGCATATCTTGACAATTCACGAAGAATTCTTACATATCTCTTCGTAGAATGCCCCCCATAAAAAGCCGGAGACAGCTGTGAATGTACAACAGATATGGCAGATTTATAAGAAGCCGTTGTCTTCTGTTTCTCTTTGAAAATCGAGAGAAAGAGAGAGATGTCTGTTGTCAGAGAGTTTAGCTGGTGGCGAATTGCGGTTGCACGGCATAGGATGGATCCCAGGCAGCAAATGCCGTCTGCGTCCAGTTCTTTGCGAGAAATCCCAACTGCAAGAAGGTTCTGAGAGCGAAGAAGACGACAGCTGACGTCCAAACGCCACAGAGACCCAGTTGGAAGGTTTGGGTCGCCCAGAGAGAGAACATGGTCATGGCCGTGGAGCCAGCAACGACCTTTGCGAAATGCTCCATCTGATCCATGCCGATACTGATACCCTCCAAGGTCACGCAGACTGGATAGACGACGATACCCAACATGGCCTGAGGAATAACCGTTTGGAAAGCGGCGATCACGGCACGATCGGACGAGAAGAATTGAGGGAAGAACTGCAGAGCACATCCTTGAATGGCCGCCAGAACCATTCCTGCATACGTTGCCAGCTTGACGAGTGTCCATGAGATCTCACGAATCTTGCGCTTGTCGTTTCGATCTCGGGCAATCAAGGACTGTGCTGTGAGGGATCCGGCATCGGCAATGGTCGCCAAGAGCCAAAAGATCTGGAGTGTGACTTGGTGTGCCGCGAGGGTCAGTGTTCCGGCGACAGTGGCGACGGTTGTCATTCCAGTATAGGTTGCCATCAGGACGAGGCAACGGGGTACCAAGACACGTGCCATATCGACAATGGATTTCACGGTCGAGCCATCTGGAAGGCCTCTCCATTTGAGCTTCGCCACTTCGCCGTGATCTCCTCCGCGACGTAAATAAAAAAAGAAGAACAAGGCACCTGCGATTTGCGAGGCGGTGGTGGCCGCTGCTGCACCGACGGTGCCCAGACCCGCAAAGATAATCAAGGCGATGTCGCCCATCAAATTGATGACACCGGCGAGCAACATCACCTTCATGGGTGTCCACATGTCTTGCTGACCGAGACAAGCACCTAGAAAACAAATCATATACGACATCTAGGCTGGCGGCGGCGGCGGCGGCGCGATCCACCTTGTGATGTTGCCATGAAAATACAGGCTGGCAAGGAGAGGGCTCGAATGTAGAGGTACTGTAGGGCAGGCTTCATGACAATCGATGCTGTACCCATGGCACGGAGGATGACTGGACCGCAGACGATGAGACCACACATGACGGAGATGCCAATGACTGTGCCAATCACTAAAGAATGACTGAGAACAGTTTCATTGTCTTCTCGACGTCGGGTCTTCTCCTCTGTGCTCAGTCCAGGCACCTTGATGGAGTTACGTGCCATACGATTGGCCGTGCTCGCCGCCATGACACTGAAGATCCCCGCGATCATGTTGAAAATGGCGGTGTTGGGACCCAAGGCGGCCAAATCGATGGCAGAGATTTGTCCCACACAGCCCGTGTCCACGAGTGACATCAACGGATCTGCCATCAGCGCTGCCATTGCTGGGATGGTAATGGTCAATACCTGCCGATCGTCACGTCAACGACCAAAATAGAAGGCGAGGTTATGAAGAGCACCTCGGCGAGAATGCGTCGACGTTGACGGCCGGCGTCCATCGACGGCTTCTGTCTAACAAGATTGAAACTTGGCGAATCGGGAACGACTTCGGCGAGGCGAAGCGCTGGCGCTGTCGGAATGCTGTCGGTATTGCCGACTTCTCCCTTTTCGACATAGACCGTCTGACCGAAGGACTCATCGAACAACGTGTCTGCGCCCGCGACAGCACGATCGCTTTCGGTGTCCACCTCTACCGACGGCAAAAACGCGTTTTCCGCTTCAGGGCGAACGCCTCCTTGCGATGGAGTGCTGGCGCGCATGGACATGCTGCGTCTTGTGTCTCGTTGAGGGCGCGATATCTTCGCCGTACGGAAGGGCGCGACGAAGACACGTCCGCACAGAAGATGCGGCATGATAGCTTTTGAGCAATGGCCTGGACGTGTGTACGCGGTCAACGGCACCATGGCTCCGTAGACGGACACTTGTTCTCGGACGCGAAAAGAAATGACAAAACGCGTGTGGTCCCGCCGTCTCGTTCGTTTTTAGCGAAACGTCGCCGCACAGGTGAGGAAAGGTTTCTAGGCGATAACAACGATAGAAACAAGCAGTGAACTCGATTTGAACGATGGGTATGCGTTTGCGAGAAATGCACATGATAAGTTTGTTTGTTCATCATGGAGAACGACGGTTCATCTCAACCAGCAAGGCGTCTGACAACTGGCGGTAAATCGACGCAGACATGGCATCTTTGTTCGAAGTCGAGAGAAGACGAGATCGGCTATCTCGTCAGAATACGTCTCAAGGTATTGCAAACGGGGCAACGTGCCGTCATGGATATACTCAGTGGGAGGGCGTGTTTCGGACGGTACGAGGAAGGTGAGGCGGCGGAGACGGGACAGGAGATTGACTTGAGTATACTGAAGTGACTTCCCCTCTTCGGACGTGCGGATACTCAGAGCCGTTAACTGAGGCAAGGCAGCGATCGATGGCAGCAGCTCGTCATCCATGACAACTTCGCGCATGCCGAGACGTTGGAGCTTTGAAAAGTGGGCGAAGATGCCTGGGGGTAAATGGAGTCCACTGGCACAGCAGAGCGACAGAATTCTGAGGTTTGTATGCACCCGGAAGCTTCGAGGGACTTTGACGCCCCACGCAACGTGAATTTCCAGATGCTCCAAACGTGTCAGTGCGCTAAGGGAGGAGTGCATCAGCACCTCCGTGGTGCAGAGTCGTGTCAGCTGCTTCATGTTGCTGAGCTCGGACGCAAGGGGGGAGGTTTCGAGGACATCGGGTGTCCCAGCGTACGGTAACATATTGAGGGAATCCAGCTGTGTCAACGCAAGCACTGCTCGCAGAGAGGCAGCAACAGTGTGTCGCAGTTCGATGAGCTTCAGTTCTCTAAGCTGCGTCAAATCCATTAGAACCGCATAGAGATTTGTATCTTCCGCCGGAGGGTACGCGATTTCCAAGGCCGTCAGATGAACAAAGTTCTTCAGTAGAGACATGTCCCGCATGGGCGACGCTTTTATCCCAAGTCCGCGAACGCTCAGAGATACAAGCGTGCTGGCATACGGCATGAAGACCTGCAACAGATCGCCACTGGATGTCGACTGTGTTAAAAGGACGCACTTTGAGGAAGCTGTTATCGCCAGACTGCTCAATGAGATCTTTGAACAGCGATAGAGACAGATGTGTCAGTGCTGTCAGTGATGGACAGATGAGTGCGCCACTGTGCGTCGTCGGCCGATAAGAAGAGCAATCGAGCGACTGGATTTTTTTGAGCTCCCTGAGGGGCGGTGCCTGAAAGGATGGGTTACTCCAATGATTCACGGCGAGTCGGGTCAGCTGGGTCAACTGCCGAATGCCTTCATAAAACCGATAGGCCTCCCCTTCTTGCAGTTCCAAACGTATTATTAGTGACTGCAGTTGAAGCATGTTCTGAAAACAACTCTCAAAACCGTCGCCGAGATAAAAAGACCCTCGGACTAAGATTTCGAGATGCCTGAGCTGTTTTAAGAGAGCGCAATGACGGAAGAACACGGCGTCGACAGGAATGTAATTCCTGTAGTTGAAGAACACAATGTCGGGAGTCTTGAATGCGACGGCGTTGGGGAAAGTTTTCACCAAGAACGGCGTGTGTTTTCCATTGGACAGTTTCAGTCGGACCGGCATCTTCTTGACGGTGTCGTTCCATAATCGACAGACCAAACGGCATTCGTGGAGTCCGTCTTCGATCAGATGCACGAACACACGCCGCAAAAATGCTTCAGACGCGAAGAGGACTGCCATGGATGCGTCCATCGAAGGACGCGCGGTAGATCCTTCCATAACGACAGCGGCACTTCTGCCCGAGCCTTAGCGGAATGGAAATACATCTGATCGTCGATAACGGTCGGGTGAAAACCTTAGCGAAGGAGACAACGTCGCGTCTGACGATCGATGTCCACGATTCTCCATCCATCGCTCCTTGCTTGGAGACAAAGACGACCCTCCGGGGGTTCTTTGCTGGTGGTACCTATGTCGCGGCTGCGTTCGGGTGTCTTGTGATCTGCCAGAGTGTGCGTGTCGAGGGAGTCTGTGTTGTGTCGTTTGAAAACGGATGACACGTTTGATCCGCCACGTCATGGCATCAACACGCTCTTCGGCGACGATCGGCAGCCGATTGCCGACGCATTTTCGTCGTTGGGTTTCGGACGGAGCGGCGCCGTCATTCAGAAAAGCAGCACAACTCAGAACCGTCAAACTGCAGCTGCCCGATGCAGACGAAGTCCGATCCGCACCAACCTATCTATCCCCCTGCCAAACAGCCGTTCTCACAGGTGCTCTTACGCATGATCTACGCCACCGTCAATGCCGGCCACGATTCCTTTCAAGCATGCCGAGAAGGTCGCTTCCGCTTTCGAATCTCCCACAGGAGTAAAAAACAGATGGCTGCGCATGAACAGGATCCTTTGCTGACTGGAAGGGAATACAGAACTTGGGTGCGGATGGTCTGGGAGAGGTCGTTGCTGTCGGAGCCAATGTGGACTCCCTCCAAGAAGGTGACTATGTATCCTGTGGCGGCTGTCGCTCCTTCAGCGAGTACACCTTACCGAAGGAGTCCGCCTGCGTCGAGATTCCCAGTCCAGATCCCGCGTATACGGCATTGAGAGTGGCTGGGTCGTATGCGTTTGGGTTCATGGAACACACGGAGCCGGTTCGAGCGGGAGATACCTTGTTGGTCACCGCCGCGTGCGGTGGCGTTGGACACATTGCGGCACAGATTGGCAAACTTCATGGCTGCCATGTGATCGGGACTTGTGGCTCGGCAGCAAAGAAGGAGAAGTTGGTTGAACTGGGACTCGATCGGGTGGTCGATTACACAGAGGAGGTTCGGTACCATAAATGGGATGACGGATTTGTGTGGAGCTGTTTCCTAGTCTCTTGTGGAGGTCTTGGAATCTGAGTATCCGAATGGACTGGACTACGTTGTTGAAGGCGTGGGTGGGTCTTTGTGGAAAACGGCCTTTGAGCATTTGGCGCCGAACGGCAGGATATTGACCATCGGGTGAGGAATGCTGTGGCTGGCGGCGGTCTTCCCATCTCTCGAGAGATTTCTTCAGGTTTTTTTCGCAGTATCCCCATACGGCAGGATACGAAAGCGGAAAAACGAAGGGCCTAGTGGATGGCGCTCCGCCGCTGTGGGAGGTGCTGCATAAAAGAAAGAACGTGACGGTTAGAGGCAAACGTATCATCGGACAAACGTGGCCATCGGTGGGTCGCATCACCGTCCATTGTCGAATGATGTGACGTGCATCTGTCTGCAGGATCGAGATGTGATTGCCCGCTGTCGCCAGCGTTCTTTTCAGCTGTACGAAGAAGGAAAGCTGAAGGTTGTGTTGGACGCCACAGCTCTTGAGCGCTTTCGTGGAATCGAAACCGTCGTCGACGCCGAGGAATACATGTTAGCTGGAAAAAACGTCGGCAAGATGCTCGTCTCTTTCTAAATCTGAGTGGAGCTTGACAGCAAAGCGACAGAACCTGTGTGTTATTCTGGCTGAGATTCTTAAATAGCTGTCAACGCGCGTGCGCTCGACAGCTGGCTGCTGCAGCACGAAATGGATGTGACGGCGACGAGTGGCGATGAGACGTCGCTTCGGGGTTTCGGTCATCGGTGGACGGCGTCGCGTCGATACTTTACCTCGTCCAAGACGTACTCTCGTTCAAAAGACCGTTCGAAACCGCCCTTTTCCAAGTCCGTTTTTTCATACCGTGGCACGCACGAGTCGCGTAAAGGGTTAACAGCGCCCGGCGCAAGAGTTCTTAACATTCTTCCGATCGCTAACCGCGCCGCCGTTTCATTTTGGAGTACTTCACGCACGAACGCACGATGTTGGCATTCCTGCTTATCACGCTCACGCTCTCCAGCGCTCGTGGCGCTTCAGGTATAATTGCAAGTGTTTGAGATCTGTTTCGTGACGATGATCTGGTGTTAGAACGAGGGTTGGATGGTATACGTGTGAGCCGAACGCTGAGGGCATACGCGACCGCTTCATCCGAGGCAACAGCTTCCAGTTCATCCACAGGCGGTACGGCCGTTGCCGAGGCTGTGGCAGAAGCCGTCGCGAAAGGAGACGCAAACGCCATCGCCGACGCCGTTGCCAATGCCATGTCGAAAGGAGGTACCAACTCTCCCTCGCTCCACATCTATGCACGCATATCTATGCGGATTAGGGTTTGCATCGGCGCTGTCTGTTGCCGAGGCTGTATCGGAAGCTCTGCACAACGGAGCGCCTTTGGATGCCGTTGTCGAAGCGATTGCCGACGCTGTATCCGTCGATCCGGATATCATCGAAGATTACCTCCTGGAGAACGACACCGAGGCATTGGCTCATGTTCTTGCCAGTTCACGAGGTGGCTATACCTACGCCGAATCGACTTCTGTTGCCGAGGTGCGTTTCGCGCCGAGCCGTATTTACACGACGTCTATGTTACATTGCAGGCCGTAGCCAGTCAGACGAATGCCGTCATGGAGGGGATATACCGTGTGTTTTCTTGGGCCGATAAAGGCGGCGATGCGTATGCCGTAATCCACGAAGAAGCTATTGCAATGGGCGAAGCCATTGCCGAAGTTTTCGTCGAAACTGCTGTCGTTCTTGAGGTCGATGGCCATGGCGAAGCTTACGGAATCTCCACTGCCGAGGCCACGGCCGTTGCGCAAGCCTTCGCTAAGGTTGGCTTCGAGCACAGAATTGCGGCACTCCGTCAGCGCCGCCCTTTTTTAGGTGATGGTTAAAGGTATTGCTCGTGCCTGCAACAAATACGGTGTCGCTGTCGCGACGTTCAACGGCGACGCTATTGCAGTGGCCATTGCCAAGGCTACGGCCAGTGCCCTTGCCGAAGGAGACCTGCAGGGATCGGGTTACGTCGAAGCAACGCAGACGAGTGTCGCGATGGCAGTGGCGCATCCGGTGGCCTCTGTTCTCGTCGACGCCGTCGCCTACGCTTACGGTCACTCGGTGACCTCTTCGGTGTTCATCGAAGCGGACTCCTCTGTCCAGAACGAATTCGCCTCAGCGAAGTCCGAGGGATTCTCTGCCATTGGCGGCATCGGAGCTGCCGACGTTCGCGGAAACGCCGCCGCCTCGACGCAACACATAACGCGATGCCACGGTTCCGCAAGACGTTGTTGTTCCTACAGAAACGCTCGACAGAGGACGTGCCCATGTCCAAGGTACATCACCCTCTCTCTCTCGCATCTCACGAACCCTGTGTCTCGTGCAGAAATCATTATGGAGACTGTCATCCATTTGAAGCTGCTGTCCGCGAGTCCGGCAAGACGACGCATTGGAAAGACATGCTCAACGAAGACATCTGTTATTGCTAAACATGATGTTGCCCGGAGGACACGCACTTCCTACGGTTCTTGTAAGAAACGATGTATTCACACTCAAACGCACCTCTACCCATGGAGCGTCGTATTCACCTGTGAGAAAAGGGACGGTTTCTTCCGGTCGTTCGTATCCTCCCCTCCAGCGATGTGACCGTATCGCCAGAAAGATGGAACGGTGTCGTCGTCTAAGTACCCGTGGGAAATGAGTTCTGGTCAGAAAGCAGGTGGCTTTAGTGGCGTTGTCTGAGATGCGTGGTCTGTACTTTCTGTGATCGTCGAAATAGTGACGGGGGAGAATCGATCTGTGCGACTCGGACGACGCAACTCGGCGACCGCCGCCAGCAACGTCGGGCGATCCTCTGGACGAACCGTGAGGATGGTGTCGAATAGTCGATACAGATCGCCGGACGTGTACTGCTTCAAATTCTCTGGCTCCACCAATTTCGTCATCCATGCATCGACAACGGCACTCTCTACACAAGACGTCGACGATCACGAGGCAACGTGTATCTAAAAGAGTGAGATTTTTGCTTTGCTGATGGAGTGAGGTAAATGTCGTTGCGATCTGGATCTTATCGGTCGCCGACAGGTGCATCTGCCGCAACGGCATGGACAGCTCTTGGAGAATCTTCTCGACCGCTTCGAAAGGAACCACTGGTCGGAATCGATCGAACGAGAACAGAATCCAGTAAAGCTGTCGCTCGGTGAATTTCTTTCGTCGACTGGGGCGCAACACTTCTGTCACCAGCGCCTCTTTCAGCACATCATAAGAGGCAAAGCTCAAAGCCCTCTGTCCTTGCCCTACAACATCTCCTCGGTACTTTCTGGCAAAGTGAGCACGACGAGACGTAAGCTGCAGAGGAGATGGACGAGATCACGCCGCGACATATGAAGGTGAAGGGCGTTGCTGAGAACGTGCTGCGTCAGGTCTTCCAACAGGCACATCTCGTGGCATCCAAGCAGCCCGGTCGCTGCAAATACCTCGGCGACATCGCCGGCGTCGAAATGCCGCACGTGTTGTCGTGTCATTTCATGGAGTTTCTGGAGAAAGGCATCAGAAGGACGACGCGGCAAAGTTTTGAGAATTCGGAAAGCGGCGCAGAGGTGACGACTCGAAAGGAGCCGACGACGGTCCAGTCGATCGAGCGTCTCTGCCACGTCTTCCCATCGCTGCATGAATCGAAAGATAATGGCACTGGAACTGATACCCCGTGCGCAGGTTGGGTCCCAACGCTCGAGTCCCGTGACGCCTGTCGTCAACGCGGACGTCCGTTCCGGCGGCGCAGGACGCGCTATCGTTGTCAGGACGCCTTTGAGAACAGTCGGCGTCGATTTTGGTTGCCGCAGTGCGGCGAGAAGGGTCCATCCGTGTCGCCAAGTGCCGCGCCGAAACATTCTGCGAAGTGCTTTGTTGCAGAGCGTTCTTGTACGACAGTCGCGACGTTTGATGATTTCTTCCGTTGGCTACGTGCCATTGAATGTCCTGAAACGACGGCCCGTTCGCGCCGAAGTCACGCAGGAGGATCTGGTGCAGCTACGTCGACGACTCGAAGGAACGGGCAGGAGACGCGACGATGGAGATACGGCGGAGATGGAGATCGACGGGGATCGGAATGAAGCGATCCGCAATGCCGAAACCGCTGCGCAGCGCGTCCTGACCTCGGCGGAGCTGCCGATATCGCACGACCCCGACGTCGAAGAGGCGATGAAAGAACTGGACCTCGATGCCTACGACTCAGACGGTGGCTGCTCTCCATCTCATAAACGCCACTGCCGTGACACGGCATGTCCATAGACGACGGCACACACGCGTCTTTCTTCGATCAGATCGTGGCGGCCCGTCCTGTCGACGCATCGACAGAAAACGAAGCCAAGAGCGGGACGTCTGAAGAGGATGAAGATTCAGATGAAGACAGTGTGTTGGAGTATGAACAGGGCGATGTGGTGGTGTTGGCGACGAAGGCCGAAGATATACTGAGCGGCATCGAAGTGCCGCCTCTTATGGCTGAGGTCTGCTAGCAACGGAGCTGCGTAGGTGTGGGTGTATGAAGAGGCAGATGATCATCGGGAAGGCAATCTCTTTGCGCATCATGACATTTCTCTCACGGCTTATCCCCTCTGTTGCGCGTACCTCGATGTTCAGCCCAAAAGTACCGTCTATGTCTGTTCAGTATGGGATGGTTCATTTGGAGGATGATTAGGTTCTGAATCGCGTCATCTGGTGGCGGTCGGCAGCATGATGAGCGATATCGAGGTCTACGATCTGGATGTGCTCGATCCCATTTCGCCGGTTGCCACTTTGCACATCGATTCCAAAGTGAGGGGATAGATTTAGAGAGCGTTTGAGCAATGCATGACATGTGCTTCTGTATCAGAAGGGTCGCACGTCGACGATGTCGCTGTCGGTGAACGAACAGGTTCGGAACGTCATGGCAAGTGGAGGCGACGACAAACGCCTTCGTGTGTGGGATCTCGCGACAGGCAAGCACCTCTGGCAGTGGGTGTGTCGAGATTGTGTCTATAGGGAGTATGACATCTGAGATGAAGCTGCACAGATCGACGGTGCAAAGCATCGAGTGGAATCCAAAAGATCCGCCGATTCTGATCAGTGGTGGACACGACAAGAAGAGTGTCGTGGTCTCTCGATCAAAATGTTACTCCCTGCACTGACGGCAATTTCTCTTCGTGGCAGACAGATGTTCGCAAGCCGGATGGCGAGGTTTTGAAATGGAAGCTCGATGCAGACTGCGAATGTGTGACCTGGTGGACACAGCAGCCAACGTGCTATATGGTCAGCGATGAAGATGGGACGGTTCAGATGTTCGACGCCAGAAAAGGATCAAAATCGGATCCACTCTTCAGAATGGCGGCGCACAAAGAGAGTGCAACGGTGCTGAGTGTCTGTCCATTGCAGTCCTCTCTCTTTGCGACAGGATCCGAAGATGGAAAAGTACTGCCTCGTGTGCAGAGAGAGGTCCACCAGCGATGTCGTCTGTTTCGCAGTTGAAGGTGTGGCACAACACGAACGATGCAATGCCACCTCAGTTGGTGGAGAAAAGAACGTTGAGCGTTGGAGAAATCTTGGCTGGTGGATTCTGCAAGTATGAGACTGTTATTGATAGATGGCTGGATCAGGAGAGTGCGTGGCTGTTAGGTATGCTGGCCATCTTGTCATTGGAGCAGGTGATAGTGGACATATGCAGATGTGGGATCTGCGTGCCTCTGCGAATATTACCCAATATTTTCCAGATCCCGTCAGCATCCCTCGGATTTACAAGGCCCAGTAAACACATACTTATACATCGGATCGAAAGAACCCTTTCCTCATTCCCTTCTCGCGTTCGGGGCTGAATAGAGATGTGTATTTTTCGGCTGAGATTTAACGGCAGAAGACCATGGCGACAGCGATCTTGTTATGAGAATCGCTCTGTACGAAAACGATGGGACGTTTTGACATTCGGACGAAGGGGTTACTTTGTACGTTTAGCAATTGAGTGTTTAGATGCTTTGGACGCAGAAGCTGACCGAATTCGTGTCTGAGCTACAAGCGTATCGTCGCCCGACGGACGAAAGAAGATCAGAAAAACATCGCTAAGAAGCAGTGCGCCATCCTCCAAACGTCTTCCGGGTATTCATCCCACTTTTTCGCTACACAGGTTGCGATTCTATCGCATTCTCAGTAAGAGATGTTTGACGGCCATATGTTATCAACCGTTATCTCTCCGTCTTGCAGCCAATCGATCTCGTACGAGAGGACGGAACCCCAGTCAGTGATGAAGAAAGAAAACCGTTCGTCGACAAAAAAAAGATCCGTTGGGTCATCCGACGGGCCTTTACTGGACGGTGCCCGTTTCTGCAGTGAGTGACGGTCAAGGCACGTAGACAGAAAACCACTGCTTCAAAACGGAGGTTAAGACAGTCCGCTACGGAAGCATCCATACTTTTACTTCAGTTGCCAGTTGTTGCCGAGACGTTTGGAGATACGCCTTTAAGAGACACGCCTTTTCCAGCACTGCGTTTGATGATGTCACCGAACAAAAGCAGCACCGGAGGCGTTTGGAGCGGTAAAAACAGTTTCGTTTCCTGGACAGGCAGAAATCGACGATGCCGTTCTGTAGTCCTTTTCGTCGCGGCTGCTTTACTTACACTGTCCGCGACTACAGCCGACGCTCGTCGCTTCTCCTGGCAGCACTTCTTCGGTTGCGAAGAGCTGCCGCAAGGAAGATGGAGGGCAGTATCCTTCGCACAAACGAATCTTGGCAACACGACTCTCTTGCCGCGGACTATACAAGACATCGTCCTCACCGAACAGATTCCGAACATCTACACAGGTCCACATCGACCGTCGTCTGCCTGTTCTGACATCGTCGTTTCGGCAGGAAAGGCAAACATATCCGTGACAGAGTTCTTTCCTAACCCCGAAATTCTCCCGCCGGATATTCCGCTCGCTGACATCCTGCTGGTCAGAGACCCGAAGACATGTTCTATTTCCATGTCGCTGTACTCCTTCACGGTTCTTCCGTTTAATGACGTCATGGTCCTGACCCTTCGCAACAACAGACTTTCTGGACCTTTCATGGGCTCCATCAACACCAACATTCTCACCGACGTCGTGTCCAGATTCGAGGTTGAGTATTTGGGCCCAGAGTGAATACAGCGCTCTGGCATCCTTTCGTGATCGAAGATGAAAGAATTTCGTACAAGTTTTATCTGATCTGCTGCAGATTTGCTCAGAGTTCTAATCGAGATTCATTTGATTTTGTATCGCCTTCGTGACCCAGCTGGGTATAGATTTTGTCCATCTAGATGTGTGGCTTTTGTTGCTCTTTATTCTGAGGCCGCTGGTCTTTGCGCATTAGACGATTAGTATCTGCACCCCAATAACGCGAGTTTTTCTCCTGTTTGATTGACTTTGTATACTTATTGTCGCCAATGGGTGAAGATCTGTTAGATGACATAACAATCGCGAGAGAATGCTGTGGCGGCATACATCACAGTACTACCTCTTTCGGAAAGCGACCATTCCTATTCTCCATAAATCGCGACATCCAAAAACAAAAACCTGTGTTCTGACGTTGAGAATTGAATACATCGACTTACAAACTGCATTCGCAAATCCGTCGCTCATAACCTCATCTTCTGTTCGGACTGAAAGTGTCGTTGTCTGATCCAAGCCCCTTGAGGGCAGAGTACGATGAAATTTGATCAGACATGGTGACAGTAGCACAGGTGCGTCGTTTTATGTGTTATGATCGCATCATTTTATGGATGACGACGTTCCACGAGCAATTTTTCCGACAAGGTAATTGCGAAGAACTCCCTTCGGCAGCCGGACCCTCCACGTCCCTTATGATGTCCTCGGCGTCGACGAGTATCGCTCTCTCACTGCGACGGCAAGGAAGACGTGGACGAGGAGACTAGATGCCTGAATTGTCTCCGGGTTGGCTCATCTCACAAGGGCAGTGGAAGTTTCGAGGCAAGGTGAGGATGGGCAAGGATATCGGTGGCCACACCACGTCTGCAGCAAAGAGACAGCTTGTTACAACGACGATAGACAGCAAATGTTTTGACAGACAGACGTATGCGATTCACAGACACAAGTGTAAACTTGGATGTTAAGCGAAAGATGTTTTATGTGTCCGACCTTCGTTTAAATACTCAGTCCCTGATGTGACGACAGGGAAAGTCCGTGAAGTTTTCATTAAAGTTCCCAATTAGATTCTAGAATCTTCTAAAGCACTTCAATGAGTACTTCACAGAAACTCACTCCTAGTCGCCACGACTCATGCCTATTCATCTCGACGCGGCCAAAGGCGCGAGAGAAGTTGGCGCTGCTTACATCCTTTTTTAGGTTAAACATCAGCGGAGAGGTCCAAGTCTACTGATCAAGAATACATTCGCCCAAAACCTAGGGCCATTTCAATACCAATTTCTTCCTTGGTGCCGCCATGGAGCGTCCGTTGCTGAAGGCTTTCTTGGCTTCTAGTTCCGAGACTGAGGGTATGCCTTCTGGTTGTCCGCAGAGGGGGATCTCCTCTGCTCTAGCGGCGCTATCTTAAGGCCTGATCGTCAGTGGCGGGAAGATCTTGGTGTGCAGGCCGCCGCTATGTCCGCGGGATCTTGAATAAGTGCTCCATGCTCGTCTTGCACAAAGTCTAGCGCTGGGCGGCTCTGTGACCTGGTCATTCTACGGACAGTCTTCCACATGTCTGACTGAGTGTCGGAATTCGTTGCCAAAAATTCCCTCCAGGCAACGCGCTTGCACTTCCGGATTACATACTTGTGCTGGTCTTTTGCCTTACTCACTGAGTCTTCAATGAGAGTGGGGGTCCATCGGGGTCCATCCAAATCTGCGTTGGTGTCGTTCTCGGCGGCGGAGTGCTCTTGTGAGAGTTCTATGTAGCTATTCGAGCTCGATGTTCCGCCAGTGTTTTCTGAGCTTGCTTGCTCCTGAGAGAGGCACGTGTGGCCTCGTGGCCTCTTGGATGAGACCTTCGAAGGGCCAAAGGCGCGAGAACCATCAAGTGACAGAAATGCCACTCATTACAACGACGTCCCATCAGTGTCCCCTCAGAAGCGCGCCATTTTGACATAGGCGCGCACGCTTTCCCTTTGTGTGAACTCCGAACAGTCAGCGGAGCAAAAGAAAAGAACCGACCCAAACACACCTAGACAAAAGCGAGAAAATGAAGATGCCCCTAGGGCGGCATGAAGTTCCCCTGCCTAGCGATCTAGCACTCCGACCCTGGTCGTTTCCGCCTGATATAAGGTCCCGTTGATCTGGCAGAATGTAGACGCGCGACGACAATCACAGAAGAGGGCAATCTCGAACCGAAAGGGCTCCCCCCGACAGATCTTGGATTAAGTAGTGAATATCGCAGTACCTAAACGGCGAGGCTCAGAGAAACATCAGACAAAGACCCACCAGCCACCATTTGACGGATCACTTGACTCCTCTAGATACTTAAAGGTCGTGGAAAAGTTTTGCTTGAAGTCTGGAAGACTTCCTAGTCCACACTGCAACACCAGGTGGGTATTGTCGTGGGGAAGGGAAGATTACAACAAGCTACCAGCATGACACGCCGTAAAACGTCATCACGAGTCATGCGGAATGGATTTATAAAATGAGGTTGTGAAAACAGCACGATCCTTTTAAGCGACTTTCTAAATTTATCAGTATTTAACTGTCTTTGGGCTATTTGTTTGCCCCATCGAAATTACTTGGCGTTCTGTATTCTGTTGTCGACTTTCCTGTGCACTTCTGTTGCGGTGGGCATTCAAGAACGCTTATATACTTGGACGCTAGCTGGCAACAGCTTCTTCTGGGCGACAGAAAGTTGGGCCCCAGGTCGGAGCCTAATACAAGCAGCAAAACTTGAAGCCAGGAACAGTGGCTCACGACCGGCTAGGCGTCTGCAGCAAGAAATTCCACCGGACCTACGCTGGACTCGATGCTCAATCTCGAGCTTTTTGGATAAATTAGCTCACGCAGATATCTGTCAGCGGGATCAGAGCCAGCACCTGACGCAGTGGTTTTCGAGCTTCCGGCGTGGACAGTTCCCTGGAAGGAATTTGAATCGATCTGAAGCCTCTCGTCTAAACCAGTTCGCCGCGAATCACTTCCCATCAAAGGAGTACCTACACCGCTTTGGTGAACGAGTTCCGGACCAAATCTGCCTATGCGGAGCACCTATGGAAGACAGAGATCATCTGCTGCTGGAATGTCCGATCTTTTCGCGAGCCCGCCAACAACTGAACTTAATAGAACAACCGCTTTCGATCGCTTTGGTGTTCACACACCCTGAACTCTTGTCTGAATTTGTTGAACAAATTGCCATGTACTGGAAGACTAAAGGCAGAATGTGGGGATAGTCTCTTTACACTGATAGCTTGTATTGGTCCCTCTCCCGATATACATTGTGCAAAGGGAGATGTAAAAGCCATCTAATCGTTGTGCACTTCTGTTGCCTTCATATTCCATACGTGATTTGATTTTGGCGAACCTTCCTGCACTCATCTCGAAGAGTATTCAGAGCCGTTCTTATCATCATCTCCAGTTCTTATCTTGAAAAAAGGGACTTGGACAAAAAGGGACTTCCATTGGATGGAAAAGAAAGACGTGACAAGGAAAAATCTAGCGAATGGCATTATGCATGGGAACCCTTGGAGAAGAAGAGCAAGCTCTTGCCAACGTTCTTCCTATGCATGAACAACAAGGTTCACAATAAGTAGATCTGATGACAGTTGAAGACAGCAGCGTATATCGTCCGAGTCTGGGAAAAGCAGAAGTCCGACAAATGAAGCCACTGCAACTGAGAGTCCACTGATGGACAGATTCTTCCAAATAAGAAACGAACTCCAAAGAATTCGAGATCTTTTGTTGGTTAAAAGGCATCAGTAGATCTGCTCGCACGCGTTGAATCTTGCTCTCTGGGCTGCAGCTCTTGCAGACTGCACTTACTCTTCAGACAGTTCGCTCTTCTCCATAATGCGCCGGCGCAGTGCATCTAGGTTTTGGAAAGAGTCCACAGATGACGAGCTTCGTGGCGATTCAGCTGTTGTCGCCGAAACCGATTGTAGACAAAGGATCCGCTCTCGAAGATCTTTGATTTCGTCTTCGACATTGGAAGACAGCATAGAACCAGCAAACTTCAGCGAGGAAGACCTAGTCGACGCCGTCGGCGGCTGAAAGCTATCATCGTTTCCACGCATGACGTCTTCTTTTTTGGCGATTGATTGGCAGAAGTCCGCTTGCCGACCAACTGACTTCTCCGTTTTCGTTTCTTTGTTCACTCGTGGAGCAGAACATGTCTGGTCATTAAACGCGGCATCGCCGGAAGGATCGGTTGTGGAGGACTTCCAGTCAGCGACTGGATGTTCTGGCCTGCGCGATCAAAAGCCAATACATCTGCAACCCCACAATCCTTGTGCGGTACGTACTTCTGAAAATGGGCCCTGAATCGATGCCAGTCAGTATCTCCCGTCGAACACGCATCTGTACAGCACGAGGCGTCTACGATCGAAGGAGGCGAGTGCTCAGGTTTTGGATTTAGCAGCGGGGTTGGCTTGCTGTTTGCTGGATCCTGTTGTAACAAACGAGCTTCAAGGTCGCTCGCTAACTGCCGTATTCTCTCATCTATTAGCAGCGTTTTGTAGCGCTCTTCTTTCGCCTGTGCACACATTCGAAAGGGAAGACGTTTCTGTAAAGAAATTCTAAAAATGAAGCTGTGGCACCTTGATCTCCTCAGCACCATTTTGACATTGCAACGACTGCTTCTCTTGCGCTCGTCGGTGCTCATTCTGCTCTCGAAGATCCAAGAGGGAGCTAATCTGCCGAAGATGTTTGAGCTTCTCTTCGCGTATACTGTTTTTCAGTTCCTTTATGTCTGCCTCTCTGGATGCAACCATCGACCTCAGCGCTTCGACGTTTCTTCCCTTCATCTCTGGCTAAAATTCATCGACAATGTCATTAGATCTTTGCCAAAAGACGGGTACCGTGTCTGTCGCCGGAGTCTGGTGGAGAGAGTGGTATTGCTCATCAACGTGCCGCTCCAATTCAAGCCCTTGTTCCTCCAGTTCTTTCAAGATGCATTGCTGTCGCTGAAGCGCCTCTTCATCTTTCCGGATCTTATCCAAAGACAATTGCTCCTGTCTCTTACCTACAACGAAGATACACAACGTTCGTCGTCACAAGCGATGACGTACTTTTGGTGGACAGGCGTCCGCCGTCCGGATGAAGATCTCGAGGAAAAAGAGAAGGGTAAACGACGCCTGCTGGATGCAGAGGGCGAAAGGCGGCAGATCTTGGAATGTGCATTTCTGGCGTGGTCGAGGCGAAAACGTATGTATCGCGGATGACGCGGAGAATGTCAACGGACTGGTGCGTGGCTAGTGCTTCTTCGATGCATCCGTCTCTCGCCGCCGCCATCAGTCTCTGCCGCTGACTCTTGGCAATGGACACGACCATGAACACATAGAATGCAAAGGTGTTTGTCAGGATGTGATCCCATGCGAGCAGCCAGTCCGAAGGGAAGAGAATCGTCGACAGTCCAGTACTCATGAGCCGCCATAGCGCGCGCCGAAGACATCGAGCAGATTCCAAAGCTGCATGCAGTTGCGGATCGTGCATTTTGAGAAGGGCGCCGGTTTCCGAGAGCAGCTGCAGCGGCGGATCGGGATAGGAGGACAGCAAGGGCCATCCCCAGTTGCCCAGAATCGTTGCAATCGCTTCAAAGGCGAGATGTTCATCTGTGCTGAACAGACGGACGAACGGCCTCGCAAAGACTTCGACGAAGGCGACTTCGGCAAGAATCGGACACCATTGAATGAGCCGAACGAAAGCATGGCGCTGTCGACGCTCGTGCTTGTCTTCTCTCGCGCCGATATCTTCGTGAAACAATTGCTTCAGCGCTATGAACGAGGGCAGTGGTCTACACGTCAGTTCTCTGAACGCGGCACTGCTCACGGGTAGACGGAGCAGTTCCTTCCAGACAAGCTTCCTGAACTTGGACGGATAACCGCCGTAGAACAGAAGACTGTTTCTCAGCTCCGTGTTTGGCCGAGATACATGTTGCGCACAACGATCTCGTGGAACGAGATGTGACGGGTCCACCGCGACCATGCGGGTCATAGCACACGTAAGGCTTTTCTGAAGTTGCATCTCGTTCGGAAGGGCTGCGAGGTCGAAAAGGAGAATGACGCCTGTGTCGGACAGACAAGCCATTATCGATTTGCCTAACGCAATCGACCTCCCTGCAAACGGCTGCGCATCGTGGACGGCAAAATCCACCTCTGCTACAGATCCTTCGCGTTCGAGATCTAGAAGAAGACATCCCCTTCGACGACAGATAACCAGAACGTCATTCTTGAACAGCTCGATGCCGCAGATGTCTTCATGTTCCTCAGCATCCGATGACAGTGGGCGGAGTTCGCCCTTGTCCAGCTGCACTTCGAGGACAGTGTCCTTTGTTCTGGCAATGTATAACGCATGAGCAGCGGACGGCGCCGTTGTGATCCGTCCAAGCATCTGAGAGAATGCGTCTCCTAAGGGCAAATGGATGTTATAGGCACACTGCGCCTCTCCCTCCTTAGCATTCCACGAAACAATCTGTCCTCTAATATCAAGCGTCCAGACACTGCTCGTTTCAAAAAAGGCGCAAGCTCCAACGTAGCTTCCTTCGGGCATCTGAGCGCGCTTTTTGAAGAGGACGGTAGATGATCTGACGTTCCAGAGAGCCACCATTTCGGCGCTTAGAGAGAGGGCCAAGTCGCTGCGAGTCGTCGTTTCCAGGCGACGGATCGCTGTTTTGTGTAATCCCTTTATTTCGCTGCACACACAGACGCTCCAATCAGCAGCGCGGACGGCGAGTTGGACCTGATGACATGGCGTTTTCGGATATGGTATCGAGTAACGCACCCGTCGTATGTCGCAATCAACAGGCAATGCGTTTCGTAGAGGGAGAAGTGCAGACAGCTGATTCGGCGTCCGCGTCGCAGAATCTGTGCGTATCTGTTCCTCTCTGTTGTGCAGAAGACTGCCGAATTCTTAGCCAATGGCGTGAAATGGCTCACCGAAATCCAAGAAGAAAAGAGCTCCGCGTTTGTTTGCCACCGCGAGAAATGCCGTGCGCTGTGGCGACAGCGCTACACAGTCGAACTCCATTTCATCGTTCACAAAGTGGCGCGAGGTAATGCGCCCAATGAAAGCGCGTGTGGGCGAGATCGCCGGACGACAGGTGCCCCGGAGCTGCGTCCAGAGACAACCGTATCTCCCGGTGACCACAGAATCACACCCTCGCCTCTGTTGCACTGTCGTCGCTCCAGCGCACCATTCCATCCTGCTGCCTGGACGCAGATCGTCAAAAAGCCATCGACGTAGATGATGCAGATCTCCATCCATTCGTGCTGTTCTCCGTGTGATTGTGTCTCAAAGGACGGGAGAGACAAGACGATAGCGATTGTATCGGGGCGAAATTATCGATTGCATAGGTGGTGACTATGTTGGATGTCCGGTCGGTACACATTCTGGCAGTATTGCATGATTCATAGTCAGATAACTTGTGCAATATACGTCCCACTAAGCAAAAACAGAAGCAAAAGGCAGATTCTTGTGGTTGTTGCAAGCTGCTGTCTGTTCAATGCACCTGCTCACCACAGAGGTTTACCAAATGCATCATTCAAGAGTGACGTACCCAAAGGGGTCTGTTGACAGGAGCGAATCCGATGCTTGTTTTTTCGTAGTCGATGACAGTGTGAAACGCTACAGAAAAGAGAAATGGTGACGAGAAGGAGCGATGGGAAGAAAGGCGAACCTCTAAGAAAAGAAGTTCCAAAGATCCAGTTGCCTCCCTCGGGATCATCATGCGGAACGAATTCTGTATGGCACGTGATTTCCAAATTGGGATGGACTCTCTGCACGACACCGCGATGGCATGAACACACACGGCAGGCGGCATGGATGTGGACCTTGTAGATGTAGTCGCGAGAATCGAGATAGAGATTTTTGTCGTTCACTCGGATACGAAGGAATTCGAATAACGGAGCGGCATCACAATCGACCTCCTCTGTGTGGTTCTGGAAGGAATTCTCCGACGGCAAGATGGAAAGCCAAGTGCAAAGAGAAACACCAAACTCGGGGTCGTAGTCTTCCAGTCTGTCCATATTCTGCATCAGACAAGTGTGAGATTCGATGCGGTGAGAGAGGGAACAACTTTGACAGATTCAACGATTGCGACACACGCAGCGCATCCAAAATTGTGCTCAAAGTTTTGAGCGTCCTGTTCCAGCAGCTTGCGAGAGTCAAAAGTCTGTTGCTTGTCCAGATGACCACGATGACACCATTCCATAGACATACACACCTTGGCGCTCAAAAATTCTCACGGACGACACTTTGGGAGGAGGACGTGAATACCTCTTCAGCTGAGGCGCTGTTGTCTCTCTTATGAAAGCTTTCCTTCATAATGGAGTAGACGCGATCAGTACACAACGCAGAGGACTTCTTGGGCTTCTTCGACGATCGAGAGAGCAGATAGTCGTTGATCATTTTGATATCCTCGGGAGGCCCCATGATGTGTGATGTAGCGGTCGAAATGGTTGCGTCACATGAATCTAACAGCACGTAAATGATGGCAATCGACTCAGTGAGAGTTGCTTCCTACCATCGCACGTGTGGACAGCGTTGCGCATGTAGATGTCTTCAAGTACAATTTCCCAGCCACCATCATTGTTGGATGCCACCACCCTATAGAAGAAATGAGTGGTTCGAAACAGGATTTGGCTGAAAGACAGATAGGAGCGTACCATGTGCGATCCAAATAACGGTGTGCAGGGTTGATTCCGCCCAGCATTAACTCACCGCCTCCGTTCTTTAGCAGGTAGATCGACACGATCTTTTCTCGGATGAGTCTTTGTGCGACCATGCTCTTGATGAAGAATGGTTCCATTAACACAGATCCGAGCGGAGGTCCCAATCCCTAAGAATCGTGTTGCGCTGTCGGCGCAGATGAACATGTAGATACGGACAAAGAATCCCTCATCGTTGTTGAAACACGTAGAGTCGGTAGAAGTATGATAGACACGATCAAAAACAGCGAAGGATTGTTCTTGAATAGTCTTGCTGCCCAGTTGGATGTTGTCTTTAGCCAAATGCCCCGCGAGATACGTCGATGGATGAAAACGCAGAACATACTCTTGCCAATACATCTCTCTCTGCAACAGACATACATACTCTCAGTCTGATCTCGATGAAACCTCAGCTCTTGGACGAGAACTTACCGATGCCGTCGATGAATGGGCTGGCCAATAGGATGTACGTGTCAGACATTCAAATCGAAGGTATGAATGACACTGGCGGACCCAGATATCGCCAATTCCGGTATGGAGGAGAAGACGCAGAAACTGAGGCGGGTTTCCGATTCCGACCGTCACGTAGTACTGCGCAAGCAAGGATTGAATGTGGCACAAACCTGGCAACGTTGCTTACTGTTCTGTCGGGCGTCTCCGTCAGATAAAGTGCCTGCATCAAATCCTTTTCAGGAACATCGGCCTTCTGCCGCGGTGTTGTCGATGGCACTGGCACGGGCACTGGACTGGGACTCGGCACGGGCACTGGACTGGGACTCGGCACGGGCACTGGACTAGGGCTTGGCACTGACTTTGGCGCCTCCAACGTAGCAAATCCTTCCGGGCTCTTTGTTTCAGCGTTTTGCGCAGCGACGTAAGAAACAAAGAGCAGAATATAACTGAAACGGATACAAGAGAGAGCCTCCATGTTAATGCTGTTGCTGTTAAGGTCCAGGGACTAGAAAAAGTGTCAGCAGCTGTGTTTGCTTGCTTCCGTCGTCTGGCTGCAAGGCGGCGCTCGGGATCAAAAACGGGCAGTGGACGAATACGCCAAACCAATGCGCTCTAAATACCCGAAAGCGACAAATGATCTCATCTCATCCCATGATGACATCGTTAAGCATCTATCTAGCAATGGCCTTTCGTATGGCAAGATTCGAAAGTGCAACAATACAAAGCGTTGAATTCATCAATGACGATACATGACACGCCATATTCATTGCCAGTGTTTGTCATTTTCCTGTAACTGTCTCATCGAAGAAACTGCCAATTATGCAGCCGGAATCATAAAGAGCAGCCTTTGCCTTTCGTAGAGAACGTCGGTGTTCAAAGAGATTCTGTCAACCGTAAACGAAGACGGTATGTAAAGCGGCTCTTCGACTGAACGTCGCGAATAACCGTCGACATGACACGATGCAAGATCCAAGGTCATGCATGTCGTTCATAGCGACGAATCATCTGTTTAAACGCTCTTAGCGAGCCGTCGTCAGACACACAAGCATTCCACGTAGTCATACATTCTCAATTTCGCTTCCTGAGCTACAGCGTTCGTAAAATCAAAAACTAAATGAAACAGCATCCTCTCATCGAGTTGGCATTATGTACACTCTTGTGCTTCACTGGAAGACGTGTCTTCTGCTTCGATATCGTCATCTTCATCTAAAGGAACAAGTCCATTTCCTTTCCCTGATGGCGTCCGCATTTCAATGGCAGGAGAAGGTGGAAATCCTTGTGGTGGTCCAAGATGGATGATAGTATTGATCTCACGGACAACACCGTCTATCAACTGTCCTCGACGTCGAACCCTCAGCTTTGTGCTAACATCTATGCCAGAGGTCTCCTGGCAGCAGGATACCGTTTATACAGAGAAGAGACTCGACAGCTTATCACATCTGTTTGGGGTAAAACTTGAAAAGTCGTCCTGCGATCGACGCAGTTGCCTGAAAGGACTCCTAAAGCGGCAGCCAGAGTTCGCATGTTCCCCAGCTTGATGCTGACACCCATCGAAAACTGAAACAGCATTTGCGTGTCATGTCGTCGTGGCTTGGAAAGGATAACAGACTTGATCATCGTAGTTCACCTGCAGGGCAGGTATGAATCGAAGTCTGCTTCCCCAGCACTCGACAGGCACATTCATCTTGAGCTTGGATTTTCGGTTTCCCACTTGAAGTAAAAAACGATCGTTCAACTGACAGAACGATCCGTTATGTGTATGGTGGATGATCATGGGATGGAGCGACCGCACCGTATAGTCAACACGAGCTATAGGCTCTGCTTTACCAGACTGGAGACAGTACTCGCCCCCCACCGTTGCCTACGAGCAATGAAAGTACGTTGGCCTTGTCCATGTCTCGAGAAGGGCATAAGATTCTTACTGTCATTTTATCCGTTATTCGAAAATCCTGAACGCACAAACATATTCCCGTGCAGCGATCTGTCTTCAAGGAAGGGTGGGAAGTACTTTTCGTACGGTGACTTTGAATTGGCGACAGCATCTCTTTGCAATCTCCCCAAAGATCCCATTGCTTGAGATGTCGCTGTCTGTGTCTGTGAACTGCGACTCGCATGACGGGTCGGACGCAATGCAGTTCGCTTGTCCGCCCATAGCTTTCATTCGCAGTTTCCGAATGGAAAGGGTCAAGGTCTAATGCAAGATGAAAAGACAGCTCAGTTCGCAAAATTGCTCAAGACCACGCATTTTCCTAAGCGTCGCGCCGACGTTGAAAATCTAGGTTTTGGGAGATCTCCTCCAGCGCCCCGAATTTTCAGCCCTGGTCAAAAGGTAGGTCGATTTTTATGGTGTTTTCAAAGCGGGTCGTCTCCGTTGCGCCGATGGTCTTTTTACGCATTGGCGAAGAAAACATAGCTTTGAGGTGTATGTGTGTTCGCTTTGTTTTGAGCAAGGTCCACGCTAGGGGTGCCAGTCCTTGCGACTGAGCTGAGATTATACCCTTTGCACCGGACCGGGATAATGCCTGCGACGGGAAGCGTGGTTGTTGTGCTTCGCAGGGAATTCTGCGAGAAGGCGTGTTTGTCGGCGTTTGTCGTGTGAAAGAGAAGAAGTCAGAATGGCGTCTACGATGACAAAAATGTCACTGACGTTGCGGGCTCCCGCCGTCATGAGCAGCGCGAGACCTGCCCCCAAAGCGCGTAATAACAGAGAAACGACACGTCGTGCGTTTCGCGAAGAGAAAGGAACGGGAGAGTCTGCCAAAACGTCTGCAACGACGACGGCGTTCAAGCCGATCCGCGAGGCTGAGGTAGATCTCTAACGCCATTCATGCTCCGACTGGACGGCGGCGTGTGTACTAGGTGAGTCGCGCCATGACGACGCGTTACTTCAAAGATCTGTACGACTATGCCGAGACAGACGTTGTGATCATCGGGGCCGGACCTTCGGGACTCGCTTGCGCTTACGAGCTCTCCAAAGATCCAGACATGAAGGTGTTTATTCGTTCGATGCCCATCGGCTTCAACTCAGATGTGTTTTTCTGATGTGACAGATTGCGATCATTGAACAGAGTGTTGCACCGGGTGGCGGCGCTTGGCTGGGAGGACAGCTGTTCTCTGCCATGGTCGTGCGTAAACCGGCACATGCTTTCTTGGATGAATTGGAAATCGAGTATGAAGACGAAGGCAACTACGTGGTCGTCAAGCATGCAGCACTCGTGACATCCACACTGTTGTCGAAAGTGTTGGCCGCCCCAAACGTGAAACTCTTTAACGCCGTGGCGGCTGAGGACCTCATTATCCGCGAGAATGCTACTGGCGAGAAATACGTTGGAGGTGTGGTGACCAACTGGACGTTGGTTTCTTTGAATCACGATACCCAATCGTGCATGGACCCAAATGTGATGGAATCACGTATCGTGGTGTCGTCGACGGGACATGATGGTCCGATGGGTGCCTCCAGTGTGAAGAGACTTGAGACCATGGGCATGATTTCGGATTGCCCTGGTATGTCGGCATTGGACATGAACTCTGCAGAAGACAAGATTGTGAATGATACCCGTGAGATCGTACCAGGAATGGTCCTTTGCGGAATGGAGGTGTCGGAAGTGGATGGTGCACCCAGAATGGGTCCAACCTTTGGGGCGATGTATGCATCTGGCGTCAAGGCCGCAAAGATTGTGGCGAATGCTTTGGCGACGAAGACAGCACCGGAGGAAGCCGCGAAAACAGTTGCCGCCTAAATGCGGATAATGGATTGATTTTGAATGTTCTTTGGTTTTTTGGAATGGTACCCGATCGATAACCAAATGCGCTGCTTTAATGTGCGAAGTATTGAACAACTGACGATTCCAAACCGAGCAACTCTCTAATCGAAACGCTATTGTCTTTTTTCTGTATGAGATATACACGCGACCTCCCGCGGCGGCGAGAACAAGCCTTCAAGAGGTTTGCTGTTCTGTGTAGCTAGGAAAGGTGTCCTCTAGGGACAGATACCAAAACTCCATGAGAACAACGACAGAGGCCGATCAAAATGAAGCTGAAGCTGGAAAAGAGTGAGAAGTGAACAGGACCAAGGCACCGACTAAGTCTCAGAGTTTCCTTGCATCAGTGGCCACACGTGCCGTTATCTTCATCCGTGCCGACATACCAGCTATTGGAATGGTTGCCGTCGTGCCTGTGGGCATGGGAGAAGTGTCAAGCTGTGAGATCACTGTTGTAGAAGGTCAGCATGTGAGCAAGGGCGATGAAATTGGCATGTTTCATTTTGGTGGCTCAACGCATTGTCTCGTTTTCCAGAAAGGAGTCGAACTTGAAATTCTTAGACAAAGTGACAGAAGAGCCAAACAGTCATGCAGCCAACGTTGCAGTGAAATCAGATCTGGCGAAATTGAAATCGTCATTCTTTTTAATCTCTTTTGCTTGAAGTAAATGCAGAGTTGAAAAAAGTGGACCGTCTTGTCAAGTTATGCGTCCGTGGACTCTAAGAGCTGATAATTATCTGTTTTGTCGATCTCTGTTTAATATAGTATCCGAAGGATTGTGTTTCAGATATCCTCGAAAATACCCCATGCTCGCCGAACTTCATGATGACATCCTTTGATTTCCAAGATCGACGGCTTGCCTCTTACCTGAGCCAATGTCGAAACTCTGTGCCCACTCTCTGTTCGACCGGTATGCACATATGCATAACGACGGCACTAGGAGACACCGTTACGCAAATTCTGTTCCATGAAATTGACAGTCGCAATCGAGAGGCCCTTGGCGAGAGACTCGACAATTTTCCATACCCGCGCATTGGGACAAGATCTCTTTTCGAGATGACGTGACCTGGAGAGCAAAGGAACCGCGTTCAGCAACCGAAGGATAAGACTTTCCGTGCCTTTGAAGTGACTTTGAGATTACCCGGAGGTTGGAAGCGATTGTGATAGACGCGACAGCCTAGGCGCCAAAAGTCGAGGACGCGAATTCGCCAGACGCCGTCAAGTTTTCGTTTTTGAAGATGTCCGACTTGGCCATAGCACCACTCCAAGGCGACCTTACAGGCTGTCGACTCGACACGCTCGACGCGGACACACACGACAGTGTTCAAGAGCGTTGCCGTTCGTTTTCCTGTACACGACAAGGAATGAGAGTAACAGTTCTCAAACAGAACAACAAGACTCTCATTGTCCGCTGCTCCGAGGACGACGCCGTCATTGATTTGAAGCGCAAGATATGGGATAAGGACGATGGGTGCTCAGTCGATCTCTACCGTTTGGTTTTTGGTGTTAAGACGCTGCGAGATACAGACCGTCTCAGAGACAGCGGCATTCAAGACGGATCCATCGTGCATTTGATCTTCAGAGGCGTTGGAGGCGCGTTCCTTTCTGCGGTAGCCTTCGACTTCGCCAGCTTGGAAAGCGGTCGCAACAGGCTTTTCGGCAAGAATGCTCCAAACTACAGACGCATCGCTAGTGGATTCAATTTGGAGGGTCGCTGTACGAACGTGGAGTGCCAAGCTTATGGGCAACTGGCCTGGAGCAACCTTGGATTTAGTCGTTCTCCGCAGGACATCGTGTTTCTTTTCGAGACTGCCGGGTTCAATATTGGTTCTCTGCTCCACAAGACACCCTGTCCTCTTTGCAAGGACATGCTGGACCCTGAGTCCATCGTTTCCTGTGGATTCTTTCGATGCCGTTACTCCTATGAAGGTTTTCAGAAGGGCAAGAAGTCTGCCATCAGAGGGAGTGGCAAAGCAAGCGGCCGCGATGGGTTCGAGTACCATGATGGCATGATGGAGAGCAGGACTTGGACCTCTTTGATCATTGCCGTTGAGCGCATATAGAATGCTGTTCAAATATTTACTCGATCTGTTTTTGTCGACATTATTACTGTTCTGAGGATCAACTGTTGCCGAAGTGTCATGTTTGTGCGAACCATTACTGTACTGATTCGAAGAGGAAAAAGATTTTTGTTTTGAATGCAAGATTTTCCTTATCCTGTTATCTAGAATGCCGGAATGGAAAAGTGGCAACACCTCAAATACTCATCTTACCACTGGAGCAAATTGATGAAGATCCAGTGGATTTCAACTCGGTCGTTACTGTTATGTTTTCCTGAATGGGTACGAGATGCCATGTGCAGGTTCGCTCTGAATCAAAGCTGTATCTACGAGGGTGTCTGATGTACAGGCGATTTGCTTGATACGACTCCCTGTAAGATCATTCGGACTTTAAGGAGAACAAGAGTCTCTTGCAAGTTTCTGTTTGCATTCTCTTTCTATTCATCGGATGCAAGATTCCTCTTTTTTTCGACTTCTCTCAGATTTCTACACACTATTACGCGTCTTCACTAGATCACGCGAAGAAGATAAGTTCACCGCTGTTCGCGAATCGCTACTTGGTTGGATGTCCTTTCAAGTCGCACGAAATTCGTCTTCTTGTGCGCTGAAGTGGCTCTGACAAATACGACGGTGTCGTTCAGAACGAGGTCCTTATATAAGACCCGATGACAAAGGATTCTTCCGGCAAAGTATTAAAGGAACAGGAACTATTCCGAAATGTATCAGGCTGCCTTTGTAAGACGATAGAGTTTCTGATTAGCGTGAACTCTTGCGGAGAATTCACGGTGTCAGTGGACAGCTGTCCACCTTCGTGCAGCTGTTCAAAGAATTGCATAAATTCTTACAAGTATTGTTCGAACAGTCTTTGCAATCCTTACGCCTTCGTCGTTAACCCGTTGTCCGTTGACAAACACGACAACGGAAATGCGAATGAAGCAAAAAAACATCTGAAAAACGATGTAAGACGCACTATTAGAGATGGTAGAAACTTAATTTAAGAAATCTTCATTCAAGAACTCAGAAAAAAGCAAACACGAAATCACCTTAGCAAACAATTAGCTAAATCCCTGTCGCTAGTCTAGGGCTAAAAACGACCATGTAATCGATGTTGTCTACCTTGCATTTTGTTCAGACTCCAAATCAACATTGGCGTGTTCCTAATGCACCAAACACTTCCATTTACTTTTCCCAGCCCGGTGACAAATGACATACCTTTATCTGTCATGCAGTTTGCACCCCTACGGATTTGAGACAATCGAAGACAAAATCATATCTGACGAAGTGTCTCCATCCTTGCCAAACACAATAAACAACAAAAAGACTATCGATCCCCTAAAGAGAGTGGCATCGACTTGAGTAGCAAGGATCCTTTTGACAAAATCGATTCTAAGCTTCTTTTTGAAACCTCACACATTTTCAATTATTACAATCAATGACTGTTTCGCCACCGCTGTATGCAAGACAGAAATCCATAATTGTGCAAACATCTTTGTTTGTTCGGATGACAATAATAAGAATAGGTCAAAACGAGTCAATCAAAACAGAGAGTTTAAGAATGGATTGTCCGACGATTAAACAGTTTTGCCAACTTTGTAGCTGACATGCTTCAAGAGCTCAAGAGCATCGCGGATTCCATTGATACAAATGAAACCATCGATTCGATCTCTTGAACTTCGTCACTCTTTTTCTCTTCAACAGCGTGTTAAAAGCATAAAACACCTAAAAGGAGTTCACAGTCCTATCGAGAGGAAAAAATTCATACCAGCCCAGGCTGAATGCAGTGCGAAGTGAGCACATCATGCGCGCAGGTTGATTTTGGATGAATTCTACTCAATATCTCTATCAAATACGACAGAATCTAAGTAGAACACAAATAAATGAATGAAAACGGGTTAAAAAGTCCAAACACTTGAAGACACGAAAACAAACTACTAGCTCAGTTGCGGTAAAGAGGATCGTACAAACATCGTAAAGTAAAACTCACCATCGGCGGATGATTGAATTTCTCCATTGGAATCGTCACTTGTTTCAACTCGTCGAGTGGGCAGGAGTTGGGAAACCCTACAACATTGCGCCCAAACATTTATAAGGAAGAGATGCATCAGGAAAGCGTTTAAATCGGGTTTGGTCTCTAGACCGAACAATTCAACACGAATGAACACGACCGAGGGTGATTCGTAATCGAATAAGTTGTTCAAACGCGTGATTTTAACGTGAAGGAACTTAAGAGTATACTTCGTCTGTGTACGACAATAGAGCTTACGTTGAAAATCCAATGATCGTCTTTCCATATTGTCCGAGCAGCTCCTCTGCGGATGGTCCGAAGATTCCAAGAGTCCAAGCACGGGCGATGGAGACCTCGGTGATTTTATCTCTACGCAAACACCTTCATTGGCCTCACCTCAAAGATCGACCATCGTTAATCGAAACCACCAACAATCAAGCGTTCGGTTCACCTTCCTTGACCGAAAAGATCGACAGAGGTCCGCTTTGAGTCTCGACAAGCTGTCCTTTGCGAACCATTTGCTGAAGTATCGAAGAAACCTACGCATACATCCTATTGTACCGAGAACTTTGGAAACTCTCCCGTATTCAAACGGATTGCATAACAGAGTAACAATACAAAGTCCGCGTCAACGCGTCGCAAGCACGGGTTTCATACGCGTTACCTGGCGACCTTTTGTTACGTTGATCTTCAACGCGTCCAGCAGTTTCTTCACCGTCAGCCCCGACGGAGCAATGTCCTCGAGCACATCGCAAACAGCGTCTTCGATCTCCATCCTCTAACAGATAATTCGCGCTAAACGTTTGTACGGTCGATAAACAGTTGACGCGTTTGATTAAAATTGATCCATTCTGTTGGGCTCCTCCTTGATTTCGAAAACTGAATGTGACGGGACGCACAACAGTAATCGAGTAAAAAAGATTCTTCAGTCTGGTCTTCAGACAACAGCAACATTCTCTCTTCCATCAAACTCAAACTCCTCGTCTTCCTCTTCGTACTCGGGATCCACCAACTTCACCTCCATATGATCGAAGTGATCGTCAACACTGATCGCCGTGGCTCTGTTGTAGTGTCCCTCCATAGTCTTATCATTGTCGTAGTCAAGATCGAAGACGACAGTCAAACGAGCGGGAACAAAGGCCAACGATCCACGGAACTTGCACGAGGTTCCATTTAGGTACCCGGCGAACTCCATTGGAAACCATTGGAGTGGGAGATATCCATAAAGCTTTAACATACCTACGACCCTGACAGTGAAATCTTCCTCGTTGAAGAATGGTCCTTACCATAAAACACCTCGTTATAGCGATGTTTCATCACCAGGTGGCCGTCTGTTCGATACCCTGGTACAACGGTCCTGGAAAAGTGGACATCCCATTTTCCGATCGGTAAGTTGCTGCACTTGCACTCTTCGTCCGACGCCAAACAGCAGACGACGAACAGCAACAGAAAGCACACTAAACAGGAACGCGCGTGCGAGTAAGTCCAAAGAGTCCCTCCCCCGCGAAAACACTTACGCTGTTGTTTTTGCAACATGATCCGTGGTACGGGAAGCGTTGTCTTGTCCGCAAATACGAGACAAAGTGGCGCCGAAACGTTGACACCAGTTACCGCTTGAGATGCACGTGAGGTCCTCTTTCGTCCCGTCGAATGGCGATAATGTGTCCTATCTTCGAGAATGATGGTCGACCCAGTCGATGGCCGCACGGCCTTTGAGCTCTGTCTGATTCAGCAACGCAAAGACAGAAGTCACATTACAGGACTGGCAGTCGACAACGACGGTCTCCGTTTCTACGTCGGTCTCGATACGGGTTTTATAGAAGAGCACCGAATTGTCTATGAACCAACGGGTTGCGTTGCCCGTCTCTGTGCTCGGCGACAAGCTTCCAAAAAGGCACATTCTGTTGTCTTGCCACACAGCTCTATCACATCTCTGTACGGTGCAGCCTGTCAGGAGTATTTGTCTGTTGGGAGGTGCAAGCATTCTGGCAGTCCTTGTTGAGGATGGCCAACTATTACTGTGTGATCTGGATCAATTGGATCCGGTGCCATTGATCGGTGCTCAGGTGAGGTGAGTCAAAAGATGGTCAAGGCACTGCCATACCTGTCCATTCACTGTCATGTCTCTCGATGCATCGCTCTTTATGTACGGATAGAATGTGATTCTGGTGGCTGGAGACCCACGTTACGTCTCGCCCTGTCGTTTCGCCATTGCCCTCAGATCTGGATTGCGAAAGAGCAGAGTGGATGTTTATGAAGTTTCCAGAGAGTGGGACGCACAGCCAACACTCATTGCACATCATGCAGTGCAGGAAGACATCAAGGTCGCGGTTTTGCATGACTCCTGTGGCCAGTCCGTCGTGAAGGAGTTATGGATAGGGATTGGCATGGCTGGGTGAAGATATCATCATTTCCTCCAAAAATACCTATTCTGCCATACGCAACGGTCAGATCAGAGTCATCCTGGAACCTGCTGTCGGTACCCAGTTCATCACGCTTCCGATTCCGAGTCTTCTCGCAATGCTCTGGGAGGTCGACGGAACCTGACAGAATACATGGTATGTACTGACAATGGATACTGGATAGGACTGTATGGGAGTCGTCAGCGATGCAGATGGCACTGCTGCACGGCCGCCACTCGTTTTTGATTCGAGACCACTGCTGTTAACACAAGGTGGCATGTGTATTGTGTCCGGTGAGCATCTCCGGGATAAAGAGCGGTGCTCTCTCAGATTCGTTGTGTTTTGGACGTGTCTTTCAGTGAACTCGGGGGACGGCATCACTATTTTTGACCAGAAAACGAGTAAACTGGTGCAACGCATTCCATTCACTTTGAAAAGTGTGATATAACTCTGCGGCATCCTACCGATGGAGAAAAGAATGACGTAGATCTGTTCACGAGCGAACAAGAAACCATCACATTGCACTCTGCCGATACGCCATCTGGTTCCACGATTCTGTTGGCGTCTGCTCAATGTGTCTGGATGCTTCGACCTGTGGCTCATGAGGCACAGACGATTCAGCTGCTGAAGAGCGGGAGCATCGAGGCCGCTTTGGAATTGGCAGAGAACTGCATTGCAGAATCATGGGCAGAAGACGTCTTCGCACAAGCGGGCTTGCTCCTTCTACAAGGCAAGTTTCCTTTGAAGGGCAATCGTGGGAGTGAGAAGTGGTGGTCGAGTCTCTAGATCGCCAGTGGCAGTTTGCATTGGAGTGCTTCGAGCGATGCACAACGTCCGTGTTTCAACCATCACAGCTTTTCCCTTTGTTTCCAAAATACACCAAGAAATGGGCAGATCAGGTCCGTGTTGAGAAACCATGCAGGCACAAGGAGGTAGCTGACGAGGTCCCTCTCTTCTCAGGTGTGTTTGAAATCTTATTGGGGACTGCATGTTGAGCTGACCGATCTGAAATTCTTTGCCATGCATCGACCAAGTACCCAGTCCGCATTCCTCCTCCGTCTGCTGACAGTCGGCATTGTGTAGGAGATGAGATCGATCGCATGGATATGGAATCTGGCACGAGTGGCAGAGACATGCCAGAAGAGAAGGCAGCACAAGCACACATTGCCACCTACTTGCTGAAGGTGTGATAGAGACGATGGTTAACTCTTCGCATCTATCGACTGTTCCATGGCACCAGGTTCGAGACTGGCCGAATGTCCACTGCCTTGAAGGAGTGGATACCTTGATCGTCAGCTTGCTCTCATCTGTCATGGATCTCTCACGGCTGGAAGCTTTTCTGCAAACAGAACAAAGAGTGAGGACTTTCATGCTTTACACCGTCTTACCACGTGTGTGGATCCTGGTTCAGGCCGAGATGGACGATGTCCGAGGCCTCTTGCTTCGTCACCAGCAGTTTGTCTCTTTAGCTCTTCTGTGCTGGAGGAAGCATCATTTTGAAGAGGCACTGGGAATCCTCAGAGATCTCAGTTACCGCAAGTGTCTGGAGGTCAAGTCAAAGAACGGCAGCGTTCGATCGGCGAACGGAAAACAAGAAAGAGTCGCTGTTTTCTATACATCCTGCATCCTTGTCCGTATCCTAAACTCCCTCCAAACGGCAAAACCACTCCATGTGCCTTGCAGATTGATCCAGGCGTGGAGACGAGGCTCGTCGAAGAACATCTCAGGTGGTTGGTCAACATATCTCCTGCCCGATTTCTATACGTGTGCCAAGTAAGCGACAGTGATCTCATGCAAATATCGTTGAAAGTTCAGATGTGACTTCAGTCGTGTCCTTTGTCTGCGCCTCTGGTCCTGAACCTTATCTCGGAGAACAAGGAGAACTTGCGCTTCAGGTGAGATGCATCTATGAGGTGACAGTTCGGAGTGTCGAACAAACGACAGGTATCTGCATCATCTTGTACACACAGGACGGCATCCAACACAAGAGGGACATTATCACACGAGACTTGCGCTGTCCCTCTGTCAGCTCCTGGAAGGACACTCAGATTTCGACGAGCATTCGCAGAAGGTGCCCTCGTATGAATGTTTGTACCCTGTCCGATTTGAGAGCACTGCATCGATCAGATGCCATTCATGTTTGCATCGGATGATGACTACTATCGACATCCGGGTAGCCAGATGTCGCGATCTCAGAAGAATATTCTGAGCTTTGATGTATCCTTGAGACCAAAGCTGGTGATGGAACACACAGAACCACCCAAAGCGTTCTTCGAGCCCGATGAACTGAATCTCTTCACTGGACAGGATCTGAGAGATATCTTGCAGCACCATCTGCTCCTATCCAAAGTGCTTTGAGCCCATTGTTGCCTGTCACATCACTGACAACGACTTCAGGGGTACGATGCATTGGAAGTCCTGCATTACATCGAAGGAACATGTCTTCATGAAGAACAGGTACACAGAAGCCGCACTCCGTGTGTTGTCTCTCTTAGCGGGTATTGGGCATTCAGGTGATCCTCCACTGTCGACTCCAGGATCATGTTCGAGCACTCAGAGTGCTCTCCCTCAAACTCCGTGATGTTCGGTCTGCCATCAGGTCGTGAAAACCCTATTCGAAATGCGGCGTGATGCGTTTGACTTAGGTACTGCAAGCTCTATGCAGGAAGTGAAGGATTTATCAGTCTATTAGACATGCTGTTACAGCCAGGAGACGGTATGGAGCCACTCTTCTCCGATGCTGTACAGGTCATTCGTCTTCTGCGAAGCTTTCCTTCTCCTTCGAGGTGGTTGCAGGTACTGAATGCAGAAAGTGGTCATCTGGATCCGATGCGTGTGCTGGATGCTCTTTCGGAGACCATGCCATTGAGTTTAGCCTATCCCACACTTGCACAGATGCTAAGAGAACGAACGCACAGAAAACGACAGACGAAGATCACGCATCATCTGCAGAAACTCCAAAACGTTCTGTACAAAGCTGAAAAGTGATCTCCGTCATTCCCCTTGACTCTCAGAAACTCTGTGGCATATCAGATACGATCTGGAGTCCAGTATAGCAGGGAGGGTGTATGTGGATGCCGAGACAGAATGCGTGCTCTGTCGTAAGCCTCTCGGCGGCAGAATCTTCTACAAGTACCCCAGTGGAGCCACCGTTTGTGGCATGTGTGAAAGAGAACGCCGATCCCCCTTGTCATCATGACCCTCCTCCTATGCCTCTGTCATTCCACGACGCTCTTCGTCCTGTCTTTTCACGCGATCCGATCCTCGACCCCTTCGAAAAATGTTGGCGTGGAGACGTGCAAAGCAGACGCCTCCCCCTTATGCAGCAACGCTAAAACACATTCTATCCGGCCTATCGAACGTGAGCTCTTAACCCATTCTCGGCGCACTGTGTTTCCATTCACGGGCGTGCCCAGCCGTCGACGCAACGCGTGTTTCCACGTGTGCTGGATCGATGTGTGGTATTCGGTCTGGATCTATCACACTCTGTGCGGTTCGGGCATTTTGATTATCTTAAAGAGGACTTGGATGATCCACACAAGCGCGTGTCTCCGTCAGAGAAACTCCAAACGAAGCAGTTGATCGAGTCACAGACATTGGCAGACCGTCTCGTCTGCGAAAGGAAAGTGGCGAATGAAAAGTGGCAGGACAAGTACAGACAGAACAATAAACCACCATCCCCTGTAAGGTATTGTGTGAGAAATGAGTGAGAATTTGAGCTTTCTTCCTATCAGAAAGAGGGCGAGAAGAAATGGGGCACTTGGTTGAGTAACCTCGACGGCCGAAAGAAGTATGTATTTGATAAGGAGTATTCATCCACGAAATTCTTCGAGCAAATGAACTTCTCTGGCGGCGGGGCCATTGCCGAAGACCTTTCCGCAGAAATGGTCTATGACCATGAATCAAGATCAACTTTGAGTGAACTTGGAAAAGGAAGCTCAACAAACATTCGAATTCTGGGTAGAAAACCTGATGCCGCTGGACGCGCGACCTTTAACGATGGTCAATAGGCGATCGACTGGATGAGAGGCCTGTTCCACAATCCCGAGTGCCCAATCCCGATAGACTGAATCCAGATTACGGATTGGAACGCCTGCCGGCTCTGTACCTAGGACGACAGTATGACACAGGACTGAAGTTTGACCGGACACGTCCGACGATTCGAAGAGATCGGTCAGTACCTCCAACGATGGCGCACCGAATAGATAGCTTTCCCTGCAGATATGCCATGGCTTGGAGGCGTCCACATATCGAGCCGAAGAAACAGACAGATGGATCGCTAGACACACGTCCGGTGCTGGAATCTGATCTTGCCAAGACGGACGCTATAAGGTACATGGGCGGAGAGAGAATGAAATCCACATTGGCCGCGGCAGTAAGGTCATCTTCCAATCCCCCTCCTCTCCGACTTTTCACAGGCAAATGCAATGTCCATCGGATCTGATCTGGGAGACACAAGTGCAACGTCTACGGAGGATGGAGGCGGTATGTGTCACTCAGTTGTTCAGATCAGGTGAGGATTTGTCTGCCAGGGGCGAGATCCTTTGTGCATGAAGATGGAGTGCAGCCTGTCGGTAGCTTTATGCATAGTCAACAGCCATTGGGCACGTATTCTCGCCAAAGCCGAGGAGGACCTGGGTTTCGTTATATGACAAATTGGCGCCAAATCTACGAGGCATTTCAGAATCTCGCCGGAGATAACATCGCCGAAGACATATCTCATGTCACTCTATCCTTGCCGCCCTATCTCTATGAATCTCGTCCTGTTGTCAGGCTTTCTTTGCCATCAAGAGTGTGAGGCCTCCTCCCCCGAACCATGTACTCTTCGAGATGGCTGAAGCGGCTGTCCAACATGCACATGAGATGATGCCCATCGGTCTGGCGAACATCCTTCATGCCTGTGCCAAAATGCGATTGTTGCATCCGCCACTTCTGAAACAGTGGGAAACGCAGTTCAATGATCCAAGGGTCACTCAGCCGATGCACGCTCTTTCTGGCAATGCTCTTCTCCGTAGGTATTGGAAGCATGTACCGATTTAGATATCACATGCGTCATCTACTCGTTTGGCATCCTCAATCGCGTGGGCAGCTCTGCTCAGTACAGGGAACGCAATCCAGACACGTGGGACAGAGGACTGGATTTCGCCTTTATTCAGAAACTGGCGAAAGAAGCTGTCCATCCTGTCCGTATGGAGAACTACAGCGTTTCGATGATGGTCAATGTGCTCTATGGCTTGTCTCTTCTCAAGTTCAACGATCGAGACATCATGGGCAAGCTTCTTCAAGAGATTTCTGGAGACGCTGTCCTCCCACGGTGACGGGCCCATGACACACGGGATGCGTGTGGATGAGATGCTGTTCCTAGACTGGAAACACATAACATCAGTGCTGCGATCTATGCTGTCGGCTACATACGTTTCTGGGCTCCACATGAAACGACGACGTTGCTGAAAGAGGTTGTTGCGCATATTGACGAGTACCCCAGTTCAAACCTTGCCAATATTATGTGGTCTCTCGGCAACTTGAGGTACCCCGAGCCAGGGCTCGTTGGCATGATCGCTACGGTTGCTGCAGAAGAGAGACATCTCAGAAACTACGTCGAGCAGGATCTGACAAGTATTCTCTATGGCATGGCTATGTGCAGATACAGAGAACCGGCAATCATCAATGCATTCATCACGGAGATCATGCGGCCAGGAAGAATCCAACAAATGCAAGACGTATAACCATCCAGCACGTCACTGTAGAAGCACTCGAAGGGCATGTGTTTTAGAGCAGCTTAACACATCTGCTCTCGTCCTTCTCCTCGATGCGCTTTTCAAATTCGCACCTGTTCAATGCCGTTCTGGGAGAACTGAGCAGTCCAAAGAGGTCGGGATAGAGATGAGATGCACGTCGTCTGATGGTGGGATGCCTGGTTCCTAGACTGAAGAATCTGAAGAAGATGCATTTGGCCAATATCTTCTATGCACTCGGTGCCAGTCGCTATGACGATCTCTCTTCGCTGCAGCTCATCATGGACGAGGTCGTGGATCCCGACAGACTCTATTCTTTCTCAGATTTCGACCTCTCGTCGATCGTTTACGGAATGGGCTGTCTAGGGGTGCGTCACCATCGAGGCCAATGAAGTGACCTGTATGCTTGGTTGTGTGCTCACAGATCAAGGATGCGAGATTTGTCACGTCGGTCATGACGGAAGCGTCCAGGGCCGATCGCATGGAGCGATATTCTGCACAGAGTAGATCAGCTGATCTCTGTGTAACGCCTGTATGGACAGTGGGTGATATGGGGATGTAGGTTTGGCCAACATTATCAATGCCTGCAGTCAGCTGCAGTACAAGAAGGAAGACGTGCTCTCGCCTGCCTGTCAGGAACTTGCTCGACCTCATCGTGTTCGCCAAATTACTCCTGCCGCCATCTCTATGGCCACTCTTGCCCTGTGTCGACTGCAGTTCTACGACTCCATGTTCTTCAGTGTGTACTTGGCGGAGGCAACTGGGCTACGCATCAAAGTCATGAAGCCCGCCACGCTCATCGATCTCATGTTTGGCTGCATACGGGCAGACGTCGTCCACTTCGTACAGTTCATGGAGATTATCAAGTCAGATGAGCACGGGCCATGCTGCATCCCCTTCTGTTGGTCTAGGTTGTTGCGGGATCCCAAGAAAGTGAGCAGTCTGCTAAACTTCCCGTTCGTGCGTCTCATCTCTGTGGCCGCCGTTCAAGGATTACGTGACGATGCATTCCTCAACACCATTAAGGACGAGGTCTGTGATCAGCAGAGAAGATTCCATCTCCACGACCGTCTTGTTCTTGACATTAGCTCCTCAAAGAAGAGAGACGACGGAGCTTGACACATGTTGAACAGCGAGACGTGGCACGCTCCCTCGAACGCCTTGGGTGTTTCGATGCGGATCTGTGTGCATCACTAAACTACGGAAGACGCGTCCAAGGACGATCGGTATCTCCATGATCACATTCACCTATACACCGGCTCTATCTCATGGACGTGGTTTTGTGTGGCAGGTCGGCATTCTGGCTCCTGGAGGACTCAAAAGAGCAGAGCGTGAAGAGCGGCAACGTGAGATAGACAGAGAACAGGAAGAGCGTAACGTGGACTGGTCTGGACAGATGCGTCCGACTTTTTACACCAGCTAGATCTGATCGATGCATCCAACCGCATGGCACGTTTTTCCTGTGTCTGTATAACATGAGATTCTGTTGAGCTATTCCTTCGATGGAAGAATTCCAAACATGGCCTCCACCTTCTTCTTGCCTAAAACAGCATCACCCGCTCGCTCCAGACACGACAGAATGAAGGTTTACCTTCCAAGGGAGCATTCGGGTCTCCTCTGTCAAGAATGGGCGTCAATGAAGGGAAGGAATCCTTTGGAGCCGCTACACAACATTCCATTGCACGTATTCACAAACGCGCTCTAAGAAACACGCACTCTGGCTCTTTGATTTCTTAGACGTCTTCTTCTTCTTGGCCGGTATCTCTTTTCCAGGTTGCTCAGCTCCAGACAGAACAACATATGCATTTCCTTGGACCTATACCGCATACCATTATCCTTCACATCCTTGTATATGTAGAGGCAGACTTTTTGCACGGCCCTCAGTCGGTCGAGCTGCGATTCCTGATCCAAGTTGGATCTGGTGGCCAGAAAGTCTTCATTCATCTTGCGCTTTCTCTTTTCCAGCGTCTTCTGAGAAGGTCCCTTGCCGTGAAAGGCATAACTGATCTCACGAAACGCCTCTTTTGGCGTCAGAACACGTCCCAAATGATCTTTTCGTGTCAAAGCGGTCTCAATGCTCTTCTCCATTCGATCCTCCACCTCTCCACACGTGTAGAAATCATCCACGCCAATCAAACGACTCTAAACAGCGAGCAATGCATTCTGTGAGCATAGACGGATGATGACGCGGAGTGCATCCACCTTCTTCATGTCATTTGTACGTCCGACCCACTCAAACTTCTCCCTCAGATCGCCCTTGGCACGCAGCGTACTGAGTGCCGTGGCCAGACCTGGTCCAAGGACCGGTTCTCTCAAAGCACCTGACGAAGAGCACTTGAATTGCCTGCCACGTATGAGGGCATTTGTTTCACCGAGCTGTTCTTGCTTTGTCTCTTTCTCCTTCGCACCACCTTCTTCGAGATCACGTGGCCCTTTGGAGCGAAGATAACGTCGCCTGTCCTTCTTGAAATGATCAGAGGGCACCACATCTGCTTAGACAACACCCAATCTCCGTCAGAGACAATGCTATGCTCGCGAGAATACCTTCATCCATGTCTTCTTCCTCCGTCTTCTCCAGTGGCAACTTCTTCACTTCTGTGTTCTCAGTAGAAAACAGGCGACAGAATTCAGTCGTGTCTGTGAACACCAACTGCATCCATAGAGCAAAGATAACACGGTGTTTGGAAGGCATGACTAAAGACCGACTTCTTTGTTCTCTGGCATCGGCTCAGTCTTTGTCTGTCTCTGCTGAGCATCCTGGGCCATGTGTGTGAACCGTGTTTTGGTTTGCTCGCTCGCCGCCAACTGAGCTTTGTTCAATGCCTCGTACAGCTCTTCATCTTCACCCTAGATGCATCACCGTCACCGCGTCTTCTCTGAACGAGAGAATTGTCGGCGCACTTCGTCCCCCTCTTTGAGAAGCTTCAGTTTCATTGCCTGCAGGTTGGCCCTCTCCAAGGCCTTGTCAAATCGACGTGTCTTCTGTTCTTTGACTTCCTGCATCGCTTGCTCTTCCTGCTGAATTCGACGATGGCGTTCCGATCGTGATCCGTGATCTGCCTCCCAATCTGCAACGGACGTTCGATGACCGAGAGAAGTTCGTTGGCCTTTACCCATTCCACTGCCATCATTCTGTGACGCCTCCAACTGACCGACAATGTCAAGCACCTCCGTCTCTTTCTTCTTTCGCAGCTTCTGCCGTCTCCGTTTGATCGGACGATCGTGCCCCTCGGGATCTGCAGACTGATAGTCTGAAATCAAACGCATGGTCGTCTGCAGCGTCTCCGGACGAACAGAAGAGCCAGGCTTAAGTGTATCCAGAGATACGCCTCCAAATGGATCCAATACCATTGCTTCGTCCTCCTCCTCGTCGTACTTGCCTTCATCATGGACACCGAGATCAGCGAGCAACATGCCATTCTCGAAACAACCTCTTTACTTAAGAGACTCTTCTTGTCGCCAAACGCATCGTACACTTCATCTTTCTTCGGCTTCGATGCACGGTAGGCTTTCTCTCTTCGAGCATCCTCTGCCTTTAGAGCATTCTCCAATGCATCTTCTGTCACATTCAGCTCTCCTATGCACGACAGGGTATCATCCGAATATGCATGGGTAGCTTCCACCTCCTTCGGTCAGAATGGGCTGATCAGCCAGTGTCAAAATCATGGACTCTCCGATCTTGATGTCCTCCGATTTATGTTTCACCTGAAACCGCATCTCAATGAGACGAGAGTATGGGAAAGGCACGAACTTTGGTGCCAATGAGTTCCGGAGCGATGTCTGGTGCTTCGTTGCTCTCGACAGACTGCTCATCGTCGCCTGGCGACCACACCCATACGTTCAGACAGACACCTTTGTCCGTATCGACAACACCTTTCGGCGTTATCCTCTCCGTTCGTTCTGTCTTCTCTTCATCTCCCACAGGAGCAACGGTCGTTCTCGATTTCTCGATCCAGGCTGCCAGATCGTCATCTGAGCCACTCTCAGCCTCTCCTGCTCACACGTTCTCGCTGTCAAGGTCGAAACGGTGATGGCCCAACACAGAGACAGTGCTCACCGAGTGTCTTTGTCTCAGCAAAGAACGCATCTTCCTTTCTCTTTTCCTTTGCCTTTCTCAATTTCTCGCGTATTGCTGTCGTCTTTGCGCTCTTTCTCTCTGCCTCCTCTTCCTCTAAATATTGATTGACCCCCAACGATTCTCAGATATCACAGGTTCATGACAAGGACAGTATCTCTCTCACCTTGCTGTCTCTGCAAGTCCTTGTCTTCTTTCTTCTCGTCCAATGGTTTCAGTCCCAGCGACGCTCGAAGTTTGTTCGTTTCTTCGACACTGAGCGACACTTCCCCATGTCCCGTATCGCCAACCGCACTTTCTTTCTCCCTTGTCTTTTTCTTTCGGCCTTCCATGGCACTATTCGCTCACAGAGGCTCGTGTTTCGTGCTGGCAGCAATCCAGATGGTCTAGATGCTTTTAACAACGCATAAATTTTAATAACGCAGCTGTTGTGCTTTTCCGTGTCTTCATAGATTCGTTCCCGGCTTCGCGGAGAGACGGCTCTGCGTTTCTCGCCTATCTTCTCGCGACGTGTTGATTATTGAGAGTGACCGCATCTTTCTCGCCGACGAACGCTGCATACATATCTCGACGCGCTTTCTGCACGACCTCGTTCTGTCAGTCATCTAGTTTTGCCTTAACCGCCTTTGGGTGTGGCTATCGAGCTGTTCCTTCATCTGCACTCTGCTTGAGCTGTCACCTTTATTTCGAAAATGCCGCCAGCAAGGCCCGTGCTCTGGACTGAGAGTCCTCTTCTCGAGGCTGAATCGCCAGTGGTCGAAGTGGCCAGCCGACGACTAAAGAGTAAACTGAATAGACTGATGGAAAATGGAGGAAGGGGCATATATGACGAATTTGCCCAACTCAGACAAATACCTATCAACGCTAGTACATCAGAAGCAATCACCCAACGAGCCCATCCCAAGAACAGGTGACACCATCACCAATGACAGTGACAGTGAAGAGTGAGAATTCTGTGTGCCCATGCATCCCTGCTGAACAGATACACAAATATTATTCCCTTTGATTACAATCGAGTGAAGCTGGGTGCGAATGGAAGCGGACCATACATTAATGCCAGTTTCGTAGAGAGTGCAAGCGGTGAGACAGGTGGAGCACCCACCATGCATTGTGCCGTTGTGGAACTTTTCCTTGCATGGACAGGCGAGTTCCCCGACTGGTCCTTCATTGCTGCTCAAGGTCCCATGAAAGATACAGTAGATGATTTTTGGCAAATGGTGTACGAGTACCAGTGCCGTGCCATTGTCATGCTAACGCGCTTCATCGAGGGCAACTCTGAAAAGTGTGCTGTTTACTTTCCGAGACATGTCGGTCATGTCATCCGTACACGGCATCTTCAAGTGAAGCTCATGGAACGTGAGGATGTCACCATGGATATCACCGTGCGACGTTTTCGACTCGAACACGAAACATCACGCGAAGTCATAGAAGTGCGTCTGTCTGTCTATCCTGCAGAGGTAGGGAGTGGCATGTGTGTGTTCAGGTTTCGCATTATCACTATCATGAATGGCCGGATCATGGCGTCCCCCAATTCACGCGTCCAACAAGAGATCTCGTGAACATGTTAGAGAAATCCGCTGCAAGGAGGTCCAGAATCATTGTGCATTGCTCGGCTGGTGTTGGCAGAACGGGTGCTTTCTGCACGATTCATGTCATTCTGCGTCGACTCAAGGCACTTCAGGTAGCAGCTGCTTAAGGATATTCCTCGTATGCTTCTGTCTGTGATGTGACTGGGTGATGGGTGATAGGATGACATGGCTCTCAGTCCCGAAGCCGTTCAGAGGAATGGTGTCGTCCGTGACAAGGTCGACTGCGCCGTCAACATTCCTCGATTGATCACTGCCTTTCGTTCGCAACGTGGGGGGATGGTTCAAACCATCGACCAATACTACTTCTGTTATCAGACCATCATTCAGGAACTGGATGCCGTGCTTTCACGCCAATAAAAACGTGCACAGTGACGACGACGACGACGTACAGATGATGGATGCAATGACAAGATGATGTCCACTGAAATAAAACAAGAGAAACCGTGTTGTTGCATGGGGAGGTATTGCCAATGCTTTTTGGATTCGGGCATTTCATTGGCGCAACGAGGAGAACAAGAGACATGTACTCGCACTCGCACTCGCACTCGCATTTGTGTAAACTCATTCAAAACACAAAAAATGTGATGCGACGGACAGACACCTCTCGACGCGACGCGACGCGACGGGCATCCATCGTCTGTATAAATGCAAGGATCATTCGAGTGGCACGCACGTGTTCTGAGTACGTCGACCAAGAAGAGAAACTTCGTTGTGGGAATGCGACAGAACGTTCTGAAGAAAATAATGGGCCCCTCACAGAAGTGCGTGTTTGCGTTGTCGGCGACTTGCAACTGTGGTTGAACGCGACAGGTCTGAGGAGCATTCTTTCTTTGGAGGACCGCTGTCGACGCGCAAGACCTGTAGAGCTGCCGTCCGCAAGCAGCAGAATGTCGAAGGCGTAGCGCAGGGCGAAACGCCACCGCCACCTCAGCGTGCGGCAAGGAAAGGAGATGCCACCAGGAAGCTGAAAACACTTTCCCGGAGAGAAGAAACAATGCAGAGACCCCACGCTAGGAATCTACCCCCAGTCAGAAATCTGGGCAGCGCTCCACCGCAGTCACGCCAGACACAATCAGCAGGGAAAGACGTCGACCGTCTTCAGAAGATACGTATGGCGAAGCAGGCGAAACTGCGACTCAGTCTAAAGGAGGAAGGCATAAAGAAGATGTCGCCATCTCGAGATGTGCCTGTCAAGAAGAAGGTGCAAGTGGTGCAGCGGACCACAGGTATCAAGCGAAAACCGGAACGGAATGTGGAGGATGGACTGCAGCAGCGTCGACATTCTTTTGCAAGAGACACTTGTGAACTGCCTGCTAGTGGACAACGGTTATCACAGAGTGAGAAAGAGTGAGATGCGTATAATGATTAAGTGTATCTGGTATTCAGATCGACAGAGGCCAGGGGTTGTTGTCCGACGGAGACCTGTCCCTACTCTTCCTCCGGATCTGGCTGATTTCATCGACGATGGAGATGAAGACGGTCCGGATGATGTGGACTGGCGTACAGCGCTCAGAAAATGTACAAAATACGATCCATCAAAGTCAGCAGTTGATGACCTGTGTGCTCCATCGAACTCTACGATGCGTGGGGTACAGGTTTAGGGATAACTATGATCTAGACGATCGCTGTATGGAGTCCAGTCTTCGACAGTGTTGGAAGGAAGAACGGAGAAGTCAGTTCATCGGTAGCGATTCCTGGCTTCTGTATGGGGGAGCCCTATGTGATCTCTGTTTGTTTGTTCGCCTTTAGGAAGATTGGAGGATCAGCGTGAGTTTGAACGTGAACGTAGTCGAAGGAGTCATCGATCATAGAACGTTCTCGCAGCAGCTTTCAAAGAAAACGCACCCGACATCATGTTAATGCAACGTGCTGTTTTTGCCAGGCAGGCAGTGCATGGCCTTGAAACGCGTCGGGGATCACTTTCGTGTAACCGCAGTGCTCATGAGGACCCTTTGCTTTTTTCGCCCGCCGGATTTCTTCTTCTTGCTCCTGGGCCCCTTCTGCTGCTGAGGTCCTTTCCTACTGCCCTCCCCTAAAAATGACAATCCCCGATGCATCGCACGGGAGACTCATTTGATCAACCATACCTGGATTTGTTGTATGTGTGATCGGCACTGGCCCTATGAACATAAAAGCATAAGCATTATGCATATTTCTGAACCGTTTTACGTGGCGCGTATCCGTTTTTGGTGACACTGGCAAAGGAGAAGGGGTCGCTGGTGCGACTCGCCTGTGCAAGAGTGGCAGACTGGAATGTCGTGTCCGCAGATGCGGATCCAGTCCTGTCAAACATGTCCTTCCTTTGAGAGGAGATGATGATGGGATGATCATCTTACAGGCGTGGCATATTCTTCATATCGAGTGGTGAGCGTTTTTTACTGTCCTCTCCTTTCTTCTCCTTCTGCTGCTGAAGGGCCAATGCTTTCTCCCGCATCGTTTTCTTGCGTTCTTGTGATCTCTTGACGAAGACAGGGGTCAAGCATTGTCTCGGGAGCTGTTCTGTCAGATCAATCTCGACCAAACGAAGGGAAGCTGAAAGACGGCACTGTCAGCTTTGTGTTCTCTCTTTGGGGAGAGAAACCTTGTTTTGGCAGATGGGACAGATAGGGTAGCTTATTTCTAACGGCCTTCTTCGCCTGTGTCACCTCATCGACATCGACAATTAAACCGGAGAGTTCATGTGGGAAATCTTTGGCTGAGCCATAATGCGTCATTAGACATTGCACGTTGACAGGATCCAGAAACAGCCACTGTCCATCTTCAGACTGGTAGAAATACTCACCGACTTCCACATCCTTAGGTGTCTCTTCAGGGACCGTCTGCTCCGACGGACCTTGGAACGGAAAGAGACTGAGGGATCCGAACTGAAACGAGAGATACTCTACAAAGACACAGCGACGATGTTATGTATCGTTGGAGAAGGGATGTGTGTGGTCTCTCTCGTATATATCAAACAGAGGCTCAGATGGCTCAGAAATGAACCAAAACGATTTTTATATCATCGGAAGGAACTCAAAAGTAGCTGGGAAGGTGACATCCTTGCCACTCGTGTCAGACATAGAGGCTTCTTTACCTGTTTCTTCTTCCTCGGGCCACGGATCATCGTCAAACATATCTGGTGTTTCGCTTGGAGGTGGCCAATCTTGCTGGTGCGATGATGATGCTGGAAGGTCTGATGTGTGATGGCACGTCTGCTCTTCTGTGTCCTTCCTTTCGAGTTGTTTGTAGAAATTCTGGAGAAAGCAGCAAAGAAACATGTGTTAGTTATGGGTATCGCCCTCTCTTGCCAAACCTGTCGAATCGACTTCTCGATGCTTTCTGCCGCGCCGACGATCTGCACTTCTGTCTTCTGAACGATGCCTTGGCTGTCAAGCTGCTGCAATCGCCGCTGTTCGAAATCTAGAAAACACAAAGATGCAGGACACCCTGTCATTCAGGCGCGAGGACCTTTGGCTCTCTGGCACAGATTCTCAGAACACTCGAAGCATGCTTCCAGTTCGACCTCCATTTCTGAATCCTCTCCAATCTGGCAACACACGCCCATCGCTCTCTCTTTTCTCTCCGTAGATGATACCGAGAGAACAGCGGCTGCCAACTCCGAAGATACATTGAGGAAATGAGATTTGACATCGTCGACGATTGAGAATGTCCCTGCAGGCTTCTGTGTATCCATACCTGACAAACACATCATGTATGGCCGCACTGCACACCATGGACTTCTTACTCGATGCACAAACGGGAGTAACGCCATTCTTCGTCTTCTTCATCAGAGAGAACCTCCATTCAGCTCCACGCACGGGTGCCTTTGATAAGACACCACATGTCAATGGCACTCGTCGATGAGATCTGAATGCACCTTTTGTGGAACGAGATGCACCCAACGCAACGTTTGTGCGTCAAACTTGGTATAACATAGAGGACAGAGTGCCGTTGTACCCTTAGCAGCCGCTGTCATCTGCGAACCACACCATCCATTTCTGAGCATCGACTGTCGGTCGCCTACCAGATGGCGCATGATCGAGGGGAATGAGAAGATGTGACCGCATGGCGTGATATGTGGACAGATCGGAGGACTGTCCAGCGAAATGGGGCACATGGTGTTTTCCGATGTAAACATCTGCACCTGCAGAACGTCTTCCCAAGCAAAGGGTTGATTTGGATTAGAGAGAAAAGTGGCAATATCCACAGCATCTAATGTCACATCAAGATCACGACTAAGCCTGATCATGTATGGCTCACCAGATACAGCAAATCTGAAATTCGCTTGGAGAAATGCTTCGCGATCAAAGGCGGGCGGATGGCGTTGTGGTTTGTGATTGAGATGCTTTCTTCTCTGCTGCTGTAGCCTGTCATTGGGCTGCCTTCTCTGTTGTCCATCTTCAGTCTAAAAACAGACTTTCGACAGTTGTCCCTTTCGTTCTGCGTTCTCTGCACTTCAAATCTTCTGCTTCTGAAATGGAAGTTCAGACAATCTTGTGGTCTGATTCTCTCATGTCTTGGCATTGGTTGTAAACCTATCACGTGTCCACATTCTTGCTGGAACTGCTGGTCACACACTTCATCTCACTCATGAAGTAACGGTCGATCATGGACGCTGCCGGCGGATTAGCTGCAACGGCGTTCTTCTTCTTCCCTCTTGAAGGCGTCTGTTGTGGCTGCTGCGTTGCTGTCGGACGCGCCTAGGAAGACAAGACAGGTGTCGTCACCGTGTCAGACGATACCCGCGTGCGTGCGTGCGTGCGTTCGCTCTCGTAAATGAGTGAGGGAAGCGCTTTGCAAGAACGCACCGTCGGTCGTGCGGCTGGGCCCCTTGCCACAATGCCTCTTACCCTTCTCTCCTCGCGCGTCTCGTCACACCATCGTGTGTTTCGACCATCGTGAAGTGTGGAATGACGTGAGCGGCTTTCTGCATCGTTGTGTTGCTGTGTCGTTGACAAAGCGCGTGTTTTCTGCTTGAATGCGGTTTTCTTTGCCTTTGTCTTCAGCTGACCGTTCATTCAACACGAGCGCGAGAGATGGAAACACGTTGCCGCAAGAAGCGTTTGAGATGCAACATCTTTGTCATCTATGAGACATGACGACAAAACGCAGATCAGATGCTGCTGCCGTCGCCTCCTGCCTCTGCTGCTGCATGCGTGGTGCTCATTCTCGCTCGCTCCCTCGCTTGGACGCACGAACGAACGAACGAACGCACACAAACAGCTGTCAATCAAGTATCTCCCCATCTTCTAAATCGTCCGGCACTGCCTCCTCCCAACTGCTCTCATTTGATTCCTGTCGAGGTGTCAATCCTAAATCTGAACCATCTTGTCCGGGTGTCACACCACAGAGACCCACAGCATTATCCCACACTTCACGTTTATGCGTCAGACGCCGATGCCACGGAGGCGAGGGAGGACTCACCTAGAACCATGCATCAGATGGACAGGCCACAATTTTCGCCTACCATTGGTGTCTTGGTCGCCAAACGGCATCCTTCATCTTCTGTTCTCTTTCTCTTGGCAGCCTGCTCGGCATCGACTCTCCGGATCGGCGAAGTCACACGCTGCATGCAAGAGAGCGGCGGTTTCTTTGAACAAGGTGGATTCTCCTCGACCACATGCTGCTGCTCTGCCTTTGACTCTACAATGCATCTGTTGTCGCCATCGGAAGACAGCAAGACAGTGCACACTTTTGTTGGCGGCACCGATCGTTCTAAGTGCTCGGCGCACTGTCTCGATTTCTAACTGATCTATACTTGACGGTGTTCCTGCTCTAACAGAAGGATCTTTGCCGATCAGATGCTCGACGACGAGACTCAAAGGTGTCAAGTTTATGGTCTCCAGCAAGAGAGACAGGCGTCTCCGAGCCTCGTAATCTGACATCTGTTTTTCGTTTTTCCGTTCGAGGCCTTTCAGAGATCTCTGCAAATGCTCATTCAACGCAATGCATTTCTGCAGCTTGACGTCATGTGTTTGCACCGCCACCGTCGCCGCCGGCGGCGCTTGTTGTACGACTGGCTCGGGAGACGCTTGCTGTTGCTGCTGTTGTGGCGGCGGCGGCGGCGGTTTCTCCACAGGCTTGCAACTTGGAATACTCCTGTGTGATGTGCCATCCGCCCCGCCTCGTTCGATCGGAGGTATCCATTCCCTTGGCGGCTGTCTGTGTCCCTGATTGGCGGAAGAAGGCTCTTTAGGGGTGGTGGTGGTGCTGGTCATCTTGCAAGACTGCAATAGTTTCTTCACTTTCTGCCCTTCTGTTGTTGTTCGATTCGCTTTTCGAGAAGCCAATGTCCCTTTCTTCATATTCTGGCCGCCCTCCGCACGCGTTTTCTTGATCCCTCCTTTCGACACTGTATCTATCTTTCTTCGTTGTGCTGTCACATCAGCCACTCTCTGAGCACAATGACGACCATCCATCCCCCGCATCTCAAACAATGGCATGTTGTCTACTTTTGCATTATTCTTGGCAGTCGATCCGAGGACACCATGTTTCCCCCGCTCCTTTCTCGCAGCTGGAAGGGATTGGTGTGGTGGATGGTGGTCACGTGACAAATTATTATGCATATCCGTTCGTCGCTCGAGCAACGAATTTCGAGCAGACGACTGATCATTCATTTTCTCTTTTCCAGAGGCGATGCCTGTATCGTGCATCCCAGGTTTCCGCTTCTTGAATTCTTTGCCGATCGACGAATTTAATGCTCTCGACGAGTCTTCGTGTCCCGATCCATCTCTGGCTTGCGACTGAGAGAAAGGCCATACCATACATATCTGATGGACCACCATTCAGAGCTGTCAAGGTATCTCACTTTTCTGTGGATCTTTCGGATATTCTCTTCGATTCGCAGTGCCTTCCATCTCCGTTCGAATTCTGCCTTCAATGCCGCACCCATGTCATGCGCTTCATATCCAGGGGGGTTATAGAGAAAGCAGTTCTCCCATATCAAATCCATGTCTGCCTTAAATTCACTAGGACATTTATACATGGCCGCTTTGAGTGGCTCATGACGGCGTCGCGCATTCAGAGCCAGTTTCTGCTTGACCGTTCCCAAATCCATCGGCTTCTTGATAACTTCAAAATAATTAGGGACGCCATCGCGTTTAGGATCGACTGGCCTCGAGAACAGATAGGCATTTCCGTTTCGCAGCAGCCCGTTTAGAATCGTAGAGCATTGCTCCCAGACGGGCAGCATTTCATCGGAGCAGCGCGAAGAGGACGCCGTCGATACGCGATGTCCCTGTCCCGTACTGAATGCTTTCCATGTCTCCCAGACCATCTCATCATGCGAATTGGGCACCCAGCCTTTTTGAATGGCAAAACGATTGACGGCGGCAGTCAGTCGTGCGATCTCCTCTTCCGCCATGAAAGACGTCTCTTTCGAAAAGGAAGAGGACGACAGAGTGGGGAAGGTAACAGCTGTCTCTCTGCTGCGTGCTCTCGGTCCTCCCCGAGCCGTCTTTTCATAAACAGCACTCGAGAGAGAACGCAATGTATGGCTGCTTAATGGAGAGAGTCTTAAAAACGTGGACGCGCGTGAAGATGGCAGTGGACGACTCGCTGAGTGAGAACCAGCGAGAACAAAAAGAAATGATGATGGAGAGGACGACGACGGGACGAAATCGTTCCCATTGGATGCGCCATTTTCATCATCTAACAAACGCACGGCACGTACGAGACGGACCGATCAACTGTTGGAATGGAGGACTACAAAACACTCGTATCCGAACGACAGTCCAGACGGAACGGAGGTCCGACTGGAAAGAAAGGTCTGCCATCGAGACAGCGGAGAACGAAGGAGAACAGGCGGCAGTGGCGGCGGTGTGTTAGACAAGTTGGCCGAGTCGAAGAAAAGACAGGCAGAGATTAAGGCGGCGTTGAAAGAGGTGCGCGATTCAAAGAAGCACGAGAAGACGGAAGAGAAAGCCGCAGCGGCGCATGAGTTAAAGGTGTTGAGACTGAAACAGAATCCGAACAGCAAGAGAGCGCAGAAGGATGTGAGACATGTATGTTCTACTATCTGTCTTTATGTGTGTCTGAGTGTCCTTGACCGTTGTTCTGTGATGCTAGTTGGAACATCGAGAGAAACGCAAGCCCGGGCAGTACTGTGAGCATGGGGTGTGGAAGTGTAAGATCTGTTTCCCTCATGACAAAGAAAAGTGAGATTGGTACTCAATGAATAAGCGGTCGCTGCTGTCCTGTAACGACGACTGTACAGTATACCTACAGTTTTGATGTGTGTTTTCGTGGACATTGTTGACATTGTATCTATCCTTGTTTGCTGTTATACCAGACCACTGAGCAATGACTCAGTGGACGGACATTTCATAATTGTCAGGGAAACGGTGCCCTGCTGTGTTGCTGAGCCAAGACATGGTTAACTTCCTTTTCCAACGTCCTGCAGGCGCATCTATACGTGATGTGACGTGTGTGAAAAACCGAATGTGTGACCAGGAGAAGGCGTGATGTGTGAAGGTGTTTTTACAGGGTGATAGACGGAGGCTCAAAGAGTCTTCTTAGAATACATGTCGTATAGACGAATGAAGTGATGAATGACAGATCACGGTGTAGATACCCTATCTGTCTCTCTATCCACGTATGGGATCGCGCAGACATGGACAAATAAACGGAATCGACGACGTCTTCGAGATGTCAGCCCGGTCCGTGTCGTCAGTTGAAGATGACGTTTGCAATGCTGTCCGTCGTCTGATTACACACACCATTGTATCAGCAGTGTGTTTCATAAATCGAGATCATAATTTGAACATGCCTGGACATGATAAGGATTGACAGTGCCGAATTGGCGAAAACGGTCTCCTCGAATGAACCATGGCCTCCGCATGATGTCAGCGATCGTGATTCTGTCTTCCAACGGACAGAGGATGTCCCTGAGGAGTTCCACACATTCTTGGCTCACTTCCGCACCGTCATATTCGACGACCATCTGAGAAATCTTCTGCACAGCACGACAGAACTCTGAGTTCGTCAACAAGGCGCCAGCAAGCGTCACGTACATTTATCAAGGCTGCATTTGCGTCTGCCGCATTTTGATGCCCGTCGTGTTCTACGTTGAAGGGGAACCTTCCATACACCATACAGTAGAGCGTCACACCGCAGCTCCACACATCGACCATCTAAAACGAACAAGGATGGATATATGGAGAAGGCGGTCGTCGAGAATACCTTTCCGTCGTAGAAGGCATTTTCGTCGGCGGGATTCTGCAATAGTGCACACATTTCTGGCGGCGTGTAGTGAGACAAATTCAGCTTCGTGAGGCAAAAGGAATGAGAGTATCGCGCCAGGAGGAAATCGCTTAGCTTTGCTCTCGTGCGGTCATGACTCAGCAGCACCGTATCCAGTGTCAGCTGTCGATACGCAGCACTCTGTTATCCATTCCAACACAACATGGACGAAATGTGAATAATGGATGGCGGCGCACTTGGGAATGGAGATGGCGAAGGGCGTGGATACAGTCGCAGAACAACGAGCATGCGACGTTCTCTGGCAATCCGCGACCTGTCTGGATAACTTCTTCTCTTACGTAGTCAAACAGATTTCCCCCGGGAGCGTATTCCATGACGTAACAGGTATAATGACGCGTATCAAAGACCTCGTAGAATTGCGAAATACAGGGGTCGTTCGTCTGCCTGTGCACCGAACTCGCTCGAAAGAGCCTATGCTTGAAGTCGTCCTATACACCATCCACTTCTCTTTCAGGGAATGCATACGGTACAGTCAATGGTGTACGGTGAGTGGCTTTCTATAACATCTTATCGTCCGAAATGGCGTCCTGTCTGCGTTCATTGCCGCCGCGACCGGGGATGTGTCCTGTGCCTTGAGGACAACCGTCCGTGCTCTCTCACTCAATCTTTCCACCTAAACATAGCCCATCGCATTTGACGCCCGTGACGGATGCATACGGAATAAGACCTCGATGTATCGTGGATTCTCGATAAGGATATTCGCTGGATGTGCCATGATGTTTCGTTTCAGGCGAAGCGCTGTGTCCGCTCGGATACCGAGAATCTTGATCGAGAGTGTCTTTTGGAAACGGAGAACGAACGATGCAGTAAGATGTCGTCTTTGTTCGCGTTATTACTCTTTCTTCTTCGAATTGGATGAGAAGACGATGTCTCTGGTTATAACTCCACCCGTCATTCTTCGCGTTCTTGTTGTCACACGTGTGAGAGCGATTCCTTTAAATGAGGCAATAAAACATCCAATGACAGAAGGGTCGCCGGACTTCATAGCAGCTTCATATCACGGCTCAGTTCCTATCATGCATGCATTGTGCTGCCCACTCTATCCCGCGGAATGAGACTCAGCTCTCCTCCATGCTTTAGAAAAACATTTCCTGTACCATTCCTTTCCTGTTTCGCCTCGGAGTTTTCAGAACAAACGTGCACCGACCTGCTTTCTGTCGAGGATTGATGCCCACTCCATCTAAACAGCGACCTCTTAAGGGACCGACCAACTCAATGTCACACGACGCGCATTACCTTTCGTCAGAATGGCACTCGTGGCAGCAGGGACCTTGAACTGCGAAGATAGACACACACGAATGGAGACAGATGGACGCGCCAAATGGTGTGGCACCCACCTCTTCGGCGGCATACTTCAAGACGGCAGTGAAGGGCGCTTCCTCCGGTACGCTGAGACTGCAGACCAGCATCCCGGATAAACGACGACGGCGCACCGTGTTGCACTCACATTCGAAATGGCTGTTTTGGGTCTGAAGTTAACGTAATCTTGAATGTGACCTTTGATTCGCTCCTGGACAGCACACACGAACACGGCATTCGGCTCGCTGCGGTTCACATTTCCTTCTCTTTCGCTCACATGGTGTCCTTCAGGCCTTATGGGGTACTCGATTCAAACTGCTCGATGTAATCGATGTCTTGTCGCTGTAAAGATCGCGAAGAATGGACTGGCGGGTGTTAAGCTTGGAATGACGCAATTGGAAGGTCGTCGGTGGCAGACGCAGACGCACAATGCCGACCACCAAGTGTGTGTTCGTGCGGATGCCATGACCGCAGCACCAAAGATTCTTGTCGCACACAACACACGCATTGCCTTAAAGTATAGCACTCTAACCTAATATGCAAACACACAACGGAACTCAATACCGAGATCCGACGAGACGAACGCCGCGGCCGAGATATCGACAGCTAGCTCCTTTATCGTCTCCTTACCGACGGCATTCCGATAGCAACCCGATGAGATGATTCTTGACACATTCCTCGACAGGGGATGCGCATAAGATCAATGTTTGCGCTTCTCGGTCTGCTTGTGGTTGAGCAGTGTTGGCTGTGTGGGATGGATTGTATGGGATCTCTTCAATTTTGATGAGCATCTAGCTTCCATTTGAGTATTTGTTACTGTGCGGTTGCTCGAAGAGGTTTTTGATGAACAGACCTGTTCACTTATCAAATGCCGTGTACGAAACGATTCCTCGCAAAAGTGTTTCGAAAAAATTCATCCGAAGTCCCTTCACCGGTTACGTCTCCAGAAGACGCGTCGTCCCGTCGCTGACCAGATATCGAATATGCGATGCATCTGGACAGAAGAACATCATCAGAGGACTGCAATCGCCCGAAGAGAAGGTGGACCTGCCGACACAAGGACAGAGTGCCGTGGCAGGTGTACAGCTGAGAGAGAAAAGCGATCCCGAAAAGAAACAATCTGCCGATCTGGAGTACCTCTCGGTGCGTCCATGGCGATCGGCACGAAGAACAGGTGTCTCATTGGCGATGCCTTTGGTGAAATCTAGGAGTTGTTGGCCATTCAGCAGAACGGTCCTAAGGCTGTTGGTTTCTTTGGCACCCGGAACATGGGGGTAACGCATCAGAAACTGGTGGAGATTCTTAGTTATGCATTGGTACTCACGGTACACACGTCAACACATTTGGCATCGCACTGCTTCGTGGCGAGGCTGTTGTGTCGGTCAAGGGAAATCATGTCTACACCTCTGGTGCCATTGGAACAAACGCTGCAGTGATTCGTGGCGCTCTGAGGGCAGAGAAGCCAGAAAAGCTCACCGTCGTGTTACCACAAAGCCTGCGCAAACAACCGCAAGAATCTCAAGAACTTCTGAAGCAAGTAATCGAACGCAATGCTCCAGATATAGAGAAGGAAAAGAGTGAGATTCTCTTTTGGCTTTAAGGTGCAGAACATCGTTGAGATGCCTTGGAATAATGATCTGAGTCTGTTCGATGCCAGCAAGCTGTGCAATCAGAACATCCTGATGAAAGTGCAGCAAGTGCGTGGTGTCGGTTAGCGATGATGTCTGCGTGGTGACCCTTGTGTGATGTCTGCACGTGACAGGTCATTTGCTTTGTGTTTCACGATTCGCGATTGATGTTGGAGACGTGTGAAGAGGCACGGAAGTTGCGGAAAATCGTGACCTTGTTCTATCTGGACTGACTCGAGCGTCCACGACATTTTGGACACCTGTAAAACTATTAGCGCCACTGACACGTCGGTGGATATTCGCATCCATTCCAAAGCATCTGACGACGCATTGCCGTCATGTTACAGCAATTCTTCATCTGCTTTTCTGTTTAAAAAGAAAGAAGCGTCTAGAGCAAACGACTCTATAGTGTGCTTATTGTCGTCATGCAGCAGTACGTGCTCGTTTTCGAAGAAGGCAGTGAAAGAGAGGACGTGATTGGGTATCTGAAGCGACGCATCGAGAAGGCGGGATGTATGGTGCAGAAATTCGACCAGCCTCAACGTATGGATGGTGTCTGCTTTGTCTCCCCGCATGCGACCACTGACGTCCAGGCATGCTGACGGTTGAATTGACGGCGGAGCGATTGTTGGAGGAGGCGTCGACATTTGGTCTGAAGAAAGAGAGAACCGATGGAGAATTCAGAGAGTTTGACATTTCAAAGAGAAAGTCCTTTAAGAACGTCAACAGCGACGACTTTCTGATGCCGTTTGAGAAACAGCACTTGCTCGGTTCATTGCTAGACAGACTTCATGTGTCCCGAATCGAATGGGCATCGACGAGAAAAATGAAAAGTGTGATGTTCGATAGGTGGACCAGGAATTCCTGTCTTTGATGCAAAAACGTGGAGAGGCTTCTGCCACGATGGACACATCGGATGCATTGTTGTTGACATGCAAGAGGTCTGTCGTCCCATCTTCCGCAATAGACCTCTCGCCAAGGTGTATATCGGTGGCCTTTCTGCTGTAGACATGGTATCCTCGAGTTGCAAACACCCATTCACAATCCACAGTCCTCTCGAGAGATTTGGAATCGTGCCAAGTAGACAGACAGGGCCACTCTGCTGATAAACTCTCGAAATGTGATGAATGTGTGATGCGAAGGCGTCGTCTGTTTGTTCCTGTGAACAGTCTTCGCCGCTACTTTGGCGAACAGGTTGCTTACTACACTGCCTGGATGAATTTCTACACCTGGTGTCTGTTGATCCCGGGCATCGCCGGAGGCAGTCTATTCGCTTATAATACAGCACTCGGTACGACTGCAGTACCCCACAGTCATGGAAAGAAAAAGATTCCCCATGGTGATGCACACTTGTCTGGCAGGTTACACAGTGGAGGACAGTCCATACATTGCCTACTTCTCCTTTTTCATGGTCCTCTGGTCAGTGACATTTCTGAAAATGTGGCGACGGAAGGCATCGGAGTTGGCATGTCAGTGGGACACGTTTGATATCGCCAAGAGAGAAGTTGTTCGTCCTGGCTTCAAAGGTGATCCCCGAGCGCTGTGCATGGGTGAATAGCCAGAACACAATGGTGCTCTTCAGGGACATTGAGGAAGAATCCGGTGACGGGACATGAGGAACTCCACTATCCTAAGAGTATGCGATTGCTAAAGTACAGTGTCTCTGTTGTGGTCAGTACCATCCTCCTCGTCCCTGCTGTGGCCGCCATGGCATTCAGTTTGAATCTCCAAGGATATGTGCACTCAGAATCGTCGCTATTCTACATCCACAGCTTGTCTCAGTACGCTCAGCCAGGTGCGAAGACAAGCAGCTGCTTGAGACTTTATCGTTACGGACCTCTGTGACAGGTGCTCTGTTTGATCCCAACAGTCAAGTGATGTGTTTTGTGCCCGTCGTCCTTCACGTCATCACCATTCAGCTGCTGAACAGGATCTACCGAGTGATTGCTGAGAATTTAACAGCCTGGGAAAACCACAAGACCGAACAGGTTGCCTTCTCCCGATATCGGTGGTATTATCATGCATCTTGTTTCTTTAGTCCCACGAATCGTCTTTGATTCTGAAACGGGTCTGCTTCGAAGCATTTGATTGCTACATTGCCATCTTCTACCTGGCATTTGTGGAAAGAGACATCTTCCGAGTACACTCGACATCGAATTCTTCGCTGGACAGGATTGGATCGTATTGAGTGTTTAGGTGCGCAAGGAACTGTCTTCTCTCTATACAGTGGACTGTCTTCGCCGTGTTGGGACGGAACTGTTACTGCCACTCATCCTTCAGTTCTTCACAAGTGTGGTCTGATGGATCACTCCTTCGAGATGACACCCATGGATTGCAGACAGAGCATCTCGCCAGGCATTGGAGAAGCTGAAACGGGAATCGGGCGAGCGAGCAGTCCATGAACAGGCAGTGAGGGATGCACGTCTGGATGCCTACGAAGGTGGAGACTTGCAATACGCACAACCGTCTTCTATTCGTTGAGAGGAATCTCTATCTGCAGAGTTTGACGATTTCGTGGAGATGGTGATCGCTTTTGGGTATGTGACGATGTTTGCCAGTGCCTTTCCCTTGGCAGCCTTCATTCAAATCCTCTACAATTTGATCGAAATGAAGTCCGATGTGTACAAGCTCTGCTTCGTCGTGCAGAGACCCCCCGTCGTTCGAGCAAACGGCATTGGATCATGGCAGGTTGTGCTTCAAATTCAGGTGCAGTCGGCGTCACTTCGTCAAGAGACACGTGTATGTGTGATGGCTTGCAGGCATGGCTCTCTCTTATCACAAATATTCTGATGTTTGTCCTGAGCTCCGACCACATGAAGAACTGGTGCGCATCGATGTCTACACCGCAGGTATCTTCATTGAGATGTCAACAGATGAACAGATGGAGGGACTTCATGGCGGTGTTTGTCTTATGAGGTTGGTTGCTTTTGTATCGGCGTATTGGTCTTGGAGCATGTGCTTGGAGCGATCATGTTCTTGATCCTGGAAGTCTGTCCAGACGTGCCCGAGTCTGTCCAACTCAGTATGGGCATGTCAGGGATACGTCTGTTGGTAGAATGCATCTATCTGTGTTTAGAAATCGAAAGACAGAAGTATATGGAAGAGAAAGAAGCCAGTGGTGGACGCAGGACATGAAACTGGTGGAATGAGATACTCTTCTTGTAGATCTAGGACACATGTGCAAAAGACTTCAAAGCCAGAAGCGTGTTCACGCACATGCAAAGCGATACGTCTATTGTCTGCCACAACATTTTGCGAAAGCGGGACATGTGTCTGCCGATTCTCCTGGATGAGGCATTCAAATCGATGTATGTCCGTCTCAGAATGGCAGACGGTAGCTTCATTGCTGCGGGTCGCCACAGAGGAGGTAAACATGGGTCAGTGATTTCACGTTGGCGATACCAGGGATGCGTCATCTGCTCCAGGGAGAAATCAAAAACGCAGTTCATTGTCGAACAGTTGTGGAAACGGCAGCTTCTTTCGCTTTTGGGGCGTCATGGATAAGCTTTGCGCGAGCTCTTCTATCCACCTATCCGTTCCGCTATCTCCGAGGACATCACTGGTTCTTGATTCGCGATGCTCTGCCTCTCCAATTCGATCCGGCTTCGCCGACGCTTCCTTCTCATTCTTCGTCGACTTTGCCCGATCGCGTACAGATCGAGCGAGCTGCGCGAGTTGCATGGCATCTCTGCCTTTGAAGTGGTCTTGACCCGTCGAGGCCATGGATGCGCACAGATGTAGTGCATTTTCTGTCATCAATGAAACGAATATGTTGCTACGCCGAAGGCTGATCTGCGTGCGGCGTTGCGATGTGGTCTGTCGTTTTTTGAGCAACGAATATGTCGGAGATGACGACAGCTCTGCATCCGATTATCAACTTCAGGAGAGATTCGAAGCGGCCGAAGAAGATCGACCTTCCACGAGTCTGCTCAAGGTTAAGGAATTTTTTCAGAAGCACAAGCCGGCGCCAAAGCCTCCGGCGCCTCAGCCGAAGAAGGAGTGGTTGTTGAGAAGACTGCCCGAGCCAGAAGAAGTTCTTGAAAAGCAGGAAGACGCGCCGCCGATCGGCGATATCGAAGCCGAGAGGAAATGGCTGAATTTTGGCGACAACCAAACAAGAGGTCGACAGCCATTGATTACACACAGTCGCGAATTTCGAAGAATGGCACGACATATCGAACATGATATGGATCCCAGAAGAGTCGAGCGGCCACGAAACATACCAGGTCAAAAAGTCTCCCGTGCCTTTACACCGAATTCCATCAAGAACTCGACATTTCGACAGTACAATCGGCCGGGGTACAGTGGAGACTGGCAAGGAGACTGGCTGCATCAAAGTACGCGCCATGCACGACGCCTGTGTTGAAGTGCAGATGGCGATGTTCCTGTAGGCGGATCTCCTGGACAGTCGGCAGAGAGTTATGAAGATGTTGATGCGTATCTCGATCAGAAATCAGGCAGATCGGTGGCTAAGGATCCGCCAGCACAGATGGATGGTTTTGTTGACTTTATGAAAACAATGAGGGAGAATGCATCTCAAGCGGGGCGGTCCTCTACTGTGCCGGATGAAAGAAACGCATCAGCATCGGAGATCCCTGTGTCGACTGGGGGCCAGCCAGAGGAGATCACGCTGCAGACAGAGAACACCCAAAAGGTTACGAGATTGGACGGGGACGAGGCATTAGAAGAAGCTGTCTTTGGACGTCTTGTCATGGAAGAGCTCTCTGAAGAGGCATTTCTTCCACCGGATGATGATCCACCGACGTATGACTATAATCCACCTCGGCCAAAGTGAGACCCTCCTTGGCTGTGAATCCTCGTGTGAAATGTCGGGCAGATGGTTGACACCGCCTGATGGAGACTGTGTTGGGGCGCCTCCTCAACGACAGTACAACGATTTCATTCCCGGTACAGGGGACCAGGACTTCTGGAATAAATCTTCAGCCAATACATTCGAAGATCCAGGACAAGATCCAGGCAAGTCTAACAGACACAAACTATACGGTCAGGAATACTGGGTGGCAAGACCGATGCTCATGGAGAAGTACGATTACGAAGAGGACGAGGGAGCGCCGGAGGTTTGGGGTTTCTTCATCTCTCCTATCTGCATTTATTCGTGCGTCTTAGATATTGGATGACAAGCACAAGGATCTTGATCCGGAGATTCCGCGTCACTTCGTGGAAGAAGATGGTACAATTTCGAAGCTCACGATCCCAGAGAGAAGGACCTATCCCAACTTTTTCGACCCTCCTTCGAAGAGACTTGATCGTTTCAATGAAAGAAAGCTCTTTTCCATGAATGGGACCCATGCCGATCCCTACACCAAGTCGGTGAGGTTAAGCGGAAAGACACTGCGAGTAGAAGGCAAAGTGGTCCCCGGATACGAAATTGATAAAGGTGCACTGCACGTTCGCGCTGCTGACTCGTGCCATTCACGGGCCGTTTTCAGATGTTCAACAAACGAACTTGGATAGTGAAGAAATCAAGGGGTGGCTTTACGAGACACCCTCCGTGTATGAGGACGGCTACAATCGACTGACGGATCCATCACTGGCAGGGCGCGAAGTGGACGATGCTAAGAGTAAGCCGTAACGCACTGCCTTTCAGATCCCTCTCTCAAAAATGTGCCTCTGTTTGCAGCCCTGTTGCGATTAGATGGTTATGGTAAGCTAGAGCGTTATGTTACACGGATCAATCGAATACCTATACCGTCGGCGAAAAGACTGGAACGAATCAAAGTCCTCGAAGGCCTTCAGCCCCCCGAGAAGATCGATGGTGAAGCGATGAAGGAATTCGAGGAGGTCAACGGGTCTGAGTACGTGCATCGATCCTCGCAAAAGAGAATGATTCGCATTGTTGGGATCACAGGAGGTACTACAGTAAGGTGAATACCCAGGCACTGCACCGGATCATGAAGGCAGAACGTCGTTATCGGGATATGTTCACGAATGAGCTGAGTGATGAACTGCCAGTCATGTATCCGCGTGTGGAGGAACGGCTGCAGTCCTTAGCGAAGCTGAACCAACCAGGTGCGTTTCCATCCACCATGTTTTTTTTTCTTTCCGTGTCTGTTTGCCAACTGCTGTCTGTGTCCAGATACGCCAGAAAACCGACCCCAGAATCAGCTGTTGCATCAGCCATCCCGAAAGGACTTCGATCCATGGATGTTAAAAGAATTGCAGAAGTACAAGAAGGATGGTGACAGTTATGAAGACATCTTTTCGTTGGCATGCCAACCCAGAATGCTGGAAATTGCATTTCAGTCTCTGAAGAAGCGAAGACCGGGGACAGTGCCCAAGGCGCTCGAGAACAATATCTATGAGATGGTTCCTTCTTTCGTTGAGTATAATCATGTTTGTTCACTCTTGTGTCGTGCAATAGGCGAGTCGCATGCTCCTTGGCGGAGATTTGAAGTTGGGTGTCACCATGACTCCCAAAAAGCCAAGAATCGATGCCGGAAAAGGAGCACGATCGACCAGAATTCCATCCCATAACAGAAAGGAACTGTACAAAGAGAGCCTCCGCAAAAAAAGAGATCTCGTCTTCAGCAAAAGCATAACTTAAAGAGACCAGACAGGGAGGGTTTCCATCACGCGATGCCTTCGAATGACAGCAGTTTCTGTCAGACATCTATTTACCTGTTGGTTCATCTCGTGGAGTCGCTGTCCGTCTTTCGTAAGAATGAACTCTGTACATCTGCCGTTTCCACGTTCAAATTTTCGTTTAGAACATGGACAGGCTAGATTCTCTGTCACGATGGATCATTGAACAGTTTGGAGGTGTTTGTTGTTCACTTTGCCTGATACACTGTTTTTAAGAGATGGATGCACTTTACTCTCAGTGACGCTACTAACATCCACTGTTCTGTCGACGAATTGTGATGATTGTTGATACGAGGTGCACAGACGTCGTAAACCCCACTAAAAGCTCTGCTTTGCAGCGTCCTCCTTTGACATTGCTATGCAATCATTGACAGGAAGGACAAACAACAAATTCGCGCGCATGTGTGCTGTGCATAGACAGCACCTTAACCTTAACACAAAGGAGAGCATTACACAGAAAGTCATCCAGCAATGTCTTAACCCAAATATGTACATGAGATAAACGATACATGCCTGTCTGTTCATCCTTGGCTTACGATTTGAAGCTCGTGCTCGGTTTCATTCGTACGTTGGTCAGGCTCAGAGAACTTATATTCTGTGTACTTCTGCACCAGATCGCCATGGTGACGTTGGAATCTGAAAGCATCGCTGATCTTGTGAATGAAAGCAAACAGCCCTCCTCCTTTGGTAAAGGGAAAGTCCAGCTCGGCATAATCGGGAGAAGACTCAATGAATACGAAATGCATATCCAGAACCAAATGTAACCCAGCGTAGAGGCGATAGAGAATGTAGATGACAAACAGCAGATTCAGAATGAAAACGACCGTTGCCAACGTCACCTTTCCAGCACTCGTTGTTCCAGAATCGCCGAAGACAATGGCAGAATAGAAGATCGAGATGGACATGAGCAGCGATCCAGCTTCCAGTGTGTTGTGCGAGATGCGATTCTGCCACTTCACCCATTGAACGTACAAGGCAGAACAGAACGTGCGAGATGGTCTGCTGTCGTTAGGCACTGAGGCACTGCCGTTTTCTGGTCCAAGGTACAAACTCTCGGCGTAGTTTGGAACATTGGGGTGTGCAGGTTCGTGCACCATGTAAGGCATGACCAGCCAGTGCATCGTCACGGCGACGATAAGGACTCCCAATCCCAGAGCGGCCTGGAGGTTTGGCCCTTTCCTCGAGGCAAAGATAACAGCTGCCACGACGAGTCCCTTTCGCATTGTGATAACGGCTTCCCAGCACATGGCCAGACCTTCGTGTCTGTACCCTTGGTAGATGAAACCGTAGCGGGCAATGAAATCGGGATCTTCTGTGATCGACCAGTCTGTCTTGTTTGACGGATCTCTATTGCTGACTCTTCTCTGACTCACCCATATCCATACGATCATCAAAGCAATGAGCGCTCCAAGAACCAACAAACCAAAGATTCCGAGGATTCCAGTAACGATGTGACGGCCTTCAAAGCAACGGAGACTGGTATCCTCTCCCCAGACAGAATCCGTTTCCAAAGCATAACGATCATAATCATTTGGCGGGTCTGGTGCGTCGTTGTCCACTCGAATGCAGTTCACTGTTTTCATGAACTCAGATGCAAAGTCAATGAAAGAAAAATAAAAGGTGACAAGTGTAACAACAACGATGTATGTGGTTCTGTGCACATCATTGTCGCCAGCATCACCATTTGCTGATTTCTTGTTTGCGTTATTCTGGATACTTGTTCTATTCGGTCCTGGAGAATTTCTGTGTTGATACCAGGAGAGGAAATGATGTAACAGGCGTCGTCCAGTGATGATAGCTGCCCAGAAATAGAATGGAAAGAAGACGCGTAACCAGAGGGCCTTGATTGTATCAGGTCCTTCTGCTCCGTCTTCAACGTTTTCCTCAAAAGTACACTCAAGAGGGGCATAGTATGTCCCGCTCGTTGTAGCCACCAGCAAATCTATAGACACATCTCCATTAGTATGCGACAGCATGACTCACAGATATGACTCAGGAATGACAGGAATTGCTTGATACTCAGCGGCCACTTCGTATTGATACTCAACCCCAAAGTCGTCACTTGAACATAGTTGACCAGAATCTGCAGGATGGAAGAAAGGGTGATTACAAGCTGATGAATGGAAGAGAATGTGAACCTTGGCGATCTCTGTCAGTTTTTCGATGGCAATGATGTGATCGGTGATTAGAGGATCGCGTTGATTCTTTCCGCCGTTGGATTGCGTTGGATGTCCTGAGATCCAAAAACCACACTCGCAATCATAGACGGACACAATGTCTATGCCTCACTGAGTTTCAAGCGAGTGATTCCTGTCAAGGGCCTTTTGCTCTGATCTAAATCGCTGCTGAAGTCCGCCACTCCATCAGCACTGCGTGAAGGTGAGGCTTGCTGAGCTTGGCTTCTCTTTGCATTGGCGACCCAGATCTGCTTTCTTGTCGAATTAAATGTTAAGAAGATGTTGAGAGCCAGTAATACAAACGCGATAAGTGCTGCAAAGATTGTTAGTATGATAGACCATCCTCGATTTTTTGGGCACTTGATACATTCACCTCCAGCAAAGTGCCCATAACCTGCTTCACAAGAACCGCACAGAATACCACTGTATCCGTCGGAGCATTGAAAGTATTCATTGTATACAGGCTGTGTACCCCGTGTTAAGAGATACAAATCCAGTTCGGCAATCTCAGCGGATATCTTGCTGCTGTCTTCATAGTACTGTTTCAGAACATTCTCTCGTTCAATGTCGACGTCCTTTCGGCTTTTATACTCGCAAGCTTCTTTAATGATGCATTCGTGAAACTGCGGAGAGAAGGGAGTCGAGTGCCAATAACCATCGATTGGGACAAGACTGGATCCACCACTGCATTTGGCACGATTCTCACAGTCACTGCAGATGCTGGAGGTATTGAAGGAATACTGATCTGTTTGACAGAGCTGGCACTCATTGCTTGCCTCGATCTCTCCAGGAAAGCATTCCCTGGTAGAGAATGTCAAGTTTGTCTCCAACTCTCCATACCGGAATAGGATTTCAGAAGTGCGGTTAACACCAACCCCCTGAGTGTTGTTCACATGGATGACTCCCTTTTCTGCTAAATAGACCTGTTCTCCAAGGATCGCAGTTGACACCAAGAGCACTTGCAGTTCTGTCAATAAATCTCTGTAAGACGGTGCCCATCACTCAGAGTCTCACCTGCATCAGGAATGCCGCCAGTGATTGTCTGATTGAAGGCATCCTTGACGGCGATTCTGATGCCATCCGATTCGCTCTTGCTGCAATCTTCGGGACTGGGACACGGAGGAATCAGCGTCTTTCCGCCCGTATGGTTGACGATTGGAGAGGTTGGGTTCAGCAGCTTCAGCGAGTAGACGCCGCTCGCCATGTCGTTTCCGTACTCTCCATCCGCGTCCTAAAGACATACGAGCGATCAACAGGAGACTCAGAAGTGCGATCGGCGATCATCACCAGAACAGTGTTGTTCCGGAGTCGCAGACAGTACTCTTCTGACAGCCGATCAGACGTCGACGCGGACAGCAGATCCACCCATCCCTCTGGATTGAACTCGTGGCAGCCGACGAGAACGGACTCTGGATGGGAGACAAACCATCCTCCCGCTCCGTACTGGGCGACGTTTCCCGTCGCGGTGACGTTCACCAGCCGAAAGAGTCGACAGGGTTCCGTCGTTGGTCGGATCTCCGGACAGTTATTCTGAAGATGTCGGTTCCAGCCGTCTCCGGCCACTTGCACGGAGGCACCGCCTGGAAGGACGCCTCGACGAGTGGTTTCGGTCTGCGAACAGGCATACCTCCTATGGAAGCGACGTTGCCATCGAAGGCCACTCCTGTGACGATGACGTCGCCGATCGAGCTCTCTGGCAGGACGCTGTACACCAGACACATGCCGCCGCCGCCGCCCTCTCCGCAGGTGGAGGAAGGGGAAGCAGTGGACGACGGACGGTCCGACTGTGCAGCTTGCTGGAGCAGCGACCTGCCGCCGGTGTCGTTTGCCGCTTCCGATTGGTCTCTGGCGAGCGGAAATCCCAGGTCCTCGACACGCACGGCTCGGTTCCGTTCGAATCGGGTTCTAGTGATCTGGAAACGACACGAGCACTTAGCAGCAGGTACTCGAGAGGGAGCAGACGTACTGAGAGCTTGTTTTGTCGCTGTCGATTTGCCTCTGCGAAGAGACCTCCTCCGACCACGGCCGTGTTGTTCACGAGGATATTCGAGTAGAATGCTTCGACTACTCTGAAGGACACGAAGGCGGCAGATCTGAGAGCGATGCCGCCCCCTTGATACGCCATGTTGCTGGCGAACAGAGACTGGTGTATGGATATCGCATCTGGCGCGTCCAGAACGTAGAGACCGCCGCCGGAATCACTTGCAACGTTGAAGGTGATGTTGGCGTCGAGCAGCGTCATCTCTCCGCACCCAGCACACATGATGCCTCCTCCGTAGACGGCGCTGTTTTCGCGGAGCACAGTCGACCTGCCAACGCGTCCGTCGCTGTGAAGACCTGCCAGGCCCCGCGTTCTGAAGTTTGCCCCGTTCGTCACCAGGATGCCTCCGCCAAGATTCGCCGCGTTTCTGTACCAGGCAGAGGCGTTTGTCTCGAACGCGCCAGTGTTCCTCAGGATCACAGCTCCTCCCGCTTCCTCCGCTCGATTGTCTTCGAAGAGACAGTCGTCCATCGTCAGTGCGTTCTGCTGAAGTGCGACCACGTGGAGAGCGCCTCCGTGACGTGCCGTGTTGCTTCTGAAGGTGCAGTTGTCGAACCTCCATTCGTCCAAGTTCTCCGCACTGCATACGAAGTAGACTGCGCCTCCGATGCTGTCCTCGGTGTACTGGATTGGCGTTGAATCCGGAACACTGGCGTGGTTCTGCTCGAACGTGCTGTTCACAACGAGCACGGAGGATCTGTTCGTGCTCGAGAAAAAGCGAGCATCAACGACAGATCGCATCGCACCTCCACTTGGGGCTCGATTGCCCAGAAACGAAGACCCAGCCACTGAGAGATTTGCAACGGAGTTAATGAAAAGGGCGCCGCCGCCATTACTGGGGAAATTGAAAGTAAAGTGATTCACGAGCTCTATCGGACGGCCGTCGCTGCGTGTGACTTCGAACTGTATGCCGTCCTGCGTCACTGTGTTGTCGACGAACGAGGAGTCGACGATGTCCACCACCGTCCCTGCATCTCTCGCAAAGACGGCTCCTCCATTGGACAGAGCCCGGTTGCTGCTGAACGTGGAGTTCACGATCCGCAGCTTGCATCTGGCACAGTGAATGCCTCCGCCTTGGTCAGCCTCGTTGTCCTCGAATGTCGAATGCCGAACCTCCGCCTCCGGCATCGGTCCACTGCACTCCACGGAAGAGCACGGGTAGATGGTCAGCGTTCCCATTGGCTGCGCCAGGGCGAACGACCCTGTCGGCGTCTGCCGCCCCTGAGTGTTGTTTTTGAATGACACCCTCTCGAAGACTGCGCTGGTTGTCCTGGAAGCATCATCGGGATCGTTCTCCACTACCACGGCCGAAACGTCTCGACAGTCTTGGAACGTTATGTCCGAAATCGTCACATTCGACGACCTGTCGACCAGGAACAGCGCCAAAGGTCAAGAACGGCGACTGAGTGAGTGTCTGAGTCGTCTAACCGTATGAGGACAGCGCTGTCGTCAGGGGGACAAGTAATCACTGTTCGGCCTCCTGCGTCGCCGAGGAGTGTGACATCGCGGACATCGATACTCAGTGTTCTTCTGAGTGTGTAATTTCTATTCTCCAAGACGACGGTTTGACCGCGACGCAGATTTCTGAACGCCTCCCTTAACGTAACGTTGGAAAGTACTGGGGGTTCATCGACTTCATCCTGAGTCAGATGGCGTCCTAGATACAATAAACGAAATTCGTTTCAGATATGTAGTTGGCGGTTATATCCTCCCGACTGAATAGGAGATGATGAAAAGAGACAAAGAAATGAACTAACTAATCTTAGCGATGAGTCCGCGCAAACGACACTGCATACATACTCGCAGACCGACCTTTGCTCAAGAGACTATTCACTCTGCCGTTTCCTTCTAAACCGACGCTCCGAGTTGCGCTTAGCAGCGCGAGGAAGATGACGGCAGCGAATTGCATGACAGTCGAGCTTGCAGGTTCTCTTGGAAACAAGTGAGAAAACTCGAATTAACAAAAGAAATGTGGCGGAAACACATAACAGGTGGAAGTCGAATGCATCTAATTGTATGATTCAGTGCCTCAAGATTGATATGACGTCACTGGCCATCAGCATTTCTCACTCCGGCTCATTGCGCATAGACCCGTCACCGTTCAATCATCGTGACAGGAAACTGCCTCGTTGAACGGTTCGTCGACGAAGCGTCGACTTTTGCTGGACAGAAAGATCACGATTCCTTACGTGAAAAGTATAAATGTAACGGAAAAGCCCGGCAAACTGCAACTGACCGGAAAACATAGAGTATTCCAGCTGAAGGGCACCCTCTGGAGCAAATACAGAAACTTGTCTCTATTGTTATCTCTGTTCTCGTGCTGTCTGTTCAGCAGTCTTACTCGAAGTGCATTTGTAGACGAACAAATGTGGGATTCGTAGATGTTCTCCAGTCCAAGTGTCACGTCATTGCGAGTTCATAAAATGCGGAGAAGAGTATGGAGGTCGATCTCTTACTAAGAGTGGGTGATATCTCATCTGCATGGAGTTCGATACGACCACTGAATTCCCTGTTATGCCAACTGTTCGGGTTGACAGTTTTCTCGCAGACCCCACTCACTCACTCGTTTACATACAGCATCCAGATTCGCATTTGCCGGAGATATCCACCCTGCCAAGATGATACACATCACATAGAGAATACATGCAGTTCTTAAATTGATGGTTCATTTGCGGATGACGACTATGAATGAGGTGTCATTACGCGTTCATACGGCAATCAGCTTTTGAGCGTAGAAGGAGAGTCGTCACAAGACAGGAGTCCCGCACGGTTTTCCACGTAGAGCTGCGGAAAACGTGCACTTTTTTAAGAGACGATGAGGCATTGTTGTAGAAAGCTGGATGATTTTCCGCGTTCTTGCTGATACCATATACTAGTTGTATTGTTGTTTACTACTTTGAACTTCCTGTCAGAAAGATTTCTGCTGTCACGATGGGCAGAACACTGCCAAGTGTGATATTGCGGTTATGATCGATCTTTCATTGTAATGCAAAATTGCCTTCTGTGGACAATCCCCATTGAACACTTCATAATCGAACGATATTCTTTGTTGTTTATTGAATGCGCGGCCAAGCGGCCCGAGCACAAGTCGACCTGAAGGTAAATTCTCTTGGGTTCTAGTCAGGGTGCATGACCACTTCTGTACCCTTTACTTGCGAGTTACTTCTCTCCTGACTGCAGGTTATGCTTTCTCCACTCGCATATCTCACTCAAAGTCGAATACTCTATTATTTGGGTGCATGAACCAGAGGCGTTATCCTTTCAGATAGCTTGAAACACGTCTTGCAAAAGAGTGAGTCAAACGAAGATGTGTTTCTGAATTTGTCTGGATGTTTACTCTCTGTTGAGAACACACCTCGATCAGTAGAAAACCACAGGCTTTACGATAACGTCAGCAAACGCCACCAGAGCGTCTAGCGTCATTAACATGATTAGATCTTTAAGTGTTCGATTGGCAGGCATTTAAGCAGTTAATCTCCTCCCGATTATGACAAACTCAACGCAGGGCACACATTCTCTGACCATTTGTCTGTCTGAGCACTTCACAGCTTACGGTTCTGGTAGTCGATCACATAGCTCTTGTGTTTGGTAAGGTGCGGCACGAGCCCTTAAAGGTGGTGTACATACCATGATGGACAACATTTGATGAATGCTGATCATTTATCATCTAACGGGTACTCGCACTATGGATCCTCTTTGAAGATTTACCTACACTGCTTTGGAGCATCTTGTAGATTACACCCGTTGATCGCATCGAGCAAATATCTGAAGTGGCATTTCCTGATACGTCTCTTAGTTTAATGCGGCATCGATATGGACATATTGTTAAGCTTGGGTCATCGATTTTCCCTAAAAAAGCACGTCAAGAGGTACAGATCAGCAAGAACGTGCGACATCTGTCAAGCACAATCCACAACTTCGAAACAGAAACTTTCTGTTCTAGCGACGGCGACGTTTACTCATTCTTGCATGGTTCACGTGTATGTATACTGACATCATACGTTTTGCTTACGTTGATCCTTAATCTAGACCAGGGCCTTCCCAGCTTCTGATAGACAGGAATCTTCAATCTTCTCAGTCGTGTAGTTGCCAATCTCTCTAAAGTCATAAAGAATAGTAACGAACTCTTTTCGTGATCTGTTTTACATGTCTCCGTCATGTTATCCAGCAGATAGACGTAGTTTGACAGTATGCCGGGAACGTATCTGGCAACCGACTTAGTCATATCTACCTGACGCAGAGTCTTCTTCTATCGCGGCGCCTCTACGGGCATAGATAGCTTTCAAACGAATATCATTGTAAGACACAGAAGATGTCTGCATCTCACGCCCATTTGCGACGACGCGGATTAAGATTCCGTGTTCCGTGTCGCCTTTGCAATAAAACACATGTTATAGTCAGACGACGACCAGTCTTGTGTTCTTTACAACAGACAGAACTGTAAAAAACACAGGACTGACTGAGTGTATGTCTTGGACGTTCGTCGTTTCGGACTATCTGCTCGCGCAATTCGTGATGTGACTTCTTATCGAACGGACGACAGAACTGTAGAAATCGCAGGACAGAGCTCCGTTGCATTGCTGCCGACTACTGCCGCACACATCGTTTAGCAGTCAGTCGATTGTTTACTACTGGTACTGAGATCATCCATCCACGCCTCCTGCAGCAAATGCGGTGTCATACACGCGTTCCAATTGAAGACGTTGAAGTTAGACAATTCTTCTATGTTCAAGAAACGCCCGAAATCAGACGAGTGCGTTTCGGATACGTCTAACCTATGGATTTACCGAATGTATTGTTTCTTGAGGACTCCTACGTGATCGCGAAAAGCGACGACTCGACATTCTTTCAGAACTCAAGATGCGAGAGAATCAGTTTATGAGCTACGCTGATCAAGTAGACAATGCAACCCATCTTCGATAAATAGCTGAAAAAAAGTCGTCGGTGATTGAAGATGTTCATTGGTGAAGCTCGGCAAAAGGGTCTCCTCAAGGGCGTTCGGGAAAGAGAAGCATTTAGACGGCTGTGAGTGATCGAGACAACTGAACCATCACCACATGATAAAAAATGGAAGGAAGCGGAGAGCCTGCCCGATGTGCTCTGCTACAATAGTAGCAAGATCCTCCTGCGATCTCATTCAATTATATCATAAGATTCTCATTGAGAAGGTTTGTTGACAAGACGAGAGGGCAAGAAACAACAGCGAAGAACGCATTCACGATGTCGATGTTTGTTTTTGAAGATTTGAGTGTGACACTCTATGCCAGGAAGTGCGGGACATTACCATGTTTGCAGCCTTCAGCGCTACGTGGCAAGCTAGGTGTGTGCGCTATGTCGAGTAAGAGAGATCTCAAGCATCAACCGACCTTCAATCGCAATGTCGCTGATACGTTATTGGCGTTGCCAGAATTGTCATCGTCTCACAGATAAAACGGTTTGAGATGGCGTAGAGGGTAATGGCGGAAAAGACACGAGAAACCCCAAATCTGTCATTCCGTGTTCGATCTTTATACGGATTAGACATCACAAGATCACCTACCCTGGTGAAATGGAAAGTTTCTTGGAAGCGTGCGTGAGACACATCTGAGATCATCTCATTTCTGAATTCAGTCTTCAGATGACAGAGGTTTTGTGGTCTCAGCGTTCCAAGAAGCTACATAGATCCGCATAATGCAATATTAACTGTAGCATCGACATCTCAGTGTATGAAGTTTACTGAACATAACTGGTCCACGTCTGTTTGGTTTTCACAACGAAACACTCTCGAACGACGGTCTGCTTCAGCTTCTCGTTGCAACAGCAGCAGCACTTGGATGTGTTGTATTCATCGATAAGAATGACGGGCGCCCTTAAAGCCAATGCTCTGATGAGAGCCTTACATGGACACGGTCCCCGAGGCCTGCTTCCAAATTCTACCTTGCCGAACATGGGGATTTTCTTTAACTCTCGCTTTCTGCTATCCTGGTCCTTCATTTCTTTCTTTTGAAGCTTCTCTATGTACGGGTCCTTGTGACTGCTACACATCATCAACTTCAGTAGTCTTCTTTTCCTTTCGATAGGTGACATCCCTTCCCGCCAAATCTTTTGCTATGCGATCGATCTCTCTTTATCGGGCTCGAAAGAAAGTGAATCATGCTTTTTTGCGATCAACGCATAGAAGCTCTTTGACTCTCACAGCCAGCGTTTCCATTGAAGTCTTCACATAGCATGGGACCTCGGAACATGCGATCAATGAGCATCCAGCTTCCTTGTATCTATTCAAAACGATTCCGTAACTCGTACCTTCCCTTTTGCGTTTCTCGTCTTTGAGGCTGAGCTTTGCAAGGCTGAAAAACCGATACTCTGTAGACTTCTTCAAGATTTTGAAATTTGTCTTCTCATGTTTAAAGTGTTCTCCAGAGATTTTATCCGTCAACATGGCTCTGGCTTGCGTATAGAGTTCTTTCTGCTGAGGATCAACACCTATAACTTCAATTCAATTCGCATACCAGCTTCTCTTGTGCTCTTATTCAGGAGTTGCTGAGTTTGTATAATAAATTCTTTTGCTCCTCTGAAGTCTCATCTCGTATGTTTGTAATGTCAAAAGGCGAGCCTCCAATACTCTCAAAGCCTTTTTTCGCGAGGTGTTCAATACTAGGTGGGCTTACATTTCTCTTCGGAGATACTTCCCAACAGAACCTTAACTTGCACACCGTCTGTCTCGAAACTGTCGACGAGCGAAGGCATTTCTTTTTTGGATTCATTTTTCCTCGTATGTATTCTTCCTCATTCAACACCCATGCTTCTTTCCATAACATCGTAATCCCTCTTCTCCAAGTTGTTAGAAGATTGAGAACTTTTCTACACCCACTTAGCCTTGCTATCGAGTTCTTTCTCCGAGTAGTTCGATAAGAATAATAATCGAAAAGAGAAGACCGACAAAGTCTCAAGAAACCTCCTTAAAGTCCGAAAGGTGAGTTTTGAGGCACTGTGAGTCATGTTTGACGAAAGTTGGTCGTAGTTTGAAGTTTGACAATAGCACATACCGTTTCGGCGGATTAAGGGTCCGGTTCGGCAAGCTCTTTAAACAGCCGATTTCTCTCCTTTCTTGCTTGTCCAACTAGGCTCGCGACTTTCTTCTGCTCTTCACCGTTCAAATTGTCTTCTTCGCTATCCTTCAACCATTGCAGAAACCTTATCATTTGGAATTTATCTTTTCGAGATTCAATTCCGCATCTTATCGCAGAAAACTGGAAAGATGGCTGCTTTGCATCGACTTCCTTCCAAATCCGTCCTCTTCTTGATCGAAGCCCTTTTCCGACATCAGCCTTTCGTTGGTTTCTTCAATACCTTTTCGAATATCTCTCGAGATTCGAAGCTTGACATTGAATCTGCTTATAAACTGTAATTAAATGCCTCATATCCAGTGAGCTTTGCTTTCTTTAGAGGATGGTTGTCACAATTCTCATGGTCTTCGTCATCTCTCGCATCTCGCATGCTACTTCAAACGGCCCAGGTCTCCAAGCATCTCTAAGAATTGTGCCATTGTTTTTTCCACGTTGGCATAATAGAAATATTTCCAGAAATTGCTCGGCTACGGTGATGTGTCGCTCTGGCGAATGAATGAACATACGATTCGGCCACCTTTACGGACAACGTTATCACTGCATGGAAGGGAGAAGAACTGAAGAGGAAGGTCACAACATTACATGAAGCATGACGCCATCATAACTTCATGCAAAAAGACCATATAAAAAGGGGGTTTTCCGAACGATCATCATCTGTAAAGACGAACGTCTGTTTATTTTCACAAGTTCGATATTTGCGCGTATCAACGTCCTCAAACAATTCGTTGCTCGGTGCTCATTCATGCACACCTCCAAGCAAAGATGCATCATGCTCTTCTATTCTTTCCTGGAGGTTCCTTGTAACAGTTTCCTTCAAACTCGTCATCATGGCGCCAACCGTGTAATCGGCTGAACGTGTCGGGAAGTTCTTCACGACTCCACTTAGATGATCCGGCAACGGGTTTTCTTGAAGAAAACTATCCAACAACGGATGCTTAAGTGGGTTTCTTCTTTCTCTGTTCCTGTTGCGGCAATGTAAGCGAATAATTGTTGGACGAAGGTTCTTCGAAATAAGAGGTCACAATCTGGGACTTGACTCGCCAGTGGATTCAAAAAACAAGCCAACAACAAGGTGACGTACAATGCCCAGGGCCAGTGAATGTGGTTCGATACTTATGAGAACGTTCTTAATTTCCGCCTGAGAAAGATCATCTCACAATCCCGATTTCAAACAAACTGTCACTGTTTTCTTTCGTATTTTGTATGTTTTCATTTTCTATGCTCGACAAACTCGGCGAGTTCGCGAGTTACTGCAACTTTCGCTGTTTTCCGATTTGTCGAATCGCCCTCTTCTTCGACGCCGAGGTCGGAATCGCAATCTGAATAAGTGTCTCGTTGAATGGACGAACCTACATCAGACGAACGTTTTAATGATTCCGCCGAAAGAAAAAAAAACAGATCGTTTCTGTCGCGCGGAGGCGCCGAACGAAACGATAACAACAGCGGAAGACTTACAAACTGTTTGGAGCAAGGTCTGGAATCGTTCAGATTCCGCATTATATAGTCGCCTGCTGACGCAACCCCTCTAGAATGGTGAGTCAGCTCGTGCTCAGGGCCAGAGAAAAGCGTCCCAAAACGCAGTTGACAAGACAGACAGCACCCCCTCGCACGGTGGACCCTCACAGAACAAGGCAGGGTCACATCGCTCGGCGACACCACGCTTCCCGCCAAACTCCGAAAACAATGCAAGCCCCGTAAAATGACTGTTCATGTCTTCAATCGATACCCGAGGTGAATGTGCGTCGAAAAACTGAAAAGATGCTCCATCCTGTAGAATCCACATTCGCTTCCTGTGATCCCTCCGTTCTCTGATGCGCATCCGATATCGTCGGATCCGCTGACTCAACTGCATCAGTCCGCGCTTGCGGACAATCCTGGGCCAGATGCCCCTTGCATCGGCAAATGTAGCATATCCGACCGCGCTTGATGGCACTTCCGCCATCATCTGCCGCGTCGGCAGCTCTCGCTCTTCGTCGTCTTTGCGGATACCGTTCGATATTGTGAAGGACGCGCTTTATCTGCTGCAACGTCCTCTCACTGCGCCGTCCTTCTGCTGGTCTCTTGGCCATCCACTCAGTCGTCTTCTCCAAATTCGCCTGTATGTCCTCATGCATCGCCTTCACCTCATCGGTCAGCGACCGAAGACAAGGCACCAAATCAGGTGCCATAATGAAATGCTTTTTGGCCTCTTCATAGGCCGTCTCTGTCCGTCTGAGCTTCAGTTTCATGGAGGAGGCGTCCTCGAGTGCCTTGTTCGCACCCTGCTGTGCCTTGTCGATGCCTTGTTGCAGCTCCGTGTTCTGCTTGAGCAGACGCCTGTTTCCGGTCACCCAACCGTCTAGTTCCTCGTTGACTACCCTAGCTGACGGGGATGCGTCGGACAAGGGTCGACGCGGCACGCGAAGGCGCGTCGGCGAGACAGAGGAACAGGACCTGAGCACAAGCAAATGCTACAGGTGAGGCGTACACGTTGACTAAATACCCCTGGCGCCCGCGGACCGCCGTCACATCATGAAGCGGACAGCGTGTCCGGTCCGCGGGGCCAGAACCGTTCGAGTACACCCGTCACTAGCTTTCTCTTCAGCTGCACTGGCTCGTCGCCGTTCATCTTGCAGCTCTCGTCTCAGCCGTTCATTCTCCTCGCGCAGTCTTTGATTCGCCTCGGACATGCTCAGTCGTTCGCCCTGTAGTTGTTGTCGCAGCTGCTCCCTCTCCTCGCGCAGTCGTCTCGTCGTTGCTTGCAACTCGCGCCTCTCTTGCAGCCTCGGGCAAACGTACTTGACAAAATCGTGCAGCTCTGTTTTGTCGAACAAATACTTATCATCGACCACCGTGACGTAGCAACCCCGATGTGTCGCTCGCACCCTCTGAACGGCAATTCTATCCGGATACAGACTTTCATCTTCATTGAACCAGCGCAGCAGGCTCGGCTCCCAATTGGTAACGTCGTAGGACCCCTCCCCCAAGAAGTGACCTTGCTCCGTTCTTCTTTCTCTTCGCCCTCGACTCATCCTTGCTCCTGACTTCTTGAAATTCCTAGATATGTCTAGAAAATGTCTAGACAGGACTCGACTTCCCCGAAGTAAGCGCTTCAGTGCACACAGCACGCGCGCAACGTCACTGAGACGGAGTTCAAACTGAGGAGCGTTATCTCAGCTCCGAAACCATGTCGCGCGGAGGCACCGAACGAAACGATAACAACAGCGGAAGACTTACAAACTGTTTGGAGCAAGGTCTGGAATCGTTCAGATTCCGCATTATATAGTCGCCTGCTGACGTAACCCCTCTAGAATGGTGAGTCAGCTCGTGCTCAGGGCCAGAGAAAAGCGTCCCAAAACGCAGTTGGCAAGACAGACAGCACCCCCTCGCACGGTGGACCCTCACAGAACAAGGCAGGGTCACATCGCTCGGCGACAGTTTCATCGGAAAGGCACCGCTCCAAAGCGAATACGTCGGACAAACCGTCGATCAAAAAAAGCGAAAACGTATCTGTCAAATCCGTCCGCTCAAGCTGGCAATAATTCAAACAAGACCCACAGCGAGGCCGTCTGCTAGAATGCGTCTGTCTTAGCTTACTTTTTCAGAATTCCTTTATCCTTCGAAATCGAAGAAGTTGTAAGAGTCGAGGTTTACGAGGTGACGATGTCAGATTCGCTATCTTTTACGTCGTTTCAAACCGTCGCGAGGTAAACAAGAGATTCAACCACATGAACTGCTTTACATCTGGGAACACGTTCACGGTCCGCAAAGTGGACATGCTGAACAAGGTTCCCCTAAAAAGTCTTTTGGTCGAGGTCGCACACAAGCAATGTATGCGTCATTCATTGTCTTCGCTGCGTGCGATTTGATGTCTGAAATCCGTTTTCCTTCTAGATGACTCAGGTTGCAGATTACGATTGTGAATGATGTTATCCTTTTAGTTTTTTGTCGAACTTGATAACTTTGTTGTCGATATGTGCCCATCTCCCGTCCTTTGAAGAAAGGAAAGTTAAGCTCGGTCATGCAAAATCAAAGGCGAACCCCACAAAACTTATTGGTCTGTTCCGCCTTGATTATCTTTGTCCGAATAAAAACTTAGAAAGGACTCAGAAATGAAAAAACCGAAGAAAGTGAGGAGAAGGAAGAGCGCAACGAGCATGAAACCTGCGTTAAGAGTAAGAACAGCAATTTCCAGTGTTATCTTTAGTGTTTCTGTTGTATCGGGATCGCCAAACAGAATAGCTGAATGGAAAACCGAGATCGATGTAAGCAGTGATACAGCTTCCAAAGCTTGCAATCCCAGGCACGATCTTCCCCATTCGGCTACTGAAAGCAACCAGCCGCCACCGCTTGAACCTCTGGGACCTTCAGATACGCTAAGTATGAAATATCCAGAAGCCCAGTGAATAGCCAGAATAACAACAAGGATTCCTAAACTCAAGGCGCCCTGGAGATTGGTCCCTCTCCTCGCGGCAAAGATAACTGCACTCGCCACAAGCCCTTTCCTCAATTCGCTGAGGAATTCCCGGAGCAAGAGAGCGACACCAAAATGGTTGCCACCCTCAGAACTGTCATTTTCGGTCTTTATCCTTTTCACAATCCAAAAGAAAAGGAAAAGCACCGGTAAAGAGAGAACGAACAGACCAACAATCCCTACATTCTCCACATGTTTATGATCGCCTTCGGAACAATATAGAGTCGGATCTTCTACCCAGACAGAGGCCTTTTCCAAAGCATAAATATCATACTCATTTGGCGGGTCAGATTGTGTCTCATCCACTCTAATACAGTTAAATGCTTTCATCAATTCCAACGAAAGGTCGCTAAAAGAAAAACTGAGAATGGCAACGAAGGCGATGACGAAGAATGTTCCCGTTTTAATGTCAGAGAGGCACTGACATTGCGCAAACAGAGGAAAAAGCAAACTAAAAAGACATCCTATAATGAGAATCAAAACAAAGCAGATAGGAAGGCCAATCCTGAGGAAAAGAGCCTTGACTGTGCCGGGTCCATTGTCGCCATGAAGATTCTCTTCGAACATGCATTCGTATGGAACATAATGTGTTCCGACGGCTGAGGTCGTTGCGAAATCTAAGAAAACACCTCTATAAGTGTACTCTGAGATTATGTTTTGCCGGTGTTACCTTGAATTCTAAGAAGATGCCGAATGGTATCAGGCCAGTCCACGTTGATATTCATCGCCAAACTTGTGACTTGCATGTAGTCAATGAGAATCTGAAGAAAAAAAGTCTCAGTGTCCAGTCAAAAGAGAGAAAGAACGAACATCGCCAACTATTGCGCCTCCATCGGCTTGGTTTTCATTTTTAAATATGTTTCTGTATGCTTTATACTTCGAGCGTACTTCCAAAAGCAGAAAGACAAAGTTAAACGCTACTGAAGTGATAGTAAGCCTGATTGACCGTCCTCGATTTGGGCACTTGATACATTCGCCACCAGCAGAGTGCCCATAACCTGCTTCACAAGCACCACACAAAATACCTTTGTATCCAGCAGAGCATTGATTGTAGTCATCATATGAAGGCCGCTGCATCATTCCATGCTCGTTTGATATGTATGCATTCAGCGTGGCGATCTCAGCGGATATCTTTTCGCTGTCTTCATAGTACGCTGTTAGAGCTGTCTCGCGGTCAGTACGTTTGCAAGCTTCTCTGGTGATACATTCGTGAAACTGTGGAGAGAAGGGAGTCGAGTGCCAATAACCATCGACTGGGACAAGACTGGATCCACTACTACATGTGGCATGCTTCTCGCAGTCCCTGCATTTGCTGGAGGTATTGAAGGAATACTGATCCATCAGACAAGGCTGACACTCATAACCTGACTCGATCTCTCCGGGAAAGCATTCCCTGGTAGAGAATGTCAAGTTTGTTTTCAGCAGCCCAGAACGAAAAATGATCTCGGAGTTACTTCCAATGCCAATTCCCAAGGTATTATTCACTTTAAATATGCCTTTCGTCGCCAGATAATCTTGTTCTCCTATAATAGCCGTCGACACCAAGAGCACTTGCAGTTCTGTCAACAACGCTATGTAAGACGGTGCCCATCACTCAGAAGCTTACCCGCATCCGCAATGCCGCCAGTGATTGTCTGATTGAAGGCATCTTTGACGGCGATTCTGATGCCATCCGATTCGCTCTTGCTGCAGTCTTCAGGACTGGGGCACGGAGGAATCAGCGTCTTTCCGCCCGTATGGTTGACGATTGGAGACGTGGGGTTCAGCAGCTTCAGCGAGTAGACACCGCTCGCCATGTCGTTTCCGTACTCTCCACCCGCGTCCTGAACACATGCGAGCGATAAAAAGGAGACTCGGTAGTGTGATCGGCGACTGTCACCAGAACAGTGTTGTTCCGGAGTCGCAGACAGTACTCTTTCGACAGCCGATCAGACTTCGACGCGGACAGCAGATCTACCCATCCCTCTGGATCGAGCGCGTCGCAGCCGACGAGAACGGACTCTGGATGGGAGACAAACCATCCTCCCGCTCCGTACAGGGCGACGTTTCCCGTCGCGGTGACGTTCACCAGCCGAAAGAGTCGACAGGGTTCCGTCGTTGGTCGGATCTCCGGACAGTTCCTCTGACGGTGTCGGTTCCAGCCGTCTCCGGCCACTTGCACGGAGGCACCACCTGGACGGATGCCTCGACAAATGGACTCGGTATGCGAACAGGCATACCTCCTATAAAAGCGACGTTGCCATCGAAGACCACTCCTGTGACGATGACGTCGCCGATCGAGCTCTCTGGCAGGACGCTGTACACCAGACACATGCCGCCGCCGCCGCCCTCTCCGCAGGTGGAGGAAGGGGAAGCAGTGGACAACAGACCATCCGACTGTGCAGCCTCCTGGAGCAGCGACCTGCCGCCGGTGTCGTTTGCCGCTTCCGATTGGTCTCTGGCGAGCGGAAATCCCAGGTCCTCGACACGCACGGCTCGGTTTCGTTCGAATCGGGTTCTCGCGATCTGCAAGCGACACGAGTACTTAGCAGCACGTACTCGAGAGGGAGCAGACGTACCGAGAGCCTGTTTTGTCGCTGTCGATTCGCCTCTGCGAAGAGACCTCCTCCGACCACGGCAGTGTTGTTCATGAGAATGTTCAAGAGGGACGGCTGGGTCACTCTGAAGGACACGAAGGCGGCAGATCTGAGAGCAATGCCACCCCCTTGATACGCCACGTTGCTGGCGAACAGAGACTGGTGTATGGATATCGCATCTGGCGCGTCCAGAACGTAGAGACCGCCGCCGGAATCACTTGCAACGTTGAAGGTGATGTTGGCGTCGAGCAGCGTCATCTCTCCGCACCCAGCACACATGATGCCTCCGCCGTAGACGGCGCTGTTTTCGCGGAGCACAGTCGATCTGCCAACGCGTCCGTCGCTGTGAAGACCTGCCAGGCCCCGCGTTCTGAAGTTTGCCCCGTTCGTCACCAGGATGCCTCCGCCAAGATTCGCCGCGTTTCTGTACCAGGCAGAGGCGTTGGTCTCGAACGCGCCAGTGTTCCTCAGGATCACAGCTCCTCCCGCTTCCTCCGCTCGATTGTCTTCGAAGAGACAGTCGTCCATCGTCAGTCTGTTCTGCTGAAGTGCGACCACGTGGAGAGCGCCTCCGTGACGCGCCGTGTTGTTTCTGAAGGTGCAGTTGTCGAACCTCCATTCGTCCAAGTTCTCCGCACTGCACACGAAGTAGACTGCGCCTCCGATGCTGTCCTCGGTGTACTGGACTGGCATTGAATCCGGAACACTGGCGTGGTTCTCATCGAACGTGCTGTTCACAACGAGCACGGATGATCTGTTCGTGCTCGATGAGAGAGTGCTTTCAACGATAATGGACTTCATGGCACCTCCACTTGGAGCTCGATTGCCCAGAAACGAAGACCCAGCCACTGAGAGATTTGCAACGGAGTTAATGAAAAGGGCGCCGCCTCCTTCTGCAGGAAACTTGAAAGTAAAGTGATTCACGAGCTCTATCGGACGGCCGTCGCTGCGTGTGACTTCGAACTGTATGCCGTCCTGCGTCACTGAGTTGTCGACGAAGGAGGAGTCGACGATGTCCACCACCGTCCCTGCATCTCTCGCAAAGACGGCTCCTCCATTGGACAGAGCCCGGTTGCTGCTGAACGTGGAGTTCACGATCCGCAGCTTGCATCTGGCACAGTGAATGCCTCCGCCTTGGTCAGCCTCGTTGTCCTCGAATGTCGAATGCCGAACCTCCACCTCCGGCATCGGTCCACTGCACTCCACGGAAGAGCACGGGTAGATGGTCAGCGTTCCCATTGGCTGCGCCAGGGCGAACGACCCTGTCGGCGTCTGCCGCCCCTGAGTGTTGTTTTTGAATGACACCCTCTCGAAGACTGCGCTGGTTGTCCTGGAAGCATCATCGGGATCGTTCTCCACCACCACGGCCGAAACGTCTCGACAGTCTTGGAACGTTATGTCCGAAATCGTCACATTCGACGACCTGTCGACCAGGAACAGCGCCAAAGGTCAAGAACGGCGACTGAGTGAGTGTCTGAGTCGTCTAACCGTATGAGGACAGCGCTGTCGTCAGGGGGACAAGTAATCACTGTTCGGCCTCCTGCGTCGCCGAGGAGTGTGACATCGCGGACATCGATACTCAGTGTTATCTGGAATGCATAGTTTCTATTTTCCAAGACGACGGTTTGACCGCGACGCAGATTTCTGAACGCCTCCCTTAACGTAACGTTGGAAGGGACTCGGCTCGTGTCACTTGCATCTTGTGTCATACGGCGTCCTAGAACAGAAAATATCAGTATCTCTACCGACGGTTATATTTGCCTCGATTGCATAGAGGAACATGAGAAGAGACAAAAAAGAAAGCGATTCTGAAGCAGTAAGTCCTCGCCAACCACGCGGTGAATGTCACAGGGTCGACCTTTGTTTGAAATGTCATCTTTAGTGACGTGCCCATTTCCGCGTATGCCGTGAACCGTGGTCAAAAACAAGAAAAAGAAGGAAATTATGAGTTTCATGCTTCGATGAAGCACGGATTTCCGCAGAGATACACAGGAAAGTAAAGAGCGAGAGAAAGAGGAATAAAAACAACTTGCAATGGTGCTTATGTATCCGACGCTGCGAGTGCAGTTGCTTAATTTACCATGAAAGGGGAGGAGCACTGCCATTCAGCGGTCAGTTTACGCCTATGAGAAACCGTTTTTCGTCCACGGACAGGGAGCACCGCCATTCAGCGGTCAGTTTACGCTTACGTTGAACCGTTTTTCGTCTACGGACAGGGGGCACCGCCATTCAGCGGTCAGTTTACGCTTACGTTGAACCGTTTTTCGTCTACGGACAGGGGGCACCGCCATTCAGCGGTCAGTTTACGCTTACGTTGAACCGTTTTTCGTCTACGGACAGGGGGCACCGCCATTCAGCGGTCAGTTTACGCTTACGTTGAACCGTTTTTCGTCTACGGACAGGGGCATTTTTACTCTTAAGTCCCTCCCTACACAAACCCCTACCTTGACGTGACATTTGACGGCGACTTCGGTGGCCTTTCCTAGAATCCTGTCTTCTTGTCTTCTCATCATTGCTTCGTGTTCGTTTTCACTTCGTTCTTTACTTTGAAGTCCAAACTGTTGCTCTCCAGTGTCCTTTCAACGGTTCCAGTAAGGTCACTGCCAGCAGACACTGTGTTCTCACTCTCTCTTTGCTTCGATGAGATATGAGATCACATGGAGATGATAGCATTCGCGGATTGGGAATGTGGCGGTGGTGATTGGCAGCATGACGAATGACATCTTTTCCTGGAACCCATTGCCCAGTCATTTTCCAAATACTCTTAAGAGACAATCCTTTCGCCTGCCGGATTACCCGTAGAGCAGAAACTGTCTTCTGTGTCACCCTCTCTCACTGTCACCGTAAAACTGTTTCTCTTTTCATGTCCGAATGCAGGTAGGACACCTGACAAAACTCGCGCCTCGCAATCCCGATGGCGTTTACGTGGCAGTAGGGATTGAAAACAGAAACGGATAGGTGTGAAGTGATTCAACAACGGAAGAGATCTCTTTCTTGATTGGTGTGCGTTAAAGACACAAACTACTTCAGTGCGTTTGAAGTTCTTACTCGCCTCGTGGGATTTCGGGAATAGCGCATTGGAAATGATTTGCTTCATTCTCATTCGATGAAACGGTCATCCTACTCCCAGTAGATTTTGGAATGAATGTCATTATGGCACGTGTTCAAAGGAGACGCAGAAAGGTTAGATTACGCATCATACGGACGGTTTTATGAATCGCGCCGTTAATCTTAAGGAAAGACGGTATGCCTCTGTGCTCAAGAATCACCGATATTCGTCGAAAGACACGTTGCAGCGATTCCAAAACCCACCTTACTAGAACTGACACATGTTTGGAGTGGAAGAGAATGCACGTTGCGGTTTCAGTCGAGCGGCGGTCTTCCTGTCTATCCTCTTCGAATGTGGAAGAAACTTGAGCTTGAATTTTGTGTGTTTTCTGTCATGCACGGACAGAATGAAGAGCATATTGGCGGATACGAGAAATCGAGAGTCACTCGCTATAAAAGCACTAACAAATTGCGAGATATCAACATACGAGTTCACGCTGCTAGCAGAACCAAACCGATTCATTGTATTCGGCAGAGTTATGTCGATGGTGCACGGTGAAGGCGTTAGCTATTCAACAATGTGGCACAAACATGAGACATCTTGTCTGTCAGATGACAACTGGAACGATACGTTTTGCATCGCTGTTCAGATGCTCCAGTTCATTGCCATTTTCGTCAGTTCGCCACGAAAGCTCGCTCTAATCAGAAACTCTTTTGTCTCATGGAGGCAGCCTATTAGATTTGGGGACAGTTTTGTTCCTTTGATGCCTTGCCAGAAGAATCATTTGTTATTAGGTCTTCTTATGTAAGGAGCTTTTTGCTCTTAACTTCACAGTTGATTTTTCAAAGCCACTTCGGCGCATAAGAAGACGAAATTTGCGCTACTCTAAAGGACATTAAATGAAGAGGCGATTTAGCTAAGAGCGCTGACCTTATCGACTTCATGTTATCTAATGAAGACGCGTAAGAGTCTGTAAAATCTGACAGAAGTCGAAAGCAAGAGGCATTTTGCGGCCGACGAATCGAGAGAGAACGAACAGAAACCCACAAGAGATTTCTGTTGCCATTAGAATAATTGAGTCGAAGTGATCTTACAGATGATCAAATCAAACAAATCGTTTTGTGCAACAAACACCCTCGAAGATACAGTTTCCAGTCACAGTAAACCCGCATATGTATCCAGTACCCATTTAAGAAAACGTGACAGTGTCACGACTGCGTTTACGTCCATTGGGACGCCGCCAACTTGCTTCAGTGGCAAGATAAGGATTTGAAGGGTGGTGCCACTGATTCAGTCGATATTCTAGATAACGAGATATGGAAGATCCTATGTTGAAAACGAAAAAATCCTCTTACTCTTCAGAACAACACGATAGTGGATCATACAAGTACAACACTCCGGCAAAAGTTGATTTTCCTGAATAAAATGACGTTATCAAGAAACAGATCGAGTAAATATTTGAACGGCATTCTATATGCGCTCGACGGCAATAATCAAAGATGTCCAAGTCTTGCTCTCCATCATGCCATCATGGTACTCGAACCCATCGCGGTCGCTTGCTTTGCCTCTCCCTCTGATGGCAGACTTCTTGCCCTTCTGAAAACCTTCATAGGAGTAGCGGCATCGAAAGAATCCACAGGAAACGATGGAGTCAGGGTCTAGCATGTCCTTACAAAGAGGACAGGGTGTCTCGTGGAGCAGAGAACCAATATTGAACCCGGCAGTCTCAAAAGCCGACGTGATTTCTTCCGGAGAACGACTGAATCCAAGGTTGCTCCATGCCAGTTGCCCATAAGCTTGACACTCCACGTTCGTACAGCGACCCTTCAGATTAAATCCATGACGGATAACTTTGTATTTCGGAGCATTCTTGCGGAAAAGCCTGTTGCCACCGCTTTCCAAGCTGGCGAAGTTGAAGGCTACCGCAGAAAGGGACGCGCCTCCTCCAACGCCTCTGAAGATCAAATGCACGATGGATGCGTCTTGAATGCCGATGTCTCTGAGACGGTCTGTATCTCGCAGCGTCTTAGCACCAAAAACCAAACGGTAGAGATCGACTGAGCACCCATCGTCCTTATCCCATATCTTGCGCTTCAAATCAATGACGGCGTCGTCCTCGGAGCAGCGGGCAATGAGAGTCGTGCTGTTCTGTTTGAGAACTGTTACTCTCATTCCTTGTCGTGTACAGGAAAACGAACGGCAACGCTCTTGGACACTGCCGTGTGTGTCCGTGTCGAGCATATCGAGTGGCTTCCTGCTAAGTCGCCTTGAAGTGAAATGGCTAAGTCGGATATCTTCAGAAGCGGAGGAAACTTGCAGCGCCGAAGCGCGGTGTAAGATAAAAAGGGATTATAGACGAAGTTCGGCAGAAACGTTTACGTAATCCGAAGCTGCTGTGACCCGGAAGGGGACAGATGTCCTTTGATGGGACATCAGAAGCTAAGTGCTGTATTTTAACGGGACAACGTGTGGTGAATTCGACCCTCACTTTTAGCACGTAAGCTGTTCCGTCTATCACAATCGCTTGCAACATCCGGAATTCTCAAAATCACTTCGGAAGCACGGAAAGTCTTATCCTTCGGTTGCTGAACGCGGTTCTTTTGCTCTCCAGGTCACGTCATCTCGAAAAGAGATCTTGTCCCAATGCGCGGGTATGGAAAATTGGTCGAGTCTCTCGCCAAGGGCCTCTCGATTGCGACTGTCAATTTCATAGAAAGAGAATTTGCGTGACGGTGTCTCCTAGTGCCGTCGTTATGCATATGTGCATACCGGTCGAAGAGAGTGGCCACAGCGTTCCAACATTGGCTCAGGTAAGACGCAAGCCGTTGATCTTGGAAATCGAGAGAGAGAGAGTCACAGTACTTCTGTAGCCAAATACGTTCTTCTAGTTCGTCTTCCGACTCAGAGGTGCTCATAACTCGCCTCGCCTATGCTTGGCAACAGCATAACGACCATGAGATAATGATTGTTTGTACAGCGATCGCGTAAACAGGGTAGCCGTCGTTTCGTTTGGCGTGATGTGACTTCATTTGCGCCAGAGAAATCTGTCGCCATCATTGCAGAAGATTTCCACATGCAACCATTCGTTCAAGTTGAATGGAGGAGGCATCATCTACTCGTTTCTATGTCGATGACGAATTCGTCGACGCTGTCTTTCAATGATATCTAGTAACGAGATGCGTGTTGCCTTCTCTCGAATCAATTTTGATTCGACAGGGAACGTGAAACGATGACGAATGTTTCTTCTGAGAAGCTGAACGAGCATTTGGAGGCGAAGAAACCTCCTTTGTGCTTATCTCTCTGAAGATTGGATCGCATGGCCGGATTGATTCTATCAATTGGCTGCCCATCCACGCGCTCAATCAGTCTTCAGGTTGTATTGCAATGATCATTTCATTGAATGCGTTCATCGGTGTGTTAAGAAGCCATTTGAAGCAGCACAAGGACACGTGTTGTCGCAAGCACTCTGAGTAGTCAAGATCTTGCCAATCCAGTTTTCTCTTGTTATCAAGTGTCGGGATCCTGACCGATGCTCCAATAAGGGTAAAAATCGGATGTTTCACTTTCGCAGGAAATGAATGATAATGGGTCATGTGTTGTGTCAGACAAGACTGTCACATCACCTGTAGCGTATGAACACATGGATGTGAACACATTTGTACCTTGCTCTGTAATCAGTGAAGCCTTCCGCTGACATGGTTTCGGAGCTGAGTCTACGCTCCTTCGGTTGAACTCCGTCTGTGTGACGTGAAGCGTTTTGCTGCGTGCTTTACGCATCTTCCTGTGTGGAAGTTGTTGAGACCTGTCTAGACGTGTCTAGACGAACCAAGGAATTTCAAGAAGCCTCGGCAAGGATGAGTCGAGCACCACAACAGAGAGAGCAGGGTCAAGATGAAGAGAGAAGGAGAAGTCTGTATGGAACATATCAACTAGGCGACTATGCCTTGCTTAACGTTATAACCGAAGCGGGCGAAGACGAAAACTGTTTCCCTAAACTGAGGGGACGCCCGGTGTTGACGCAGCCAGAGGACGTTGTCGACGATGCGTGGTACTGGTTGGTGGACATGAATAAGATGAAGCGTTTTCTCGAGCGGATTGGCGCATGGGTACGGGAGAGACGTGACCTGCCGCAGAGGCTGCAGGAAGAAAGACAAGCGAGTGATGGACTGCGGCGCGAGTTGACCGCAACAGGTGAAAACCTCACCAATGCACAAAGGGCGTTGCGCGTGATTCGCGCGGAAAAGGAAGAATTGCTGAAAAGCCTGCAGGAAGAGCGGCGAATTAACGAGAAACTGCGAGGAGACGTTGATGAGGCGCAACAAAACGCTACCAAGGAACGACAAGGCATGATCGAGGCCCTACAGGATGTCCACCAGGCAACACACGAAGTAGACAAGGCCCGCAAAGAAGCTTCCTCTCTACAACAGAAACTGACAGAGACTGAAACGGCCTTCACAGAGGCGAAAAAGAATTTCATTTCGGCACCCGATTTGGTGCCATGTCTACAATCGCTAGCCAACGAGGTGAAGACACTACAAAAGGATGTGCAGACGAGCTTCGAAAGGACAGCTGAGGTGATGTCGACGAGGACACTAGAAAGACAACGAAGTTCGAAGACGTTGCAGCAGATGAAGCGAGTGCTGCACGACATTGGACGGTATCCACAGAAACGGCGAACGAAGACTGACGTGACAAAAGAAGATGGCGCAAGGATCGTCGGTCGAGGCAGAATCTGTTATTTCTGCCGATGCAAAGGGCATCTGATTAAGGATTGTCCGCGGGCGCGGGCTTTGGGTGCGGTCGAGTCAGCAACTCCGACGACATCGGATGCGCGTCAGAGAGCGGAGGGTCCACAAGAAGCGATTGATGAGGTAGCATCTACAGGATGGAGCATTTTCTCAGTGTTTAAACGGACGTTTACCTCGGGTATCGATTGACTTAATTCTGTTCATTTTTCGAAGGGTTTTCACGTTTTCGGAGTCTGCGCAAACGGAAGGTGGATGGGACCATGTCAGACAAGACTGTCACATCACCTGTAGCGTATGAACACATGGATGTGAACACATTTGTACCTTGCTCTGTAATCAGTGAAGCCTTCCGCTGACATGTTGTCTGTCATCTGCAAGGGATCCCCAAAGAATTCTGCCAAACATCTGGGTCGATTGGACTGCATCGATCCATTTCTCAACTGATGGCGAGTTGTTTTGACTCCTTGTAACAGCTGCTTGTCAGTGTCGTTCACAACAGTGGAGCCGTGAAGTGGAACCGCCTTAGGGAATGGCAACGCACATGTCCGCGATATGTCAGATAGACACTGGATTCGAGTGGAAACGGAAAATGTGCTTCGTCCTCTAGTCTAACATGACATGAAGAAAAGGAAGGAGTGGACACCTGCATTCTGCTGTTGTTTTTTGTATCTCCATGAACGGAGCCGTCCGTGTCTTTACCCAACTGTCCGATCGGGGTGCGAAGATTGAAAAAGCTGCTCGGCTGTTGATCGAGAGTTGAAAGAGTTTCATTCCCGTCGTTCACCAACAGTCATCATGAAAGCGCCACATTTTTAGCAAACCAGTGTCACAGATCTTCGATGACAATCCGCCACCTTCTCTCATGCACCCTTCTGTAGAACTACAAGGAAAGTGTAATTGGTCCATCTACTCGACAGTCGAAGTGTTTTCAGTCTTCTGGACCACTGGGTGAGTCCAAAGGCATCATCGAGCTGGTGGTTTAGATCTTGACATTTACTGCAGCCATTAGGCAGTCTAAGCGATCACTCTGTTCGCTTTCTCCATTGTTTTGTAGGAACTGAGCAGCAAACAACTGTTAGTGATGTGTGCGGCTACAGCACGCCAGCGAGAGATTGCGCCTACCACCGCACGTCACATCGTCGGTGGTTTTGCATGCAGCACTACAGATGCCAAGAAACTTCACAGCGACAGGCAAGCTAACTGTGATGGAATCTGCAGTCTTCTATCTGTCTGCGTCAGCGAATAAAGCAGCCGCCACTCTCGACCAGATGCTTTCGTTTGTCGTTTGCAGCAAAAAATAGACACGACAGTTAGATAGAAAATTGTATAAATTCGAGCAGTTCCTTCGGCCGCCGTCATTTTTCCTCTTTGCCGCCGAGGTTTTTCGTTTCGTCGGTTTTCTTGAACGCCTACTTGATCTTCGCGAATCATGTCCGCCAACGCAAAAATTCTGATTATCCTCGCCCTTTTGTGCTTCTACTCGGTAAGGCACAATTTTCTGTCGCCGGTGTTTACCGACTGCCTTTTATATCTCGTAGGCAAATGCCTACGTGGGCGAGGGTGATGGCATTGTCGGGAAAGGATCTTCGAGAAACCGTGTCGAAAACAGCGCAAGTAAGGGTGAATCTTCAAAGACTCCATCTTCACTGTGCTGCGTAGAGCTTATACCAGGAGAGAAGTGGAACACAGAGCCCTTCGGTGAAGACAAGGTTAGGGACTTCGATGAGTGCATTGCCATTTGCTGCGAATACATAAAGGGTATGCCTCCTCCTAAATGACAAAGCAGTGCATGGTGGCGGCATGTAGAGTGCGTTGTGTTCGATTTCAACTGGGAAACGTACGTTTGCAGGTTCTTCTTCTCACAGACGAAGCCCACTCTCTCTTATCCCACAACTCTTGGGATTTGCTAAACGCGGCGTTCAAAGAGCACGCGATTGTTGACCATGTTCTGTCCGAGTTTCGTTTTCGAGAATTTTGCACGACCTCTCGTACGACGAATTGGCAACTGACGCATCGTTGCTGTAATGAACATGGCATCCGTTTTTTGTGGACCCGAGCCTTTTATGAGTGCCTCCAATTCGAAATCGCGCGAGATCGAAAGGCCTTATTGGTGCAGGTTGCTGCTTCTGCACTGACGTGATTACTGAAGCTGAATGTTAAACGGTCATGTCAACGTGAAGGTTTTGTATACAGATTCAACATACCAACCTTACAGATTATTTTTCACGCATTATTGTCTCGCTGCTTCGCCCGCGTCCTCACTTTCGTCCGCCCCAACTACAGCAACATCCGACGGCACACATCGAGCTCTGTGTACTGACAGAGCCATACAAATAGAAAGGAAAGCCAGGTTCATGTTAACAACAGCTAACAGAAAAGCAAACGAAATCAAAGACAGACAGAGATCACAGATGAATCATAAAATGTATCTAACGACACTTAGGGCAACGACGCATGCATTTCTTCTTAGTTGGGAATGGGAACAAATGAAGGGCATTAATGTCATGTTTATCTCCTTTGCCGATGGTTTTGACGCAATCCTCACAACACTTCAGTCCAGGGCAGCATCTATCCTTCTTTGGACGATATCCGTTGGAAAAGTCACATGTCCAGCCCTGCAGCAAGAATAGATAGATACACATACCATGACAAGACTGCTCATGCTCACTTCCTTCAAGCAGAACGAGGGACGTACACTAGGTGTAGGGACAATGCTTGGCTGCGGTTGAGCACCTAGGTGTCATCATATCACACATGTCGTACGTACTCAGAAAACAATTGCCGTACTGCAATCGACGATTTTGCAGTCTGCGTAATAGACTTCTGCGCAACCACATGGGCCAGTACCGATACATCGAGCATTTGGAACTGCTGGACATTCGGGCCTTGAACAGGGATATATGCAAGAAATGTTATCACAAGGAACAGAAGCACGGCCTGCAATACAACAGAAGAACATTGGTTGTGAGATAAGGGAATGGTAACGCACATGGACACGCATAATCGCATGCGACGGCAACACCAGCCTTCTTCGCTTGGCATCTGTTCAGGTATGTTGCACCATTTGATCCGCACACTGGCTTTGGATCGCAGGAACACTCTTCTGCTTTGCAGGGGCATTCTTTTGGACACTTGACTGCAACGTTGGCGCAGTCGGCGTTACATTTGTTCGAGTATGTCTTTCCATTGACTCCGCAAACCGGAGCGTACTCCGTGGTGCAGACGCAGCCGTTAATTGGAGACTTGCAAGGACACTTGCCTTTGCAAGCGACTTTTACGCCAGCGCAATCTGCACAGCCTCTATTCGAGTAGTCTTTTTTGTCGGTTCCACAGACAGGATCGTGGAGTGCTGTACAAGCGCAGAGTCCGCCAACTGAAAGGGCACACAAAAGCAGTGAGTGATACAGCAACTGAAGCAGGTGAAAACGCATCCACCTTTCAAACGTTCTCCTTCGACACTGAAAAGACAGAGCAACGCCAGGGCGGTGAAAAATGCCGGTCGCATCGTCTTCATGGCGGAAGCACTCTATAACTGAACGAGCTTTGAAGACTAATTCGAAGAACACGTGCTATATGTCTTCACGTCTGTTGGAGGTTGGCGTTTTTAAGACAAGCTTCAAATCAGTTCCAGTGTTGCATAGACGTCTGACCGTTGTCGACGGGTAGCTTAGCTGCCAATCAAAGACAAGAAGTTGTCTCTTCTGTCACTTGTCCACGAAGTACACGTTGTACAACAGGAACGATGCGAGAGGAACAGCTTGTATTCTGCATTCTGATGCTTTCAGGCTAAGACAGGAGTTCCGCCGGAGGCTGGCGGCTAACTTGTCTGCGACACCTTGGCGACATGATAAAGTTGTATGGTCGTTATGAATAAACAGAGACACTTGTACGGTTTTCGAATTCTTCCAAACTTCCTCCCCCTACGGTTGGACATTCGTTCAAAGGGATATCGTAAGAAATCGTTCGTTTTCGTCCGACTAATGTTTTTCAGTGAGAATAAATCACTGTCACTGACTGATCAATCACTAGTACAGACGGAAGCCGCAGTCAGGATCCTCAGTTCGGCATTATCACTGAAATGCGCGAGGCAATCAATCATCAAATGAGATTTTACTAAATCTGATTAGACGACAAGCTTTTGTCTAAATGCACTGTTAGTGGAGGAATAGAAAACAAATTCGCAAAACGCAGTTAGAAGCTGAACATGACACTGCCCTGTATCGAACATCATCAGAACTCTGTCCAGCTCAGATGACATCGTCATCGTCATCGTCATCGTCATCGTCATGTTCAATCATCTTAGATTTGACAAAGCGGGATCATTACGGAGGGTACAACAAACAGCCTGTGTGGGCAGTACGCAGTATAAAACTGCATTCCTTACAGTATTCCTTTGAATCCTTCAGTGAAAGTGGCCGATTGTATGAAATACAGGGTTACTTTCCGAATGCGTTTGCCGTCCTCAAGACAGGTAAGATGCGTTCACGATTAAACGGGACGCTTTCCCTTGCATCGTTTCGTAAATGAGCTCAAAGAGGTAGTTTCAGGGGAGTTCATTTTAATTCAACAGTGGCTAAAGTTCTGGATTCGATGCAGCAAAAATTCAAAACAGAAAGAAATCCAGACTACTTTCTGCTGTTTGTATTTGTTGTGCTGTTATGTCGTATCGGATAGAAAAACACAATCGGTCTTAAAAATAGTTCATCAAGAACATTAAGGCGCAGCTTTTTGTCGTTCATTCATGTTCACATGCCTTTAAACAAGTCGATAAGCTTACCCGATCCTCTATTGTGGGTAGATATCTGAGCTAGTCGACATTTGCTTCTGTCCTCCACTATTAAACACACCAACGATCTCTTTTGTAACAATGCACCATTTTGTATACATAGAGACTAGGATCATAAGAAAGATCCTGCGATTAAGCATCTCTTCCAAAACTTAAGGTGACTGAGATGCTAGTCCTATTGCGGATCGCTGCATTTTACACAGGCACAAACGAACTGACGTAACATGGTCGCCGCCGATGCAGACCATTTTCATTTTCAATTTACTTTTCTGATTTTTCAACATTCGGTTTGTCCTGCGAAGTCCTGAAAAGACGCAGATGCAGACCAAGACGCACGTATCGCCATTTCGTTTCCTGTCCGTGATGACAGCACACTTATTCTTAGCTGCGCGATCTCTACTCCCGATTGACCCTGCGTTGACGCCGTCGGTTGGTCCAGTTTCAATAAGACCATCAAGGACGTCGACAGAAACCGGTTGTGGCATCCAATTTCGTACTGCGGATGAGGCGAAGTGCTTAACGTCAGCAGAATAGACGAAACGAGTGGTTCTAGACTCGTTTCAAGTAACTTTCTCAAAAAGCATCAATACCCAGTGCTGTGGGATACATATTGTATCTGACCAAAACTTGTTTTATAGAAGCTGCTTGTTCAAAGACATCTGTGACGAAGGTCAATGGGCAGGAATGCGATCTTCTTCGACGCAGGCGAAGAAAGATGAACGCTTTTTTCTAAAGTCGATCAAGAGATCGAGCGTTCGTACGGCGTCCACTTCTTAGAGCAGTAAGACAAGCCTCTATTGCGCCATTCTCACAAGGTCATGGATTATGCCCAATGGACGACCAATCGTTCCATCAGCAGCTATTCAGATACTTGAGAGTGTACAGTTTCATCGAACGTGACTAGTATGCATTCATAAACCTCGGATAATCTCCTGTTGTGGCGAAGCGGTCTTCGAACCGCGGGTCGCGTCCCCAAGAATCGTATTGCCTTTCCTTCACTTCTCACGACCACAGAAGATAACGATATTTCAGGCAGATGCAAGGAACAACGAGAACGCGTCTATACCTGTCGCTGCGACCTTATAAATTCGCGAAGATTGCAACCTCCGTCTACAGTAGCGTTTTGTTCTTTGTTCCCCATCCGCAGGCGCTTTCATCATGACGCGCTCGATGAACTTGAGTGTTTTTATGCTTGCGGGGATCCTCTTGTTTCATGTTTCTGCCAGACGTAAGACCTTCCCCTTTGCTAACGTTACAACTTGTCTGTCTGTGCCTGCGAACAGAACTATCCCAGCATAACTGGGATGGAGATGATAATAAAGGTTGCGCGGACGAGGACTGTGACGTAGATCACGATTCCAGCAAGCTCCTTCACCACGTCAATTACAAACAAGACGAAGAAGATTGCTACAAGTGTGCCAGCGGAGAGAATAACAAGTCGAACGATTGGCAAGAAAATGTGAAGAGTAAGAAAACCGACATCGCCATGTCAATAATAATACAGGTGTGTTGCTAGATGGCGGTTATTACGGAGGCTAATGGGATCAGCTTCGTCCTCAGCAACCATTACATGAACGTCCAGTTTTATTTGCTCGTCTCAGAAAACCACCATCGTGCCTGGATAGGCATTGAATAAAGTTCATCATTATATCAGGGCATGTGTGTTCGTTTTTTCTTCTGTCATGGACTTCGTCCTTCCATTATATCATCCATATGCGCTCCGCCACTCAAGGCGTTTAGTTCCTCGATTGTGTTTTCTTCGCAATCCTGTACTCCATCTTGAACAAGAAAAGTTTCAGATTGTTGTTGTCGTATCAGACCAATGTTCTCTTAAACGAAACTTCTTCTGAAGTGTCAGCGATAGGAAAGACGACATAAAGTACAGAAAGCACATTACAGAACTCGGCCCGTCGAGTCCATGGCGAATTCCTGAAATCCACTCCACGTGAGAACGGAATGCTGGGCTTGAGGCTGATTACAATAGCTAAAAGGGCAGCCGTTTTATACCAGTTCTCTTCGTGTACCCCGAACGATGGAAACAGATGCAATGCACTGCCGCGACAGTGACGTGTTCTTTCCCTTAAAAGTGAATGTGCTCTTTTGTGATCCTGAGAGACTTTATCTGCGATTATGTTCTTTGAGGACACAGAACACGTCTGAAAGAGCACATGTTAATCACTAGAGGTATCTGATTCTTCACATTTTTCTTTGTCGCCGTGACGGACGGAGTTACGGAGGGCGAAAAGGCGAATCTTCCTTGTCGTCGAGCAGAGTCTGATGGCGAGATTCTAACGTCATGAGCAACACTTTCACTTTCGTAGTTGAAAAGTGGGATGGGATTCGAACAACGCAACAGTTATGTCCTTGGGTTTTCTTTTCCCTGCTAAGGAAGCCGATGTACCTACTTTCCAGGCTGATAATGACCACTGAAGAGGTTCTGATAAAAGCGATGATCATGAATGGTTTGGTTGAGATTGAACTTCTCTCCTCTCGTTCACTTTTACAGCATTGTGTTGTTGCCTACAAGTGCACGTGGCGAGTACCCTATCTTCTATGAGCCCAGACTGCCGTTAGGTTAACTGAAGGCTCAATTGTGGTACACTTCTTAGTTTAAACTTTGACAGAATTCATTTCCATTTACAGTTCGCCTCTTAGAGATCGGACGCATTTAAGTAATCATCTAAAACGATCGATAGCCACTCCATCGCAAAGAATGGTTCAACGACTTCAATTCCCCCGCTAGAGAGCAGTCACTTGTCACAGAGTAAGTGATCAGCTAAGAAAAAAGGGAATCACATGGATGTTTTCCTTCAAATCATTCAGGTGGCATTTCAAGAGGTCAGCAAAGTGTCTTCGCTGTGGTGTCACGGATCCTGCATCTCGAGGACCTCGTCGGACTCGCCCATGCTTCCTCGAAAACCCAGGTCGCTTTCGATACACACTATTGACTAAAGTGCGAGAACGAGAAACACACCATAGACAATGACGAGGCGTGTTATACGCGCCGTGGACGTTTCTTTGCTGAATGGTCCAGAATGATTCCTTCCCAGTTAATGCGACAGTGTAAGCCGCGGAAGGAACTCAATTCCAACCAAGCGGTAACCTCCATTCCACGAGTTTCCCGTTCTGTCGGCGTTGATCGCGTGTGTTTGCAGTTTCGTCTCGTCAAACGATGCGCGACGTCGGGACTAGACAGTACCAGGGAAGATCCATCTGGTCAATACAGCGCCTATCCTGTTGAGTCGTTCTGCTGCACTGTTAACTCGCACATTCACTAGCAGATTTGTGCAGGACGCGTTCAAAAGTAGAGAGCAATTCCCATCTGACACTCGATTGGAGAATCGGAGCTGGTCGTTAAGTCGTCCTCGACATCGTTCCGTCGTTGAAAGAGCTCCTTTGTACAATGATCCAGCGCCATCAACGATTCCTGATCCGGATCCAATTAACGCGACGATTTCTCGACTCTCTCTTGAAGCCATCAATGAGGTTGAAAGGGTTGCTAAAGTTGGAGGTCTGGAGCGAGATGACGTGAAACAGAGTGCATGGAATGTCCTGGGCCTTATGCGCGATGTCCTCTGTGAACAGTTTCGTCGAACTGGAATGCGTGTTGATCCCAGAGATACTGTGAGAGTGTCTCCTCGCACAGGACAGGCGTCTCGGTTAAACAACGCCATTATGTTCATCGCATTGGATGCAAAAAAAAGTTTGCAGAATCTGGCGCTTAGCGCTCCCACTTTAGAGAAGCGTTTCATCCTTGAAGGCCTCCAGCACAACACAAGGTCGCGATGGTGATGTTTGATTTGTAGATTTGCTGAATTCTTATCGCCGGCTGTTGGAGTGCGAAGCACATTTGATCAATGGTGAGCATATCGTGACAATGCTTCATCGCATTGTGTCCGTATCGAGTCAAGTTAAACAACACACATGGGTCATTGAAAAGCACCACAGTCTCATCCGCAGTCTGTTGGAACAAGTATCCTCAAGCGTCGGAGACTGCGTGGTCATTTACTCGATTTAGGCAGAAAGGCATTTGGGTCACATGAGTCCAGCAAGTTATTCGATCATGTTGCGCTCTATGGGTCAGTTTGGTTTTCGATTTCGAACGGTCTTTATCAACGGACGACCATTTGATAGCTTTCTCCAACAAGCTATGGAACATACCAGCACGCAGTACGGTGACATGACAGTGGAACAATTGATTTCTGCGGCAACAGGTCTGATGATCCACCATTATGATTCTTGTTGAGTATGTCCAAGGATTTTTTATGTTGGGAGGAGCAAGACCATCCACAAGTCGTTTTCTCCCTTCTCTCTATGACGCCTTGCAGTCGAGAATGGAGAAGTTCGCAAAACGGGATCTGATGAATGTCGCACTTGCTTTGAGTCATCTGTCCATCCCGAAGCCTCGAAAACTTGTGGAGCGTTTGTGTGAAGTCGTCGATCACAAGATGGATGTGTTTTCTCCCCTCGACATGTTGCAATTCCTTCGATCGTTGGTCATTCCATACACTCCATTGCCGCGATCTTTCATTCAGAAAGGAGTCAAACTGACGGAGTCTGGATTGCATGCGTTTCATGCCGGGCAGCTTCTAAACTACTTTCGTCTCAGTTCGATCATCTGTAGAAACCCATCTGGTACACTCATTCCAAGTTGTCACTGCAATCAGAAAGCTTTTGTTGTAGAGAAATTGAAAGAACGATTGAGTGCAACATTCGACGAAGGACTGAAAAAAGGAATTCTGAACCCCAATCAATTGAGTGGGTTCTTGATGACGTGTGCACACTTCGACTTCAAGCCAGAAGTTGCCATTCTTGCTTCTAAACGACAGTTCACTGCGAATCCCACACATTTCGATGTGTCCAGTGTGACGGTGCTGGTGCATGCATTGTGTTTATTAAATGAAATCGACGACACTGTCATGGAAGCACTACATCGAAGCAGATTAACATCTGTCAAAATCGCAGATCTCAGCACAACAGAACGCAAGCATCTCTGCAAATTACTTATTGCTATGAAGATTCTCTACGATAAGGTGTGTCTTGAAGAGCCATCAGTTGCACTTGGTGACATGATCTATCTCTTTTCAGGAAGCAGCAGAAATTGTGTCAAGAGAGGTGGAAGAAGCGTGTTATGCTGCTCATCGGTCGTCAATATATGAAAGCAAACAGTTCGATATTGCTCCAGAAATTCTAACTCTTCTTAGCGAAGCAGGTTTTAAATGCAGACATGCATGGATCTTGCAGAAGGTTGACATGGCTGTCGTGTTCTGATACTATGGCGATTGCGTTGTGCATGCAGGTACCGCTACAACTGTCGAGTGTCGCGTTGCCAGCATCCATGAGCGGAAAAAAGGAAGATGTACATATCGCTTTGGATATTGTTTCATCTGGCATGGAAGACACAGAAGAATCTGATCCCACGCAGTCGCGATTTCGACAAAGGATCTTGCGAGCCCTGGTTTGCAATGATATTTCATGATAGTTCCAATGACTATCTGCATTCAGGATTGGACGGTGATGACAGTGAATATCGGAGATTGGAGACACTCTGTTGATCGACGGAGCAAGTGTAAACTGCTCTATGATTTGATCAAAGAGCAAACGGGATACGAATCACCATATCTATTGAATGATGGCAGAATGGACATCATACACAAGAAATACGATACCTCAGAAGAGACAGGAATTGTAGAGGATGATAGCATGACAGCCGCAAATCATTCAACAGGCACGAAGGCGGAAGAGATAGCGAAATTGGATGACGAAGAGTTGACAGACACTGCCGTACACATGGACCTTGAATGCTCCTCCAAACACGTCACTACAGGTTTCAAAGTCTACATTGTCATTGAACGAACAACAACATCTCCGACTGATGAAGGCCACCGCGATGATGATCTTGACATGTCCATTTTTTTCTCGGCAGATGAAGGACTGCCGGATCATGGTGTCCTCACGAGAGTACGTAGAGAGGTAAAGAATCATTGGTCGAGTCTTGTGAAAGTGTCAGATATGTCTCAGGATAATCCAGATACGGAAAAAGCGGATACTGATGCCGAGAACGAGTTGCACAGTCTCTTGAAGCCAGAGAACTCTTCCAGAAAAAGAGGGCGTGAAAGCAAAGAGTAGATCTGAAACAGAGTCTTCTCTTACAACAAAGAACCCACTTTTACTTAGATATTTTTTAAAGTTTCTTAAAGCTCGCACATGCGACAAATCGTACTACGTACTATCAGTGATGTGTTTGACAAGACAAGCAAGCAAATGAAGACGTACGCCGAGGCGCCGAAGTTGTATGTGTAACGCGGCGCAAATGTGTCAGCGCCGGAGGGAACAAGGGTCCCCCTTTGCTTCGCTTCCGGACCCGGTAGAACGACGGTTAAATTGTTCCGACTCGCAGCCGCCGATGACTTTCGAGGCCGTCCGCCTACTTATGCGACGACTTTGTCCACTGTCCTTGGCTTCCATCTCTCTGTGCCACTCGTACCTCTACAGCGGCAGAGGGGCGCGTGCGCCGACCGAGAACCTTGAAAATGGGACTTCATCCTCGACCACCAAGACGGCGGCGAACGCCCCGTCCGAGCGACCCTGCGCGTTGGCACCGTGGTGCCACACGCCCCCGTGGCGAGAGAATCAAGCGAAGCCGGCTAGATCGTGGTGATCCGGACCCGCGGCTCGGTTACACTTGTGTTTTTCGAGACACCTTGCGCACGGCAACGGCGTCCAATGTCTCGCGTGAGTGTTCCTGCACGCTAGTTAGGTACATCCCTACGCCCTTAAGCAGAGATAGCCGAACTCCGGGGGCTCGGTGGTGGTGCGCCGATCGCGACCCTTGAAAATGGGACTTCATCCTCGACCACCAAGACGGCGGCGAACGCCCCGTCCGAGCGACCCTGCGCGTTGGCACCGTGGTGCCACACGCCCCCGTGGCGAGAGAATCAAGCGAAGCCGGCTAGATCGTGGTGATCCGGACCCGCGGCTCGGTTACACTTGTGTTTTTCCGAGACACCTTGCGCACGGCAACGGCGTCCAATGTCTCGCGTGAGTGTTCCTGCATGCTAGTTAGGTACATCCCTACGCCCTTGTACAAAGATAGCCGAACTCCGGGGGCTCGGTGGTGGTGCGCCGATCGCGACCCTTGAAAATGGGACTTCATCCTCGACCACCAAGACGGCGGCGAACGCCCCGTCCGAGCGACCCTGCGCGTTGGCGAACGCCCAAGCGAAGCCGGCGATCGTGGTGATCCGGACCCGCGGCTCGGTTACACTTGTGTTTTTCCGAGACCCCTTGCGCACCCCACCGGCGTCCAATGTCTCGCGTGAGTGTTCCTGCACGCTAGTTAGGTACATCCCTACGCCCTTGTACAAAGAAAGCCGCACTCCGGGGGCTCGGTGGTGGTGCGCCGATCGCGACCCCGAAAAATGGGACTACATCCTCGACCACCAAGACGGCGGCGAACGCCCCGTCCGAGCGACCCTGCGCGTTGGCACCGTGGTGCCACACGCCCCCGTGGCGAGAGAATCCAGCGAAGCCGGCTAGATCGTGGTGATCCGGACCCGCGGCTCGGTTACGGTTGTGTTTTTTCGAGACCCCTTGCGCACCCCACCGGCGTCCAATGTCTCGCGTGAGTGTTCCTGCATGCTAGTTAGGTACATCCCTACGCCCTTGTACAAAGATAGCCGAACTCCGGGGGCTCGGTGGTGGTGCGCCGATCGCGACCCCGAAAAATGGGACTACATCCTCGACCACCAAGACGGCGGCGAACGCCCCGTCCGAGCGACCCTGCGCGTTGGCACCGTGGTGCCACACGCCCCCGTGGCGAGAGAATCCAGCGAAGCCGGCTAGATCGTGGTGATCCGGACCCGCGGCTCGGTTACACTTGTGTTTTTCCGAGACCCCTTGCGCACGGCAACGGCGTCCAATGTCTCGCGTGAGTGTTCCTGCACGTACTAGTTAGGTACAGAAAAATGGGACTTCATCCTCCCGAACGCCCCGTACGCCCTTGAATCCACAAAGATATCCGGACCCGCGGCCGCACTCTGCGCACCACGGGGGCTCGGTGGTGGTGCGCCGATCGCGACCCTTGAAAAATGGGACTTCATCCTCGACCACCAAGACGGCGGCGAACGCCCCGTCCGAGCGACCCTGCACGTTGGCACCGTGGTGCCACACGCCCCCGTGGCGAGAGAATCCAGCGAAGCCGGCTAGATCGTGGTGATCCGGACCCGCGGCTCGGTTACACTTGTGTTTTTCCGAGACACCTTGCGCACGGCAACGGCGTCCAATGTCTCGCGTGAGTGTTCCTGCACGCTAGTTAGGTACATCCCTACGCCCTTGTACAAAGATAGCCGCACTCCGGGGGCTCGGTGGTGGTGCGCCGATCGCGACCCCGAAAAATGGGACTTCATCCTCGACCACCAAGACGGCGGCGAACGCCCCGTCCGAGCGACCCTGCACGTTGGCACCGTGGTGCCACACGCCCCCGTGGCGAGAGAATCCAGCGAAGCCGGCTAGATCGTGGTGATCCGGACCCGCGGCTCGGTTACACTTGTGTTTTTCCGAGACACCTTGCGCACCCCACCGGCGTCCAATGTCTCGCGTGAGTGTTCCTGCACGCTAGTTAGGTACATCCCTACGCCCTTGTACAAAGATAGCCGAACTCCGGGGGCTCGGTGGTGGTGCGCCGATCGCGACCCCGAAAAATGGGACTTCATCCTCGACCACCAAGACGGCGGCGAACGCCCCGTCCGAGCGACCCTGCACGTTGGCACCGTGGTGCCACACGCCCCCGTGGCGAGAGAATCCAGCGAAGCCGGCTAGATCGTGGTGATCCGGACCCGCGGCTCGGTTACACTTGTGTTTTTCCGAGACCCCTTGCGCACCCCACCGGCGTCCAATGTCTCGCGTGAGTGTTCCTGCACGGGGGCGTGTGGCACCACGGCTAGTTAGGTACATCCCTACGCCCTTGTACAAAGATCGCCGCACTCCGGGGGCTCGGTGGTGGTGCGCCGATCGCGACCCCGAAAAATGGGACTTCATCCTCGACCACCAAGACGGCGGCGAACGCCCCGTCCGAGCGACCCTGCACGTTGGCACCGTGGTGCCACACGCCCCCGTGGCGAGAGAATCCAGCGAAGCCGGCTAGATCGTGGTGATCCGGACCCGCGGCTCGGTTACACTTGTGTTTTTCCGAGACACCTTGCGCACGGCAACGGCGTCCAATGTCTCGCGTGAGTGTTCCTGCACGCTAGTTAGGTACATCCCTACGCCCTTGTACAAAGATAGCCGCACTCCGGGGGCTCGGTGGTGGTGCGCCGATCGCGACCCCGAAAAATGGGACTTCATCCTCGACCACCAAGACGGCGGCGAACGCCCCGTCCGAGCGACCCTGCGCGTTGGCACCGTGGTGCCACACGCCCCCGTGGCGAGAGAATCCAGCGAAGCCGGCTAGATCGTGGTGATCCGGACCCGCGGCTCGGTTACGGTTGGATTTTTACGAGACCCCTTGCGCACCCCACCGGCGTCCAATGTCTCGCGTGAGTGTTCCTGCACGCTAGTTAGGTACATCCCTACGCCCTTGTGCAAAGATAGCCGCACTCCGGGGGCTCGGTGGTGGTGCGCCGATCGCGACCCCGAAAATGGGACTTCATCCTCGACCACCAAGACGGCGGCGAACGCCCCGTCCGAGCGACCCTGCACGTTGGCACCGTGGTGCCACACGCCCCCGTGGCGAGAGAATCCAGCGAAGCCGGCTAGATCGTGGTGATCCGGACCCGCGGCTCGGTTACACTTGTGTTTTTCCGAGACACCTTGCGCACGGCCCACCGGCGTCCAATGTCTCGCGTGAGTGTTCCTGCACGCTAGTTAGGTACATCCCTACGCCCTTGTACAAAGATCGCCGCACTCCGGGGGCTCGGTGGTGGTGCGCCGATCGCGACCCCGAAAAATGGGACTTCATCCTCGACCACCAAGACGGCGGCGAACGCCCCGTCCGAGCGACCCTGCACGTTGGCACCGTGGTGCCACACGCCCCCGTGGCGAGAGAATCCAGCGAAGCCGGCTAGATCGTGGTGATCCGGACCCGCGGCTCGGTTACGGTTGGATTTTTCCGAGACACCTTGCGCACCCCACCGGCGTCCAATGTCTCGCGTGAGTGTTCCTGCACGCTAGTTAGGTACATCCCTACGCCCTTGTACAAAGATAGCCGCACTCCGGGGGCTCGGTGGTGGTGCGCCGATCGCGACCCCGAAAAATGGGACTTCATCCTCGACCACCAAGACGGCGGCGAACGCCCCGTCCGAGCGACCCTGCACGTTGGCACCGTGGTGCCACACGCCCCCGTGGCGAGAGAATCCAGCGAAGCCGGCTAGATCGTGGTGATCCGGACCCGCGGCTCGGTTACACTTGTGTTTTTCCGAGACCCCTTGCGCACCCCACCGGCGTCCAATGTCTCGCGTGAGTGTTCCTGCACGCTAGTTAGGTACATCCCTACGCCCTTGTACAAAGATAGCCGCACTCCGGGGGCTCGGTGGTGGTGCGCCGATCGCGACCCCGAAAATGGGACTTCATCCTCGACCACCAAGACGGCGGCGAACGCCCCGTCCGAGCGACCCTGCGCGTTGGCACCGTGGTGCCACACGCCCCCGTGGCGAGAGAATCCAGCGAAGCCGGCTAGATCGTGGTGATCCGGACCCGCGGCTCGGTTACACTTGTGTTTTTCCGAGACCCCTTGCGCACCCCACCGGCGTCCAATGTCTCGCGTGAGTGTTCCTGCACGCTAGTTAGGTACATCCCTACGCCCTTGTACAAAGATAGCCGAACTCCGGGGGCTCGGTGGTGGTGCGCCGATCGCGACCCTTACAAGGGCGTAGGGATGTACCTAACTAGCATGCAGGAACACTCACGCGAGACATTGGTCGCCGTTGCCGTGCGCAAGGGGTCTCGGAAAAACACAAGTGTAACCGAGCCGCGGGTCCGGATCACCACGATCTAGCCGGCTTCGCTGGATTCTCTCGCCACGGGGGCGTGGGGCACCACGGTGCCAACGCGCAGGGTCGCTCGGACGGGGCGTTCGCTGCCGTCTTGGTGGTCGAGGATGACGTCCCATTTTCAAGGGTCGCGTTCGGCGCACCACCACCGAGCCCCCGGAGTTCGGCTTTCTTTGTACAAGGGCGTAGGGATGTACCTAACTAGCATGCAGGAACACTCACCCGAGACATTGGACGCCGTTGCCGTGCGCAAGGGGTCTCGGAAAAACACAAGTGTAACCGAGCCGCGGGTCCGGATCACCACGATCTAGCCGGCTTCGCTGGATTCTCTCGCCACGGGGGCGTGTGGCACCACGGTGCCAACGTGCAGGGTCGCTCGGACGGGGCGTTCGCCGCCGTCTTGGTGGTCGAGGATGAAGTCCCATTTTTCGGGGTCGCTTCGGCGCACCACCACCGAGCCCCCGGAGTTCGGCTTTCTTTGTACAAGGGCGTAGGGATGTACCTAACTAGCATGCAGGAACACTCACCCGAGACATTGGACGCCGTTGCCGTGCGCAAGGGGTCTCGAAAAAATCCAAGTGTAACCGAGCCGCGGGTCCGGATCACCACGATCTAGCCGGCTTAGCTGGATTCTCTCGCCACCGGGGAGTTGGCACCACGGTGCCAACGTGCAGGGTCGCTCGGACGGGGCGTTCGCCGCCGTCTTGGTGGTCGAGGATGAAGTCCCATTTTTCGGGGTCGCGTTCGGCGCACCACCACCGAGCCCCCGGAGTTCGGCTTTCTGTGTACAAGGGCGTAGGGATGTACCTAACTAGCATGCAAGGAACACTCACGCGAGACATTGGACGCCGTTGCCGTGCGCAAGGGGTCTCGGAAAAATCCAACCGTAATCGAGCCGCGGGTCCGGATCACCACGATCTAGCCGGCTTAGCTGGATTCTCTCGCCACGGGGACGTGGGGCACCACGGTGCCAACGCGCAGGGTCGCTCGGACGGGGCGTTCGCCGCCGTCTTGGTGGTCGAGGATGACGTCCCATTTTCAAGGGTCGCGTTCGGCGCACCACCACCGAGCGGCCAGAGTACGTCTATCTCTGCCCAAGGTCTCAAGGTTGTTGAGGAGCACCTAGATAGCATGCAGGTTTGCTCAGACGAGCCATTGGACACCGTGACTGCGCAAAAGTCTTTTTAGGAGTATCTTCTGTGGTTGGACTTTAGACAGTAAGTAGGTTCTGAAGGAGGCCCACTAATTGAGTCTGTAGCGTATCGTTTTTTCTAGTCGATTTATTAATTTGCTGGAGGATTATAGGCAAGCCTTCTTTTGAAAGCTTAGTTTTTGCAACTGGTGGCATCGTTGGGCGCAACATCGAGGGTTGCTGCGTGTCGGATGTGCATTCCAGGTTTCTTGAGTCGCACCACCCTCTTCTACGGGCGTTTTGCGCTTCAAAGCTTCTTTATTTTTGAATGGCGGAGCTAAAGTTATTTCTTTAAGGTTCGCTGTCTTCTCGTGCTCCGACGACGTTTGACTCAGGCTTTATTGCCAATCTTTATCAATTAAGCTTAGGTGTTTCTTATCAGCGTAAGCGCAAACAGATTGATTCCTTGCGTGCGCCTCGGGACAGAGTATTTGGATCAATCTGGCAGGTCTTTTCCAAGACATTGGCAAGCGCGGCGTTGCTGAGAAAGGGCAGATAGTGAAGGCGTGCTTTAAGGCATAATTAGTATTCCGACGAATGATCGGCGTTGTTTGCAAATTGACCGAGGGAGTCCTTGCCAGGTCGAGTTTGGTCGGCGTTTCAGTGTTAAAATTATATGTAATGCGAGGTGAAGGCGATAAAAGATCAATGGTGTCCATCTTCTTCGGTTGTTTCGTTTCTTCTGATGCTTTCTCAACGTCACCACGCTCAGGTATTGCTTTGTTTGGCTTCGATTCTGTCATTACATTTTTCATCTGCTAGAGTAGTCCTTGGATCTCGACGCGATCTCTTTCTTGTTGCGCACATAAACATTCTTCTGCTTTCTTTAGATTGCTTTCCATTCTTTGTGTTGTTATGTAGACCTGGAATTATAAGGCTGCGATTCGCTTCGCGGGTACGTGAGTCCGATCGTAGGAAACAGAGAAACGATTCTTGAAAACAAAGCGTTAGTTTCCTTCATTCCCCCGTTTTATATCTGAGCATGACGTCATGATCTCGTCATGCTTCCCGTCATTTCCATCCTGCCCTTCAGGTGCATGACAGTGTTATGGCTATGGCCATACTTTCTAGAGTTCTTGTTTAAACTCCGTTTCCCTACAAAACATAACTTAGTGAATCAATCACTAGTCTTTGTAGGTATACGTTTTCAGATGCTAAGCCGACAGCAGCAACTTCACTGCTGTTGGCACTCATTACATCGTTCCGTACGGGGCTTCCCGTCGCCGAGATATTGTCATTCGACATCGAGTACCTACACAAGACGAATTCTTTGACGTGCAAGTGAAAAGTGCGTGCGCACAGAGCATACAAGCTGCTCAGCTATGCGAACACACACTTCTAGAAACACTGTTGACGAGCACTTCGAAGGGATGCTCATAAAAACTCACTGTTGCGGAATTTGGCTGCGATGATGTCTTTGCATGTCATTTGGCCGCTGTGCACAGTTCACTAGGATCAACAACTTTATGATCTATATGTGTAAATGCTCTCATCGGCGAAGAAAGATGTAACAAGGAAGAAGTCGTCCTCAACAGTAGATTTATATATCGCAGACAGGAAAAGTTTCACTCGTTTGTAAAAAACGGTCCTCGTGCTGCAGTTCTGACGCGTCGTAGGTGGACTAGAACAGTATCGTTCAACTGGACCACCTGTCCTGACTGGTTGCAACAATAGTTCTGCGAGAACAAAATACATCGTACCATGCATTGTCGTCTCTCACAATTGCTAACTTATTGCATCAACCCTGTTGTGAAAATGGCGTTTCCTAGTGTTTCACAGGACAAAAAGATCCATATGTGAAATAGATTTCTAACGATGGTTGGTGCCTTCGCCTACAATAATTACTCTAGTGCAATTCTGACTGCCATTACAGCATATTAGTAAATGACACTTGCGTCAATGGATATTTCTACACCTGACTGACTGCATATGCATCATGCTCATAAGCGACAAACATCCGGTATTGAAACTGATTCATCGGAGTTTTCTATTGTCGAAGCGCGTTCGCGTCACGAGACACTTCTGGATGTCCAACCATCTACAGCTCCCACAAGGCAATCCGTTTTTGAAATAATGATCGCCATTTCCTGAAGGAACAATACCCTCTCTTTGAAAGAACGTTGCACATTTCCTAATCGAATGCGATGAGAGTCCGTTTTCATAAAAGGAATTCTATAGCTCAATTTGCGTTGACAGATCATCATCATCCGGAAAGCAAATGGACTCTAATGACGAAAATACATTGCACGAATGCCAGAATAAGAGATGTGTCAGTTAGTTTCAACAGATTCTCCCATTCTGCAAGGATCCTTTTGTCCCAACACTTTCAACTAGGCAGTGCCGGGGAATGGAATTGAGGAAGAATGAGCCTGTGACTGCCACGGAACGCGGCTATGACCTTGAAGTAATGTGATATCAAGCTCCAGAGGTGTGAGATGACTGCCTCGACAGGTTAGATCTTACGAACAACTCTTCTCTCTCCTTCTCTGCGATGCGCTGCTTACCAATAAAGAGAATTAACACTTGCATGTCGCCATACGAGTTCTAGTCAGAAACATACGCCTCGGGATATAGAAGATGGTAATCGTCCTTCAAAACGCGTCTTCGTCGGCGGTCAACCGCCGTTGTCAAAACAAGCAGATCCTTCATTTTCGATCGCGGATCTTTGTTGACGACGGAGGTTCAGTCACATCAGGCCAGAATATAAAAATCGTCTGGCATGGATGCTTTGTGCAAATTTCGCTTCCCGAGGCATCCTGGTCGGAGCGCCGACGCAATTCTCTTTTGTTCTCGACGAGTGTTTTTAAGTCCATCGCTTTTCTTAATCTCCGAGAAACGTTTGGCGCGACATGTTTTGCTGTTCCAAAAAACGACCGGGCAGCTGGTTGAAAAATCAAACGCTACTAGAGAAATGGATTTCGAAGCTTAAAGAGAGGGCTACGGTCACTGAAGTGTCAGAGTATCACTTTCCTGTTCGAATGTTATACAACATGGTCGCCAACGATCCACTGTTAGACATTTCGACACAAGGCATGTTCGTCGAAGCCCTGAACCATGACAAAGAAGATCCGACCTCGGCGCCAGCCGTAAAGACATGGAAGGAATTTTTGGATCTGCTGAACGCGATTATGACCACCGCTCCGGAGTTCATCGTGGACGCAGATGATAATGAGGCGCAAGGTTTGGTCGGTTTCCCAATCAATGCACTGTTAGACTGGCCCATGGGAACATCATCTGGTTACTACACGTTTGCAAATGTCAAATTTAACAGATACTTCAAGGATGTCTTGCAGTACTGGAGTGCTTTTTTGGCCGGAGAGAAATCGAGATATGTACTTGCTGAAGGTGATAATTCTGGACCTGTGCATTCTATTCCTTGGTTTAGTGATCCTGCCAAACAGCAGATGGTCGAGGTGGCACTGCAGCCATTCGATAACAAGCCCGATTTGACATTCGAACAAATCTTTGAAGTGCCAGATGAGAACGATAAGTATCTCGGTTTTAATAGCTGGGATGACTTCTTCATAAGGAAGTTTAGAGAAGGCCAACGGCCAGTTGGTGAAGCAGAAATAGTCAATGCTTGTGAATCGGCACCATTGCAGTACAAGACAGGTGTGCGGCTGTCTGCTGACATAATCTTGAAGGGTCAGCCGTATTCACTGAGGGATATGCTTAATGATGATTCCCTTGCTCTTCAATTTGCTGGCGGTATAGTATATCAAGCATATTTGAGTGCTTTAAGCTATCACTGCTGGCACAGTCCAGTGGATGGGGTAATTGAGAAAACTTCGATCGTTGACGGAACTTTCTATCTTCAAAGTCCGTCGGAGAGTGTTTACAGCGACAGTCCTGATCCGGCAGCACCAAATGAATCTCAACCATTTATTACATCTGTGGCAACACGGGGCATTATTTTTATTCGTGCAGATAATCCTGCTATTGGTTTGATTGCCATGGTGACAGTGGGAATGGCAGAGGTATCGAGCTGCGAAATTACAGTCGTGGCAGGTCAAGTGGTTAAGAGGGGAGATGACATTGGAATGTTTCATTTTGGGGGTTCGACACACTGTTTGGTCTTTGAAAAGGGTGTTGAGCTGGATTTTAAAGTTCCGGTGACACAGGAACCAAATCTGAGTGCAACCAATGTTGCAGTGAAGGCCGACCTAGCAACAGTCGTAAAAAAATAAATCTCCCCAGTTCTTCATTTTTGGCACTCTTACCAATCGGACAAATTCAGCAGGGAGAACCAATTTAAAGGTTTTTTGAGAGAATACTGTACATGTCCTGTCCTCATAGTCTTCAGAGCCACTGCAGCGTGTGGCCTGGAAATGTCGAGATCTTATCGCGATAACGATAGCCGATCGTCTGTGGTAATTGGCCACTTTGTGCAGTCTAGAGAATCGTGTCAACCTTCTGTAGAAGACTCAGGTTTGCTGCTTGCACTCTGCACCTTGACTTCAACTAGCTGCAGCTGCTTATTAGATGCATTACACGAAGCAGATGTTGAGCTTGCATTGATCTCTGAGGTTGTTAGAATCTGCTGCTAGTGACTTCACTCCAGATCAAAAGACAGACTTCGTGTTCGTTGAGATTGCTTCGATTGTCCTATTCTTATGACGAGACTTGTCACGTACAGATCGAATTTTGGACCGGCCGTTTCCAGATCCTTGATCAAGGCTGACGTTCCGCCCAACAAAGGCTCCTACAAACCCACACACTCCTTATTCGATGGATCATGAGAGGCCTCAGAGAGACATCTGGATCCAAGCGACCGTTCCACAGAAGTGGCAGTTTATAACGCAAGAGAGTCTGTATCACGGCATCGCAACACGACACACTTATCTAGTAGGGACAATCACTTAACTCTGCCCATTAGCACAAAAGAGATCACTGATTTTGTACGCAGTTTATCGCAGGAGTGTTTCAGTCGATTTTTAGGGTTAAACTCCAAGCTACGTCGTCTGAACTTCTTTAAAGAGAGGGATGCTCAACTGGATAATCGCTTGCACTATTCATGTTACCGTTAAAAATACAGAAGAGGCACGAGCTAAAGCCATCTCTTGGTTTGATGTTTGTGTTTGTGCATGTGATAAATAAATACAGGATCGGATGGGATGGACGCACCACCTTCAATAGAGTTAATTCCAACTCGGATCTGAAGTGACAGACGCGTTCAATGCCCACGATGGAATCGGCGTCGGCCGTGATCGTGAAACGCTATTTTGCAACGAAGCGTGCGATCGGAAGACACCGTGCGACTCATGACCGTCAGTTTGTTTGTACAAGCAGAGCGCGCTGTGAAGAAGGAGAAACGAACAGTATATGTGTCTCGTGGGATGGCGTGTCGAGAATGACGGCAGCGGTCTTGGCAGCAAGTCTGGTGGTCAGTTCACCAGACATGCTAGGTGAATGGACATTTGCGCACGCGGAAGATACTCAAACTCCAGATGAACTGAGATCGGCAACGATAGAGCGAAGAAAGAAGTTATTAAGGGCAGCCAGAGAAAGAGTGCTGCGTCAAGTATCACGCAATTGTTTGAAAAATACTAACTGCTTTCTGTTCAGGGAGAGACGGAGAAACAAAGAGATGACGCTGTATCCAAAGAGGATTCGGAACCAGCGACGAAATCGAGATTGGAATTGTTGACGGAAAATGTAAAAAAGCGACAAGAAAAGTATGACGAAGAAATCTCGGAATCGCAGAAAGTCATGCCACGAACAAGCAAAGATAGGGGCTTTCCTTTTCCATCTTTCCCAAAGTTCTCGGCTCCCGATCTCCCGAAGCCATCCGTCCCGGACATGTCCAAGTTCTCGGCTCCCGATCTCCCGAAGCCATCCGTCCCGGACATGTCCAAGTTCTCGGCTCCCGATCTCCCGAAGTTCTCGGCTCCCGATCTCCCGAAGTTCTCGGCTCCCGATCTCCCGAAGTTCTCGGCTCCCGATCTCCCGAAGTTCTCGGCTCCCGATCTCCCGAAGTTCTCGGCTCCCGATGGTTCACAACAGCAAGGTTTTTTGGAGAGTAACAAGACCAGCAGTCCAGCTCAAGAACAATTTCCAGCTCCTCAACAAACATTCCCATTCAAGGCAAAAGATCCAACCTCTTTTTCCAACTCCATGAAGAAAAGTGAATCATCTCAAGAGATTCCATCTAGAATCGTCGAAGGGAAAGAACCACAACTTCCGCAAGTGCAACCTCGTGAGCCTTCATCTCCTCCATCCGATTCTGTATTGGATCTAATGAAAAAGAAATACTCCAGCGAGTCCTCTAAAGTTCTGCCTATCCCCCAACCATCAAAGCCTTCGAGTGGCGCAGAACAGTCATCTACACCACCATCTTCACTTACCAAACTCCAACCTGCACCTTCAGACGAGAGGAGGAAAGAAGCATTGCGAAGCAACAGGGCGAATAAGAGAATCGAGGCAAAGAATCTGAAGAAGAGAGGACCTTTGCCCCTATGGCTTGCTCAATTTCTAATGCTGGTCATTTTTGGCGGATGCATCTATTCTCTCACATCACTCTACAGCTCGACAAACAAGATCCTGACAGGAACCTACAAGACTGTCGATCGTTTTCTTTTGGGCCTTCGGTTTTCTTATGACCGAACAGATAAGAAGGATGCCACTGGTTCATGAGACAGAGGCGTTCGCCTTCATCCAATACAAGGACGCCAATGACAGTTTTGAGAGTTTCGTTTAACTCATGCCTAATTCAATCAACGATATAATGGACTCAAAAAGACTCTCGGTGCCACGTAATGACGAAATAACCGATATAGAAATCTGGACAGCCAATTCATTCTCTCGGAAAACAAGCTCCTCTACATCCAATAAGATCAACGTTATGAGGTCGTCCATCATCTCCTACCGATTAGCTGATCTGTTTGATGAGAACTGGTGTCGGTATTGATCAGTCGGCTGCGAGTCTCCCCGAAAGTTAATCCTTCGCAGCACCGCCGCACTCAGAGCAGATGATGGGTTGACCGTCGAATATTTCACCTGAATGCAAGCAAAAATCAATAGCAACGTCGGAATAACAAAAATCTGTAGCATAAACAAGCCTCCACTGTGCGAACGCATTCAAGTAAGGACAAACGAAAAATCGGTTAAAAAGAAGCGAAGAGTGCTGGTCACTGACACAATGAAGCACCTCTAGCAAGCAAGATGCTTTGACAACGGATGACATTGTACTTCAGATAAAACGATTGCGATTGACCACTGATGTGAGATCCAACATCTTCGTAACCCGACGCTCACTCTTGAAAGAATCGCGACATCAAGGCTTCACTTTGTTCGTGACATTGCTCAACAAATGTCACCTTCGCCGCCCGTCTATTGGCATGAGAAGCTGACAATGCGTTCTCGAGATCTACTAACTTTTGTTTCAATACTATCTTTTGTTTCTAAGCAAAGAATATCAGAATCGCGTGCTCGAAGGAAGAGAATATCGCCTGTGCTTGTTCCAGATGTATCTGATGTCTTACACGATCAGCCTCTAATATTCTGCACAGGTTGTCGACTTTATCCTTAGAACGACGTTCTCGGTTCAATGCGTCCATCCACTCCTCGACGTTCTACGATCTCGTCCTCGAATGTGGAAGTGAGACGGCTTCCCTCACCTTTCTAAGCTTCTTTTGTTCTGCTTTGAGACGCGCTGTGTTTTCCTCTGCGCATTCAATAAGAGAGTGTATCGGAGCACAAACCACAGCCGCTCGTTTCGCATTTCTCGATGCTTACCGATAGAATCAAGTCGCGTTTTTTGCGCCTGCAACTGCAACAGAAGATCTTCCATGCTCAACAAATTTCGATGACTGGATATCTAAAACACACATAACGATGACTAAGAATGGCACACGCAAAAACGCCGACATGTAACAGTCGTCAAGAGAGCGTCGTTCCAGGATAAATAGGTGCACAAGTGGAGAACGTCGATGTCCGAAAACACTCGGAAAACACTCCGACTTTTAGTCTTTTTTACACGATGAATGGTCTTAACACGGCATTTTCAAGCTGTCCTTTCCTCCTTTCTTATTATGCTAGACGCCACAATCATAGCATCGAAACCGGCATTTGAAATTGACAGTGAATTGATTGACAGGACAATCCCTTCGACGTCCACATGTCTTTTAAGTTTGGACCGGGTGTTCTGATCGACAACTGGAAAGAAGAGAAAGATCGTCTTGACGCCATTGCAAAGGACCTGCGCGAACAGAAACGCAGAGGCGTTCTTCCAGCGGATCTGTAATGTGGATTTGCATGCACCATGCAGACAATGGCATATTATAGGAGACAAAAATACATTTCATTCCAACAGAGGCCTTTACAACTGACGAGGACTTGCGAAGAATACATATCCTTCGGAGATGTCGTTCAACTGGTTCACATCTCTGGCCACCGACTCGCAAGCTGCGCAACGCGTGTCTGCTAATCGTTTGTTCATCTTAGACGTGCAATCTTGTTGCCTTGTACAGGCAGGTACTCCAAAGAGGGCCTCGGGTACTCCTGTTCCTGCCGCCATTCGAAGAAACACTTACAGATTGAAAAAATGTCCTGAGGAGTTCTTGTCGAGTGCCGACAGCATTTTTGCAGACAACGCTGTTCGGTATGGGCAGAAGCTCGTCATTGGAGCAACAGAAGAGCCCGAATTTCTGTCTTATGATGTTGTCGAGAGCAATGGTGGGTTCTCAAAACACAAATCGGGAACACTCGCTTCCTTTGATCGAGAACAAGACAAACAATCCATCTGGCAACTACGACCTGCCGATCCAGACCTATGGATAGAAAACGAAGGCGCGTATCTTGTCGCTGAGCACAGCAGTGGACTATGGGACTTTTCATTTGCTATCCAGATGTTCCAGTTCGCTGTGGAGACGATGTCATTGTCCTGCATTCTATGTCATATCGGGCTCTCTGTTGCATTCCGGATGATATCCATTTGACGAATTTCGGAATCGAGAGCAAAGTCTCTGTCCACTCACTTCATTCTCCCTCGAGAAGGAATTGTCTCGAACACATGGCGCGAGTATCTCCGAATGTTTCATCGAGGAACATAAAATCGACACGTATCGCAGGGGGAATTCTGCGGCTCAAATGGAAAGCCTTTTGCAGAAGAAAACCATTGGAGAGTGTTTAACACTGAATTCTCGCATGAGAAATGATACGCTAAACAGGAGGCTTTTGATTGAATAGCGATTCTCCGACTAATGCAACGACCTGTGCAACAAGACATCCTTGAGAATAGCATTTCTTCCCTTTCTGTCCATCTCATACTTGCCAATACTTGGATGCACATCTGTCAATGCAACTGTTCTCTCCGACGGATAGTGAGACGTCACGCATCTTCTGGTCCACACACTTCTCATAACAGGAAGACACCATCCTAAAGAGCGATCCACTGTGCTTGCGATATGTGAGATCTAAAAGCGAGAAACACTTGTTGAACAGTTCTACTCTGTACTCCACTTCCTGTTGTGCAATCTCGACGGCTTCTGAAGCCGTCTTTGGGTCCGTCATGTCTGGCAAGTTTGATGCGTATGATGGACACATTTGTCTGACGAGAATATTCGTTGGAGCAGCAATTGTGCTTTACAGAGCCTGGCTGGCCGTTTGAAATGGAAGCCATTTCGTCAAAGAGACTGGCCGACAGCGCTCTCTACGGATCTCGACGGTCACTGTTGCCTGTACAACCTGTACAGATCGACCTTTGCTGTTCGTATGACTCATCCTGTGCTGTGACTAGAAATTGAGCAGAATAAGGATACCCCTCAAGTGCCTTTGTTATGATTCTAAAACAAAACTGCAGAATAGAGATGGACATCAAACAGAGACCGATCTGAGAATGGCAGCCAGAAGAGCTGGGACAGATGAGTGAGTTTGTCGTTGGAATGAATAGAGAGCTTAAGATTCGAGCCTGACAGCGAGGATATCGGAAATGATGCTTTGGCAGCAGAATCGTCCTCATCTACGTGGATCCCTGGAGTGGCAGGGATTGGCTGTTTGCTTGCATTGAGTTTTCTCTTCAAAGAAGAGATTCAGCAGTTCTTGATCGAGTTTACAGATAAGGTTGAGATGATGGGCACATTCGGCTACGTTTCCTATGCTGGTAGTCATCACTCCTCTAAGCATATCCACTTCCAACGATATGTCTACAGGTCTCTACATCTTATTAGAGACTGTAGCTGTTCCTGCTACTCCCTTGACGCTGACAGCTGGTTATCTCTTCGGAGTTCTTCCAGGAGTCTGCCTTGTATCGCTGTCATCCACGATGGCTGCAACAATCGCCTTTCTTCTTTCTCGCTATCTTTTCAGACAAAAGGTACCTTCCACTGCCGGTTGATACTCTGTTCTTTCTTTCATGGCCGATACCCAGGCCACAGAGCTTTTGGCTGGAAACAAGCAGTTCTTGGCCATCGATCGTGCTATTGAGAAGGATGGATTTCGATTTGTGTTTCTGCTACGGCTGAGTCCTCTTCTTCCCTTCGCGGCCAGCAACTATCTTTATGGATTAACCTCTGTTCCTCTGGGTTCTTATGTCGTGGCCAGTTGGATAGGCATGCTCCCTGGGACATGGGCGTACATCAGTGCAGGAAACGTCGGACGGCAGGTGATTGACGGATCTGGACCAGGATTGCCTCCCTGGGAGATTGGAGCGGGTCTCGTGGTCACAGTTGTCGTATTGCTCATCACAGGGAATTTCGCACGCGATGCTTTAAAAGAGATCGAACGAGAAGAGGCATGAGTTCATAGTCAGGAGTTGACTCTCTGGTCATTTATTCTTTTTGGATCTTTCTTCCATTATTGCCATAGACACACAGACTTGTTTATTGTAACAATGATTCAGTCTCGTCGTTGCCTTTCAGCTATGTCCAATACGCATATACCCATTTCTTGTTCGGATCTGAGAAAGAACATGTACATCGTTGGAGTGGCAATGAGAGCCGTCTTTCCACTGACCCCCAGACTCTTGCGAAAAGCCGGCAAGTAAGTATTTGCAGCCAGGACAAGTGCACTTGACAGCCCCAATGCCATGACGCCAGATTTCATTCCTATGAGATAGAATCGACAGAATCAGAATCACAACTGCGTCTCACTGAAATCACCTTTCCAGATACTTCTCTGGATACAGTAGTCGCGATTGGCTTCTGACGAGTTTGCTTTCTCCATGACACGCCTTAGAAGACAATCCACGAACGAGGATCAACTTGAGATTAACAGTCCGGCTCAATCAATTACAACGTAGCGGAAGGAAAGAGCGTGTCGCATCTCAAATGGAGAAGGCCGTATTCGATACCCTGGTGCTGCGGACAGTGATCGGAACGATCAACGCGACTGCGTCGCCGCACACACGCAAGGTTACGTCCGTTGTGGTAGAGAAAGGACTGAGTGCAGAGAAAGACAATCGCCTGTCAGAAAGCGAAAGGAGAATAGTGATAGAGGCAATTGACGCCTTCGAGAGCAAACTCTTTAACGAGACATGGAGCCAATTGGTCGAGGATCTTGTTCGGTAGACAGAGAAACACAAGTGTCTTTCAGGAGGATGACGAGGAAAGAGTGACATACGTCCAGTCTCTTCGTTTCTTCATCGAAGGATGTAGTCATATGCGCTTGCTGAAGAATATGGAAATGTGCATCAAGCAGTTGTTGTTCTTCATGAACGATGCGTCTGTCACTGTGCATGCCACATTGTGGAATGTGATATGTTCTATATTTCAACGGTAAGAGAGGCGTTCTCTTGGTGTGAGAATCGACACTATATTGATGGTATAGATTGCAGAGTTTGAATGGGGTGGAGGAAGCCAGAAAGAAGGTTGCATCAGCTGGCAGCGAAGTGTTGCGCAAGATTCAGAAAATGATAGCACAAGAGAGTAAGCACGCGTCTGTGGCTAAGGGAGAGCGATGCATTGGAGATTCTACAGATGCCACATCGGATGAAAGTAATTGGTCTGAGATGATGAGGGTATCCTGCATTATTTTACGCACTCTGGGCAGCATCCCCAAAGGCATTGACGCTCTTGTATTTGAAGCGTTGATCAAAATGAAATCACCAGACTCAGCACATAGTGCACGCCTTGTGTCATCTGAATTTCTGGCACTGAGCGTCGCCAGAACCAAACGCACACATGAATGGAGTCAACTCGTATAGTTTTTACCAGCATCTATTCTTCAATGATCGTGCGACATCACAGATGAATGCTCTGTTGTTCTTCTTGAAAGAGTTGACTGATGTTCTCTGCGGACCTTTAGAGGAAGAGAGTTTTCGCTGGGATGACCAGTTCATAACAAAAACTAATACTTACTCGTTACTCGAGGCATCAGGGGCGCAAAACGCGACAGTCATATCCACTGTTAAGGTGATAGAATACACATACACTTTCAGGAATCTTTGATGTGTTTCAGCTTTTTGCAGGAGGAATCGATCTATTAGAGCGACTCATGACATGTCGATCTGGTTGTTTTCCCCTTCCTCAGAATCTCGTCCTGCAAATCTTGAGTAGAGTTCTTTTTCTGAGCTACAGCGATATTAAGAGAAGAATGGGGTCCCCGAAATCGTTTGAATTCTTGGCATGCTTTCCTCGATTACAGATCATGTGTTGGGATATGCTGGCACTCTTCATGAGAGAATGTGTTCCATCCATCTTGATGCACACGAGACTACTAACCAGATTGATTGTACAATCCCTGAGTGATGCAGAGAACACGTTAGCGATCAGAGAAGCGCTCTACAATGCAACAGCTGTATATCTGAGCATCACTGGTGTGCACATACTATCGATCGCGTAGCACTAGACTGAACGCTGTGTATAGGAACATATGGTATTGCAAAGACCCACCAGGCAATCTTGGACGCTGTCAAGAAGGAGTTAGTGGATTTTCTCGAAGAATACAATTCTAAGCGTACAAATTTGACGGGCGATGGAACGCTGAAAGCGAAGAAGAAGGGAAGAAGACAAAAAAGAAAACTCTCCGCTGAACATCTGGATGCTGAAGTGGAGCCATTCATGGCCGGTCATGGGAAAACAGTTCCAGAAGATGCATGTGGCTTGACAGAATCGAACTGCCGGATAGCCGCATTCCAATTGATGGCCGTTCTCATGAAGGAAGGAGTGCGCATCTTCCCGAAGGACTCCATGGTTCGCAGTGAAGAATTGCTTGCTCAGCTATGTGTCTTTGTCTCTGCCTCTGCCGCGAGACCAGGTTTCATTCCTGTTCAAATCGCACTTGTTGCATATGAGGCTATGCTCAACTGCATCGTTGGTACAGACGGTGCCACTCGGTTGCTGTCTGTGGTAAGGCCTCACCTGTGTATCATACATGGATCGAGTGTTGAGAAGCATATGACTGTTGTCTAGGCCGACTGGACATACCGTGCTGGATGTGGCAGTCATGATGATTCAATAAGGAGATTTTGTTCTCAAGCTCTTACTCGACTGGATCCTTTTCTCTTTCGAAATCCCTTCGAGTCCACGCTGACTTGCCTGCCAAGTAATATATCCTCTAGTGATTCTTTAAGCTCCTTTAATTGCATTTCTGTGGCCACAGGCTGGTCTGACAATTGCGAGACTGTCTACTTTCCGCCACTTATAGAAAAGAGAACACCACCGCCTGAATTGGAATCTAAAGGAGCCAGTGTTGCCGATAAGGAAGAAGAGAACGAAGATGGACAGGAAATGTCTGATACACAGCCAGCTCTGCATAGGGATATCATCCAGTCAGGCGCGCAAGACAGGGCACCAGTCGCAGATACTAGCGCTTTCCTGTCTCGCGAATCTGTTCTGTGGCAGCCAAGCATCTTACCCAAGGTTGACAGTGTGCAAAAGGTCGGAAATCCATTAACAGAGAGTGCCAATGAGAAGACCGTAGATTCCCCTGAGAAAACGGGCGAAGACGAATTGTGTGATGACAGAATGATAGACTCAGAAGGATCATTGCCGGAGATCGATTCCGGCGAATCTGATGATGCGACATAAAACATGGTCAGCGACGAGCAGACATTGAAGTTTCAGTTCCTCATGTTTTTATACACATTGTCTCAGTGCATCTCCCTGTCCTTGAAAGAAAAGGAAAGACAGAAAGAAATCGGAGACAAAAATACAAACCAGAGAAATGACAACGGCACTCGTCGTCGATAATCCAACACCTTTGGCTCCACCCGTCGTCGTATATCCCCAGGAACAACTCACAACGGAAATGATGCCTCCGAAGACCCAGGCTTTGATCATGGAGGATACGATATCCCATCCAGTCAATGCCCGAAGTGCACTGTCTAGTATCACGTTCGCAGCGACGTTATACACAACATCTGCCAGTAAGACAGCTGCTCCCATCCCCATACAGAAACATAGGACATTGAGGATGGGACTGGCCAACATGCTTGCGAGAACGCGAGGCGTGATCAGATAATCGACAGGATCTGTATCCAGTACCCGAAGAGAATCTGTTTGCTCAGAAACGGCCATTGTGCCCAGTTCTGCAGCAAATGCACTGCCGACACGACCTGCCATGATGATCGATGTCACGACTGGCGACAACTCCCTCGACAGGGCTAATGCTAACACACCACCGACAGAACGCGTCAGTCCAAGTTTCGCAAACTCCCGAACAAACTGTATCGTGAAGACCATCCCCACAAATCCAGCTGTCAACAATGACACCCCGAGCGTCTTAGGACCCACAATCTCAAGCTGCTCCAATGTGTTCTTCAGATGGATCTTCCCTGTGACGATTCGATATATCACTTGTCCGCCAATGATCAAAGCAGCTGTTGTGCGATAGAACCATCTGCTCGGTGTCAGCGAGAAGAACTTCTTCGTCTGTTTGGATCGCCGTCTCTTTGGAGGAGAAGAGGCATTTGTCCTTGGTTCGGGAGACGCCTTCGACACTTCCGACTCGTTCGAGACGGAAAAGACTTGAAGAGAGCGTTGATTCGACCGCCACCCGCATCTCGAGCTCGGATATCTGGAGCGAGAGGCCGACAGGAATGCTCCAGACGGCAGCATGTGGCGTCGGTGATGGATCATACATCTGTGTCGCGCGAGAGCGTGGACGCTTCGTTGGTACATCTTCAGCATCGAGTGTTGTCCATCAGTCGCAATCAATGGACAGATGGACAGACAGACTGTATATACACAGACAGATCAAGATCAAACTTTGCACAGATGTCATTGTGCCATTGGACAGAGGACTGTCTGCTTGCTGTCACATGATTCGCTCAAGAAAGACATATTAGATGTCGCAAGAGTTGTTCTCTGTTATTTATGTACTCACTCATTCATTCATATCATAAGTGAGATGGCATCTCTGGTCCAGACTCCAGGGTACATCCACGTCCAGCACAGTTTTGCAGGTAAGGACATGGTCGAAAGAACGATGCTTGTTTTGGCAACATCTCTGCAAAGGCAGAAAGTTTTTCGCAGATGTACCGTGCCCCGATCAAATCTGCCCAGAATATCAAGCCGCCACGATATGGAGGGAATCCCATTCCAAGAATGGATGCGATATCCAGGTCGCTGGGCTTCTCTACGATGCCATCAGCAATCACACGACATCCCTCACGAACACAGGCACTCAGAATGGCTCACAAATGAAAGAGGTTTTCACTTCGTTGACAACGGGGAAGAAAATGCACTCGATGATATCTTGATCAGTGAATTTTGGTGGTTTCGCCTTGGCATCCAAAAGACCAGCAGCAGAACGAGATTCTGCAACGATACTGGCCAAGTCTGGATCTGGCAGAGCTTGTCGGGCCTTCTTGAACTATAGCAGGACACAAATTTGCTGGACACCGTTAGCGCCAACAGTTTCCAGTCCATACCTTGTAAAATCCCTTCCCATTTTTCTCTCCCAGCCTCTTATGTTTGTTCATGAGCATCAAGAGCTGGGTTATGTACACACGATCTGAAAAGGCCTCGACAAAATTCTTCCCGACGTGCATTCCAATGTCTGTCCCCACCAAATCACTCAACCTAGGCAGTCAGTCCGTGCACATTTGTGATTGTCCCTTCCAAATCGATGAATGCCTGAATGGTCCATAGGGCATGCCAAACTTGGTACTGATGACACTGTCGATGTAATAAGGATCGAATCCAATGTCCACCAGTAGACATGCACTCATTGTGTATGGAAAGAAAACGCGATTGACTGCAAATCCAGTACAGTTGCCGACGACGACTGGTGTCTTCTTGATCTTAGACGACAGTTCCAGGGAATCCAGCAAGACCTAAGAGACCACCACCATCTGTCACTGAAACCAGAAAAGTGGCTGTCAATGAAGACTTGTTTTGATGTGTGTTCCGACCGAACGATCTCCAGTAACGGCATCAGATGCGCAGGGCTAAAGAAATGAGCACCCACGATGCGATCGGCTGCTCGTGTTTTCTGTCCAACAACAGTAATATCTATCGTCGACGTGTTCGTTGCCAAGATGCACTGTTCATTGCAATGCTCTTCAAGATCTGCAAAGATCTGCTGCTTGAGGGGGATGTCTTCCAAGGCCGCTTCGATTACCATGTCTAGATTCTTGAAGTCACCGTAATCCAGAACACCCCTTACCAATGCCATTGCTCTGTCGGCAGCATCTTTCCGGAGACGTCCTTTCTTGATTTGGCTCTGCAAATTCGCTTGAATGCGTTTCAGTCCATTCTGTAAGTAAGTTTCATTGATCTCTTTCAAAAGCACTTGACAACCAGCAAGAATCAGAGAAGTGGCAATCCCGGACCCCATCAATCCACCACCCAGGACACCAACTCTCCGAATGGGACGTGGAGTCAAGCCAATATCTGTGATGCCCTTTACCCGTTTAGTCGATCTCATCGAAAAGAATACATGCACAAGTGCTTTGTGTGTGTCCAGAGTAATGCACTTGGCAAAGAACAGCTTCTCCTAACCATATCACGCATTCTGACCATATATGACACAGTGCACGTGAGGGATTACTTTCTCCAATCCTTGATAGCCACCGTGTTCGACGCCATGGCGCACGACATCAATGCAAAGGTGGGGGTGCTCAAGTGCGGGTGCCTGCTTCTTGGCCTGAAAGTGTGCAAAGTCAAAGATCTGTAATGCCTCAGAGAACGGCTCCAGTTTATCTGTCTTTTCAAGTGTCCTCATCCGTGGCCGTTCTCCATTTGCCATTTCCAATGCAATTTTCGAAGCAATCTCCACCAGATGCTCCTTGGTTGTGATCTCATCGACCAGTCCATTAGCTTTTGCAGCTTCTGCTGCCAATGGCTTCGAAGTCAACATCATTTCCAATCCTTTCTTAATACCCACCAATCTGGGCAGTCGCTGAGTGCCACCGAACCCTGGAATGATTCCTAGTTGCAGTTCTGGCAATCCGATCTTGGACACTGGAGTACAGACACGTGCATTGCAGGCCACAGCAAGTTCGCAGCCGCCACCCAAACAGATGCCATCGATGGCAGCGACAGTAGGCTTCGGTCCAGATTCGATTCGTTCACAGAACTCCTTGTTCACGTCGAAGCCGATCACGTCGTCTGCCTTCCGAGAGTTATCTCTAAAGAGCTGGATGTCGAAGCCGGCCGTGAACTTTCCTGATGCGCCTGTTATTAGGATCGCCTTCACGCGATCGCTTTTGTGACAAGCTTCGAGTTTCGTAAAGAGTTCTGACAGCACCGTGGGATGCAGAGCATTCATTGGCGGGTTGTCCAGTGTTAACACAGCAATGCCCGAGGCATCGACATCGGTATGTACGCGTTCCTTCGCCATCCCCACTAACGAATGATTAACGTAAGTCTGCGCGAATGAATCGTTGTCGTCCTTCTGACGAGGACCGACGTCAGACAGACAGTGACAACAACAACATCATCGAAAACAGAACATCGCATGCATGCAGAGTCAAGTCACATTAAAGTGGAGCAGTGTTCAACGTCGAAAGAAACAAAAGGCCATCATAACGTCAGCAGGTCGCATTGTCCTGTGTGTGAGAGAGAGGCGTGTCCCGTAGAACATGCGCTTGAGTCAGTACTTCAAAAGACATTCTACGATTGCGCAGATGGGCTGTCATGATCATCCAGCGCCACCAGAAGCATGAGAAGATTGCTTGACGATCCACTTAGTAACAGTAGTCGTTAATTCTGCTTGACTTCGCCAGCATCGCCAGTCGATTGGACCACCGGTTCCTCTTTTGGAGCTGGAGGATCCTGTGGACCATGTTCTGGCTCTGCCTCTGGCTGACAGTCATTGGATGGAGCAGAGTATCTTGGTTGACTGTATTCCTGCATTCCAGCTGGCCGAGGCTGTTAACAGACAGAGGAAGCGTCAATTTATTTGTTTGTAGGGTGATGGTGGCTCGAACTTGGCGTTGCTGTGCTTGTGGTGGATAGTAAGGCACATACCCTTGCATCTGATGAGCCATTCGATAGTCATTAGGGCGATGCGGCGGACGCGTTCCTTGCATGTGTCGCCCACCTCCAGAAGCATGTCTCTGAAAGTATTCCCAATCTGGCCTGTTTCTTGGCGGTCCATGCATACGTGGTTCAAATCTTGGACCACGGCCAGCTGACTGACCCATTCCTGCACCATCCATTCGACATGTTGCTATACATCATCACCCTGCCAGGACTGTTGGGTATGCTCACGCGGTGAATGTCTCATCTGATCTTGAAAGGACGGTCCGCGATAATATCCACCCCTTGAATCGTTGTAGTGTGGTCTTTGATAGGCATTTTGATGCTGAGGATAATATCTGGGTCGCATCTGTCTCTGTCGCGGGCGATAAGGATAATTTCGATCATCTCCTCCTCCGTAATAATTGTTGCCTCTCCTGTTATATCCTTGCTACAGAACACAAATTCCTATTGCCGTAACCAACATTTGGCAATAATCATCAACTCTCTGATCTCTAAGATGTGGAGGTGGTTGCGCTTTGCGCTGCTGGGGTGGATGTTTAATAAACCCAGATCCTTGAACCGACTCGTTCTAAGCACAAATTAACAGTCGCTAGAATTCCCGAGAGAACAGATGGACAATAAAGACGGAAAGGCGAATACGAATAGGGAAGGAACGGTCGACGTTTTTACATTCGGCGTCGCACGCGCGAATGGGAGACCAGAAAGCTACCTCTATCTTCATTGTCATATTGTCGATTCTTTCCTGTTCTGTCAGGTACCGTTCTTCCATACTTCAAGACTCAAAGATGCTGTATTCTTCAGGCCGCACTCTGTCTAGTGTCTTCTTCACAGACGGCTAACGAAAGAATCTAACATAGAGCGACACAAAATGACGATGACTGTGCGACTGGCAGTTGGAAGCTCACGAGCCGCGGCTCTTCTTAGACGATTGGAAAGACGCAACCTCCATTCTTCGACTCCCACGGCGACTCGGGAAGCGCTGGCATTCGATCGTCTGATACAACCAAAGTGGCAGCTGCTTCGTTCTTACGGTTTTGCTCTGTCCGATGTCCGGCAGCTGTTTCGAGAACACAAAGCATTGCTATTGGTTCCCCCAACTGATGTTCAAGACATCGTGCATTTCTTGGAGCATGACGATGACTCCGACGAGAATCTTCAGTTGAACCTTAGCAGACAGGAGATCAGAGATATGGTCATGAGGCACCCTGCCGTTCTCAGTCTCTCAGTCGAGAGGGATATCCAGCCGCTTTTTCTTCTTTGGATGCGAGATCTGCATATGAATCGAGAACAGGTAACACGGCTCGTCATCTCTGCACCTCAACTCCTCAGTGTCCCGCTATCGCGCATGCAATCTCATACATTCTTCTTTCACAACCGAAGTGCCGAAGTTGACGAAATCGCACAGATACTGGAGAAATGGCCAGATGTGCTGGATGTGCCACTGAGCACACTATTTCAATTCCATGCCTATTGGAAGCAGGAACTGATGTCGGATCGAGACTTCGTATCCATGATTGCAAAACGCCCATCTCTACTGCAGCTGTCCTTCGATCACGTCATTCGTCCAAGGATTCAATACATGATCTTCGTTTTTCGTCACAGAAGAGGGGCACGACTGTTTGTCGAACATCCAAAGTTCTTTGAAGCATCGCTGGACGATTTTTCACGAAACGTCGAGTACCTTCTGGGAATGGGCATCAACAGTCGTCGTCTCATGTGGCTGCTGTGCTCCACCCCGAGAGTTTTGCAGATGGATTTCGAAACAGAGCTGAAACCACGAGTGGAGGCACTGCAAGGGTTAGGGGTCATCTCTAATCAGAGACTGGCTACAATTCTCCCAGAGTACCCAGAATTACTTACAGACATCATCCATCCCAGAGAAACAAAGGAAGGCAGACATGGACTGAATGGAAGAGTTGCCGTTAACAGTTGTCCGATATTCTGATATGATGTGACGTCTTTGTATTTGGTGTCACGTCCGTATTTGCTGCCAAAGGCAGACGAGACCAAAAAGAAGAGCATGGAACACCATCCTTTGCGCAGGGACCCTTTTGGACCAGGTTGCTATTCGGACGCGAATACATCGCAGTGTCCAACCGAACGGACAGCGCAGACTCAGTTTGTGGACATGGTCGACGGGTCGTCCGACTTCCGCGCTCAAATTCCCCCACCCTTAAGAGGAGGACGTGTCACTTCGTGTGCCGTCGAGTGGAGAAGAGAGGCCTCTTCGGAATCAATGACTCCGCTTTCTCAAGAGAGTCGTCCTTTGTCTGGCACTCGGAGAGTAGCTTGTGTAGAAAGTTCGACAGAACCTGCACGTCATTTCGGTGCATCACAGCGTACAGACAATCGAATGGATTCGCGAAGGCGATTCGAGGACAGACGACTGGAATGTCTGAATCGTGTGACTGACACGAATGGAGATATGCCCAGTGCAGAACAACATGAACTGGTGCCTAGCTTCTATGATCTCTCGTTAGAGTCTGCAGAGTCAAGGTGGACGCGAACTGGAACTGGCTGGTATGGATCGGAGGTTGTGTCCAGGCGTTCGGATAACAGTCCTGTTTCCCTCTCAGCAGCGAGTTCGCTGACGCACAGAAGTCCAACGACTTCGGCAGCCACGGGCGAATCGGACACGAACAAGAAACTGTCCAAGAACGCGAAGAGGAGAATGAAGAAGAAACAGAAGAAACAAACAGAAGCTGTATGGCCAAAGCTCTCCTGCATTTGTCCAACTGATGCTCTATTTGAGGCCGTGGATGCAGCTTCGGATGCGAATCATGCGTCGATGGCCACCGCGCCATCAGAAGTACGGAGACAGTTGAGAATTCTGCTGAGCGACACAATGCCAAACAGCAATGTACGTTTTCGAGAGCAGGGCATTCGAAATCTGGGAAATACGTGCTTCTTGGGGAGTGCAATGCAGTTCCTCCTTGCTTCTTCCCAATTCTGTTCGCTGATGATAGAAATGAAAACCGCACGGCGTTTTCTTGACAAATACCCCTTCCCAGTTGTGTGTTCAATGGGATCCCTTGCCAACGTTCTGACAGTACAACCAGAGAATCAACAATACTGTAGCAGCGCGAGAGAAGTGAGCATCTGGCTAGCAGAGCATATCAGGGATGGCTGGCTGTTCTTCAGAGCGGTAGCGTTAGCGATCAGAGACGACTGCACCCCATTGCTCCAGACATGCTTTCCACTGTCGTATCCAAGTTTCAATCGAGGTTCAGTGAAGAGAGGAGAGTTGGTGGCCAAGATGTTCAGGAATTCATGCTCTTCATTTTGGAGCAGATCGAGAAAGAAATCGTCCACATTCGGCAACTCTTTGATCCCCAACGTATTCTCTCTCCCTAGATGAGCAATCTGATCTCCATCAACATTTGACCTTAGAGCCGGCAGATAAAGATGAACAGGATGCGGACGATGGATGGTTGGTTGTTGGCAAAAAGAATAAAGTTTCCGTGCAGAGGACGACGGGCGCTGGAGAGACGTCCATTCTTTCGTCGATTTTTGGAGGATACATCCAAAGTGCCGTAAAGGCAACTGGAATGACAGCCTCAGTAACAACGCATGCCTTCACAACATTGATATTGGACATTGCCAACAAGAATGTCCAAACGGTTGAGGACGCATTGGACATGTACACGGCTCGTGATATCATTCAAGGTGACGCCTCTCTCGACACCATACCTGCGGTGTGCACGGGTTTATGGAATCCATACAGATTATAGGGCGCAGGATACTGGCAAATGTATGATTGCCACAAAGAACAATCTGTTCCGGCAGTTACCTCCTTTCTTGATCATATGCCTTAAGCAGTACGCGTACACGGAGATTGGATTCGAAAAGATCGATAAGCGGATTGGATTCGCAGCCACACTTGACTTTAAGAAGAATTGGTTATCAGCGGGTCATAAGCCCTGGAGGTACAGACTTGTTGCCACATGCAATCACCATGGTCAAGGACGTGGAGGTGTGCTCTCTTATCCCCTATCACATTTCAGAGACTTCATTGTTGTCCGTGTGCATGGATGGATGTGTGTTCAGGTGATCACTACACGGCCAATGTGGTGCAGAGAGACGGGAGTTGGATCCACTTCAATGATTCGACGATCAAGAGGACGAGTGTGACGGATGTGCTGTCTGAGACGCCCTATTTGCTGATGTACGAGCATCTGTGAGCATTTTCGTTTGTAAAGGAGAAGCAAGAATGCCGCTCCCGCGATGCTCTTCGGAGAATGAACCAGGTGCCAGTGTGTGCATACGTCGCATCAGCTTCGGGTTTCGTGAGCAGGCAATACCTTGCGAGCGCAATACGGTGAAAATGAGCGCGCCAGGTGGTTGGAATAGTCGACACCGCCGTGGCTCCAGAACAAAAGCAGCAAAGAACGACCAGAGTCCCAAAGAAAAATGCAGCTCAGAATCTGCAAATGGGGCTCTCGGCGCTGAAGAGCGTCAAAACAATCGCCGTTGTCAAAATCGAAGAGGGCTGCCACGACGCCGAAAAGGACGGTCATCGCCGCCTGAGAACAGCAACGCCAACTGTTTCGTAAAACCGTGGAGACCAAGTGAAGGGCTACGGAGATGGAAAGAAGCAGGCAACCTCAACTGTCGCTATTTTTTCGGCAGCGGGTGTGGTCAGGTATTGCTCGAAAGGGACGTCGAGGAAGGTTTTTGGAAGGTATCCACTGACGCCACTCCGAGCATATGAGGATGGCAGATGTTGACCACATAGGTGATGACCGTCCCTGGATGTCGATTCTCTCCCCTGTGGCTAGATGCTATACTGGAATGGGCATTGGCATATAAAAATGCCCTTTTGGACCTGACTAAGGAGTCCAACAACGTTGTCGACTCCTTCTCCTCAGAAAACAAAGAACAGAGTCTATCTGGTAGCACCTGTTCTTTGAATGAAACAGCTGACGGGCTTCATCACCAAATTGAGCAGTCATCTGACAACCTGCAGTCGACAGCAGAGGGACAGTCATCGACAACAGCACCAATTCTACCTACGCCAACAACAATACCAAGCAGCAATTGCGGCAGCATCACAAGAGATAAAGGTCCTCGGAGACATGGACGTACCAGACAAAGATCCAAATCTGGTGCTGCTGTTGCTTCCGCTGCTGCTGCGAGGCATCACCATCGCATATGCTCATTCTTCAAGGGAAAGGTTTGCATTTCTCTGCGATGCGAGCGCATGGGACTCACAGATGTCGAATTGGACATGATCTCCAAATGGCACAAGCAGAACGCATCTGTGCTGAGCATCGTTAAACTGTGGCTCTTCGACAACAAGATCACAGATTCTGGAGCAAAGCATATTGCTCAATTGATTAACGACGAGCTTCTGGAAATTCATGTCTCCCACAACTCGATGACGAACACGGGAGCCCAACAGATCATGTCTGCAGCTGTGTCGACCAGAGAGGCGACCTGCAAACCGTTCTGGCTCAGAATGGAATGGAACATGATCAATCACGACGAACTGAAAGAGTTTATCTCGGCGATCGAGAAAGAGAAAGGTGCCGTCGTCGACATACCTAGATTCCACTTGCGTCGCTCAAGAGGAAAGGCATCTAGCTGTTTGATAAATGAGCGCAAGATTGCACATTTGCGTTTACCATGGATCCAGTGTCAGAGACTGAGACCATCTGAAGCACCTGTTTTGATGCAAGCAAAGTTCAGTTGGCAGGACAATACAAACAATTCAGCAAAGCAGTGTGTTGTTGGTTCTGTTTCAAATTTCGGTCACTGCTTGGATCCTTCTTCAGGTTCTGCGCCCTGTCAAGTAAAGAAGGCGCTTAACTATAAACCCCAAGATGTCTATAATTCCAGCGGTCCTTTATTGGTATTTCCTGACACTAGTGCATTGTTGGGGTTGATTGGATGTAAAGTAAAGGCGGGTAGCTGTCCTTTTTTGAGCTTCGATTGGTTGGACAGCCTTTGCCAAAGAGGCAATTTTGGAAGATGCATACCTGCAAATGAGCGTGTTTTCTTTGTTCTGTGTGACAGTGTGATGAAACAACTGGACGGACTTAAGAAGCACAGCGCACATGTCGGACTCTGTGTGAGAAAGCTGGTGAATTCTGGTCTCGAGAAATACGGTCCAGCCGGACAGGACTTCCTGACCATTCTCGGCGCTCATGAAGGAGAAGGTATCATCGTGGATCGCAATGCCGAAGTGTTGGATTCGAGGAGCCATCACGTGTTTAACAAGGGCCAGGCGATTGATCTCAAGATCGTTGAGGTGGCACTCTTTTTTCAGCAAGAGCTGTGTCAAGCCGCCAGTCAGTTCCGGCTGCATTCTGAAGAACCTCAGTTCAGCGGTCAACAACAACAGCAACTACTTCCCAATCCCAAAAACCCCCTCTGTTTCCCTGTCGTGCTTTTTTCCAATGACAATGTTCAGCTGACTGCAGCCAAGAGTCATGGACTCCCTGCTTTTCGCTACACAGATCTGCAGAAATGCATGCATTGCAGAGAAATCATGAATGGCCGCAAGCCCCTCACTGCTTCAGCTTTGCGCAATCTCATTGGCCGGAAGGCCACAGTTGGGCTCGGCGCTCACGCACGCAAGAGCCTGCAGGATGAATTTGATGGAATTGTCGCATGCATGAAGCATTTGATGGAATCATATGAAGATGCACGTAATCTGCTTGGACAGACAAAAGAAATACTGGAAGCCAACAATGAAGATGCACTCAATCAACTAAAGCAGTTGCTGGCAGTTGGACAACAACAGGAAAGCTCTTCACAGAGACGTAAGTCGAACAAGAACTCAACAAAGACAGGAATGGACTTTGATAGCAGTACAAGCGAAAATGCGAGCGATGAGACAGAGGTGGACTCACTTTTCGGAATGTGCATGATGGACGGACCGACTGAATCTGCTCCCCTTGCAGATGCTGATGCTGCTGCAGTGGCAACTGTCGATTCAGATACGCCTAGTAGAGGAGTACCTGAGTCCAGTGTAGAACCCAGTTCCAACTGCGACGACGAGGATGAAGAGACATCGGACGGAGAAACCATCCCCTTAGTCCGTGCAAAATTGGCCGAATGGGAGGGTCTTGTAAAATCTTACCAGCATCCCAGTCGCATTTTAAGATGGACCAGTGGCCATCTGTGTTCTGAATGAATTGTCGTTGTCGTTGTTGTTTTCTGTTCACTCAACACTTTCCGTCAGCCAACCAACTAACCAACCAATTGACATTCAGCAGTTGTATTCTTGACGCCTGCGCTTGTATCTTCTATCTGCAGGAGAAGTCTATTCTTGTTCTTGCTTCACACGGTGGCTCTACTTTGTTTTCTGTATTGTATGTTGTTGTTGTTGTTGGTGATGGTGGTGGTGGTGTCATTTTCGTCATCGTTGTCGTCGTCGTCGTTGTTGTTGAGTATCGTTCATGGTCTTCTACGCGCTCTTTCCAATTCAGCCGATCGCAAAGCTAGAATAAAGACAGTGTGTCCCTTAAGTCTGTGGATTAATCTCTTTTCTGTTTGATGTCTTTCAAACAACCCCGAAAGAAATAACGATTGATCGGATTATCTACCTGCTTGCTTGTTGATCATAGCAATTGCAAATGCAACAAAAGATCACAGTTGATGTGTGCATCATGACTGGTTGTCGAATATTTAATTTCTTCTAGGAAAGAGATTCTGGGCTGTGTCCTGGCCGGTTTGGTTAGACATGGGCGGTGGGTAGTCGTGGCGATGAATGATACTAATTGATGGTTTTGAGTTCTCACAGATCTCGGCGACAGAAGGATGCAGATTCGGATAGAATTCGATTGAGAAGTGCATGTGCATCCGTGGCGATGCGACATAGGTCAGCATCACTCTTCTCCATCGAGGGAATCCTCTGCAGTATCCCTCTGGCTGCCTGTTTCCTTTCTTCTGTCGTCGTGGTCGGTGTGATTACTGTGATCTTTCTGGGCAAGTGTTCATCTGGTGAATACACTTTGAATGCATGCAACATCGAACCGTCCTGCATCAAGCACTTGTGTGCGAACAAGCAGAGATTTTTTGCCGCTTACGCATGAAGGGATGAGTGCATAGTGTTGAAGAGTGTGACAGAGACAACCTCTTCCCAGATCCATGTATCCATTTGACAGAAAAACTTCCTCGCTTTCGATTGCTGCTCTGCAAATATCTAACAACGTATTTGCATTTTGAGATGTGTCCTCGTCCACTGTATCGTGAAAGAGCTGCACTCCGTCGCCGAGATGGTGCCTCTCAAGGTGCCGCATCGGCAATCGATGACAAACGGAAAGCACGGGGACACCATTCACAGATTGTCGGATCCGACCTTCCTGACACCGAGCCAACCACTGGACATCGTCGGCAAGGCCTTTGCATTTCTGACGATTTAAACTTGTTTCTCTGCCGTATTCCCAATGTGTCTCCAATGTTGAATACCTAAGACGGAGAAGGGGGACAGGAGAGATTGACTTCTACCTAATGACGAAGATGCAGGCAGACATACGTACTTGTCTGACTTCGCATCCAGTCGGGTCTCTTTGCATGAACAGAGCACAGATTTTGAAATCACTGACGCGAGCTTGATGCACGGGGTTGCAGCAACGCAGGGAAATCTGAGATCCGTTTCACTTGTCGGCAAAGGAAAGCTGACAAGTATCGAGAGCGATGTGTTTGGAAGCAGGTCCCGAATCCAAGACATCATCATCCGCTCGAATGCGAGCACACTGGCAATAGAGTTCTCCAACGAAACCGTCTCAATATCATAGATATCCTGCACCAGACGCTCGCGCATGGTCTCTGCCGTGGACGAACTCTCTCCTCCATCCGCTCCCTTGATACAAAAATACAGAGAATGATTCATCGGTGATGCTCAGCAGCTCACTGTTCTACGAAAGACGTCGTCACTGATGAACAGATGAAAGTGAATACGAATTCCTCGCCGACTCGACTGCTTCAACACTTTGATCATACCAGGTCCAGATTCGAGCCGCATAGAAACGACATGAATCTCATTTTGACGTTCCTCGGCGGCGCAATTCTCTCCATCTATGCGAGACATTATTGCGCCGCCGCCTGCAGCAGTGTCCGATGGAAGTCTTTCCATGATCTTCTTCAGCACGGCTGCCAGTTTCTGATGATCGCTTCGTTCGTCGGAAGGCTGCAGTTGATCAACTGCGGCGTGGAAATTGGATAAACACATTCTCCCAGGACTGAGCAAGATCTTCAACTCGACCTTTGCTGTCGCGTTCAAACGCACACATGCGAGTCCTATGTCAAAGTCCTCCAATGGGACCTCGGACAGTTGAGCGGTGTTGGCCGCCTTCTTAAGAGATGTCTTCATGGCGTCAAGAGAATCTTTATCGAGACAGTCGACGATCCAGAAACAAACACGCTTTCTTCTCGTCGGCGTCATCAGAAACGTCGCCTTTCAGAAGTGCCTGATTGGAAAGGCGAAGGTGCTTTCATTAATAATTACAAGAATGATTCGTGAAATGCGGCTCGGATGATTGGCCTATTTGCACCAGAGCTGACGCGTCGTCGGCATTGCCGCGAGGACGATACAGGATTTGATAGACCGATCGACTCCCCGTGTGTGACTCAAGGAAACTATGAGAAAGACGACACTGACAATGTAGAAGTCTAGCAGCAATTCGATACACGTTTGTTGCATGCAGCATTGAATTCAAGCATCTTCGAATGAATAGAGAGTGTAGTCAATCATGGTCCGAATGGCCAGTCACTGTCTGCCGAAAACAGGATGATGTAACAATTCGAGAAGCGATTCTTCCAATGCCGTTAGAATGAGCGCAAGGATAGCAAAAAGACAAGTTTGAAATCTAAGGGCATGCATTGAACATCTCTAGAGAGAGATCGAAATGCAATGCAAATGATCCTCGATGCATGGAGACACTGATTAGTTTAATCAGATCGTCCATAGATTGCGATCAATGTCCCATGGGCGCTATCTGAAAGCAGTCTGGTGATGGTAACGTGTGTGTGACTGATTGAACAGGAAGAAGAAGAAACAAGGCATGACAACACATATCGGTCACTCATGTGCCGAATGTGTTGGTTGATTGTCTATGATAGGCCTTCACGAAACCGGTCAATGACATGACAGGTGATAGCTGACCCGAAACTGTGTAAAAAGAGCCCTTCTTCGCTCGACGAAAGCGAAGTCGACTTTGTATCTTTGTGGACAACACGCAGCCGAAGCTGGTCTCCAGAAGAGACACGGTACACCATATGATTTCTTTGGCGACTATACTTGATATATACGTCTCGCCGCACGTACACTCTTTGTTGCGCGTTTAATGGCATTGGCGGCGGCAACTACAGCACAATCTTTGCTACTCTCTTTCTAAACATACAGAAAGATTTTTTTAGTGTAACTCGGGTGGTCATGTTTTGACGCGTGTGTGAATCTTAGGTCCAAATGTCGTCGCCGCGAGAGAAGCATTTGCTGCAGTCGTTATTCAACGTCCTGCGAAGAAATGGAGCAGAAGAATCGTCTTCCACTGCGACGGCAAGCTCGACGGCGGATTCTTCGTGTAAGGAACTCGACGACTACGAAGAAACACGAGAAATCGTCGATTCCATCATTCAACTGAAAGAAGAAGAAAAAACTGCCAACGCTGGCCTTCTCAAGCCAGAAACCATATATCACCTGGGTCGTTGTATCATTCAAGCCCACTCGGTGAGAGTCTTTAAAGCCAGGAAGTGCATCTGCGGTCAGTTAGCGCGATTCATTCACTGGTTTTTGAACTCGATTGATCCAGCAAGGCACGACTCAACCTTTCGCCTACTGCTCCGCGAAGAGGAATTCGATGCGGAACAACTCACTGTCGAGAGAATAACAAACCCACGTACAAACATTAAACATCTACCACGAGCGACATCCAAAAGAGAGCAGCCCAGTATCAGCATGCTCCTGAACTTGCTATCCATCGGACTCGCCGGCCAGGAAACAGATGCGGTGATCGGTTTGCTGAGTTTGTCTCTCCTTCACCTGCGGAAACTGTCCGGCGCAGTCAGCGATGCCGAAGAGAATTCCACTCTTTTGAATTCATGGACAATGGCACTCGGATCCGAAGAACTGATGAAGCTGTTCTTCAATCCACTCATCATCAAAAAAGTGACATCGAGACAAGTGGTGCCAGAGAACTGCGAGAAACTATCCGTCGGCTATCCCACGACAGTCACGTGGTCAGACAACAAGACGGACTACAAAAAGCGAGGAGACGTTGGTCCCAGACGTCGCCCTGACGACCTGATCTTCCACATCTTGAGAAGCGCAGTGTCTGCAAGTGCCATCAATTGTTTTTTCGCAAATCTGGTCAATTGTTATGATGACACATTCGATTTTTCTAAGACGCAGCTTCACGCAGCTCTGGAAGTCACTCTTTCGAAAGAAGTAGATGCATTTCAGATTCTTTGCGACAAGCTTACAGAGAATCTGAGAATGAATCGCTGTTTGGTGCTTTCCACTGTTGAGTATTTTTTTGTTTCCCCTGTCGTTTATCGAGGCAATGAGCCATCTTATGATCAAGTTCGTTCTCTTACAGCCTTCCTTGTCGAGAACAGTGACCCGAAGTTTGTTCCACCATTGTTCTTCAAATCCTGTATAGACTGTTTTGTGAGCAAGGAATGTACGTCTCAACATAATCGGGGTTGGTTACACGAGCGTTTGGTGTTCTTGTCTTTTTTCTTTGAAAGAGAGGGCAGTTTTGTGGATACCTTTGTCATTAACACAAGTCTTATCGAGTATGTCTGCAAAGTTTTTCTGTTTGTTTGGGAACTAGGCGAATCTGTATTTCCTGCATTCCGCAGCATCATGCATTACTGTCAACAACATACTTCCCACATTGTTTTTTCTTCTTTCTTGAAAGTCTCATCACAGAACGCCAACAATTTTAGAATGCTGTTTGACGCCGCAGGGTCTGGTGACATGCTTCGAACCTGGGCAATGAAAGGAGACATGGAGGATACTAGCGATCTGCTCAAAGTTTTGTCGCAGATGAATCCTAGATTCTGCGAGTGGCCATTAAAGGCCCTTCGAATGCGTCTCCAAACAGTTGGAGGATCATCGGCAGTGGCAAGGGTCGATGACGACACCGTGTGCCGAACTGTCTGCCAACTCTTGATTGACGTCGCAGTCAGTCAGCCAGGTTTTGCAGACATCGCCAGAGATTGTCTGAACAAACTGGCTTTGCTGATGGATTGCCACTGGAAGTCACATGTTGTCAATACTCTCATGCTGACCCCCGAAACTCTTGTGCACGGGGAGATGCCTGAGGAGGGGTTTAAGAAACTATTAGACATCTTTCTCTTTAATCAGGAGGAGGACTCAAGGCGATTGGATAACCTCCTGTTGACGTTTCTCAACTGTGTCAATCAAATTGACGCTTCTAAGGAAGTCAAGTTTTTTGACAACCTGCTTAAGTATCTAAAGACACTGCCGCAATCGCAGAGGAATGCTTCTTGCCATGCGCTGGCACCCATTCTGCACAGAATCTTCGAGCTTCTTGAAGAAGACAGACCAGACTCCGAGACATTGAAGGAACTTGTCCGCTTTGTCATAAACAAAGGATCACGTGAGAAGCAGGTCGAAGTGAGCAGTGTTGATGTGCCGCAGTCGTATCAACTCAATCCTTTCTCTTCGGCAAAATTTCCCGAAGGAGAAGATATTCAAGCCGGAGAAGCATCCATTGAAGATCTGGATGCGCTCATCACGACCTTTAAGAGCAAAACCCCGAACCTTGAAAACGTCTCCATGCGTCAGGCTATTCTCAAGAGGGGTAGACGAGTGGGACTCAGAAGGCACTGCAGCATCGGATTGACAAGTGGTGAACTTACGCAGGGCGCATTTATACCAACAGAAACGACAGAAGAGAACATCAGAATGATCAAAGAGAAGATCGACGATGGATCTCCCGTGTTGTTGATCGGAACAACTGGCGTCGGAAAAGTATCGTGCAGCTCTATGCAATCAAAAGCATCTTACGATTGTCATGTTTTAGACGGCGACCCTGATGGAGATTGCAAAACGGGAGCATGTCGATCTCATTCGCATCAACATGTCGTCAAATTTGACACCTGATGATTTCTTGGGCAAACTATCCATAACCGCAGGGGATGTTCCGGATTTCACATTGCAACCTTTCTCGAAGAGTTTCCAAAATGGTGATTGGGTGTTGCTCGATGAGATGAACTTGGCAGAAGAAGGCGCTTTAAAGGTCATCACGGATGCGATGGAAAGGGGAGAGATTGTTCTGAGCGATCAGAGTGCAGCAGATGCAGCCACGAGAGTCATAAAGAAGGATCCCAGGTTTCGACTGTTTGCCACACAGAATCCATGGCAAGCAGGAAAGAGAGAACGCATGAGCACTGCCTTCTTTTCGCAGTTCTCCATCATGAACTTCAGAGAGCTTCCCAAAGAGGAATGGAAAGAGATTGTGAAGCTAAAGCTAAGCATCGCGACATTGAGAGAGAAGAACTCCGAGCCGCTCTTGAGAGTGGCTGAGAACATGACAGAGTTTCACTGCAAAGCCAGAACTGCTATTGAACAACGGTGTACCGAGGTCGAGGCATACACGACCATCACAAACCGCGAGTTGCTGACATGGACGGACATGATTGCGACAGAACACCGTCTTCCAGAAACAGACGAAAAACTGGGAAGCTATGCCTGGTTAATTTACGGATGTCGGTTCAGATCAGATGGACGCGATATCATCAGAAAACTCTTGGAGCAACAACATTTACTTCCTTCTGATGAGAATGTGGACAGCTCTTCTCTTTCTGATAAGGTCACGCGTGTGAGAGAAGCGTATGCCGAATTGAGAGATGAGAACAAGAGGACAATGGATATTGATGCGGCAGAATTCTGGAAGGTCCACTTTCCACACCAAACTGCTCTGTCGGAAGAAACCCGTGGTGCGCTTGAAAAGTGTATACAAATCCATGAGGAAGTGCAAAAGACGATCACTGAACCAGATTTCATGATGGACTATGGAGTGTACACGTCCTTCTCTGAGTTTTGGCTGGTGAAGTGGATCGCCGAAGCAGTGAAAGAGGACATCTTCAGCTTGGATTCGCTCGTCCAGTTGGGAAAGCTAGGAGCTGAACTCTACTGCTATTCTTTGAGGCACGAGAAGGCAAGAGAACAAGTCATGAACATCTTCGTAAGGGAATGTGAGGTGACACGGGACGCAGTCAAGCCAATGAGATCCATCGTGCCAGAGATGCCAACAGCTCTTAATGATCATAATTGTCAGCTCCTGATTGACTTACTCGCCGCTCTCCGGAGTGAACGGCCGATCCTAATCGAAGGACGTGCCGGATCTGGAAAGACATGCCTGGGAAAGGCGATTGCTTTCCTCTTAGGAAATCAATACGCCCAGGTCACACTGACAACAGAGAGTGAACCATCGGCGATGCTCGGAGAACACCTTCCAGTTAAGAATGATCAGCAATACACAGTGGAGTGGCGAAACGGCCCATTGACAAAGTCCTTTATCGAAGGAAGTGTCTTCATCGTCGACAACATTGGCCAAGCAGAAGCTGTACTTCAAGAGCGAATCAACCCTGTACTGGAATCGCCGAAAGCTCTGTGGCTAACAGAGAGAGGAGACACTAAGCCTTTGTGCTGTCGTCGCACAAGAGATGGACAGATGTCCGATGAGCCAGGCCCTGCGACAGGATTTCAGTTCATTGCCACTTACACACCAAAGGGCATTGCATCCAGAGGCTATGACAGTTTGTCAAAAGAGCTCACAGCTGCTCTGTTCAATCGTTTCATCACCGTTCATGTTGAAGACCCGGGTCAACAGTCGGAAAGATTCAAGAGAACGCTGCAATCCATCCTTAAGTGTTGTCTGACTGGAAAGGATTCCGAGAGCTTTGAAAAAGACTGCGACATCATCTGTACCTACTGTTTGAAGATCAGAGAGTTTCTCAACAAATGCCAACAATCCAGTATCATTTTCAGACAGTTTGTCAAGCTGCTGGACATTGCAACGATCTTAATCGCACAGTTCGAAGGGATAGATATTACGGATGCTCTTCATTGTGCATTGATTGTCGTATTTGTCTATCCGATGAAAGATCTGCAGCAGAGAGAGGATCTTCTCACACAAATGGGATGTCCACCTGATGCTCTCAACCGTCTGGAGTTGCTGAAGGATGTCGACGTTGACCCAGAACTGGTATTGACAGACTCGAGGGAGACCCATGCGCAAGCTGTTCTGTTGGGTGTCCGTACAAACACACCCGTCCTACTCGAAGGAAAACCAGCTGTCGGAAAGACAGCCTTGATTCACGGCCTGAGACGATTTCGCCAACGCCATCACCAAGTCAAGATGCTGAATAACAGCGAAACGACCACACTGCAGGATTACTTTGGAACCTGGATGCCATCGAGCTCAGGATTTGCATTTGCAAAAGGCATCCTAATCCAGGCAATGGAAAGTGGGGATTGGTTTGTGGCCGATGAGTTCAATCTTGCTCCTCTTTCCGTCACAGCTGCTTTAATGCCTTTCTTGGAAGGCGATCGGGTCGTCCGGATTCCAGGAACGCATATTGCTGTGACAGTCCATCCAGAATTCAGATTCTTTGCAACGCAGAATCCGTTTCACGGTGGCAGAAATGGAAGAAAGTTATTGCCAATCACCGTGCGTAATCGTTTCCTTGAAGTCACCGTTGAAGATTTCCCAGAGAACGAATTTTCTGACATCATTTTCAGAAGGTTCCAGAAACAAGAATTCAAAGGACTTGTCGAGGAAGAAGATGCCAAGGCACTCTCGCGACTCTACTTCGAATCAGCTGGCGCATACAATCTCACGATGAGAGACTTGATAAAAATTGTCCGTAGATTCAAGATTTTCCGAGACGAGAGCAAGAACAAGTTCTCTTGGAAAGCTGTTGCCATGTCCGTGCTCCAGCCGATGACAACTGTTGAACAACAGGAAAGACTGTATCCTCTGCTGGATAAAGCATTCCCCGACGATGCCGGAACACTAACGAATGATCGTTGCATGATCAAAAACATTCAGCAGACCGAGTCTGAAGTGATCTTCAGGCATGGACCACTATCAGTTTCCTTCCCTAACTTCAATCTGAAGAACAGTCCACTGTGGAGAGAAAGTGACTCGAGAGTCGAACCGCCAAAAGTGTTTAAGGACAAGCTCGTTGAGTTGGCATTTGCTCTCAAAGCAAAGGAACCCGTCCTCTTGTGGGGCGAAGCAGGGTTTAAGACTGAGCTGATCAAGACATGGCTCAAGATCTCTGGAATGACAGACAAAGTGCAGATGGTGCATCTGACTTCGGATTCGGAGGCTACGGAGTTGATTGGTCAGGTGCAGTTGACATCCGTCGTTGACATATTGGACGTCCTGATCACAACCGGCGACTGCATTCTGGCACATGTGGATGATCAAAGAAACGACAAAGACGCATTGGGAAAGGAAATCGAAAGCATCCAGACTTCGATGAGACATCTTAGAGATATTGTCCAGGATAACAAGAGCAGAAGCAACATTGCTGGACAGCAGAATATAACTTTCGCAGAAAGTTCTTCTCGTGCAGAGGGTGGACAAGTGTCATCCGCAGCTGTGCCATCTCCGGATGCTCTTCATGATGAAGGTGTATCAAAAGAGGATATCCCTGACGACAACTCAGGAAGTGAGGGAACACCAGAGTATGACGACTTTTCCATAGGTCTCGAACAGCAACGAGTACGTGACAACGATCAGCCTGTGCCGGAAGCAGAAGTGGCCAAGAAGGACGAACACAGTACAAGTCTTCTTACCATGAATGCAGAGACGGATGGAATGCAGACAGCGATCAATGAGCCAGACACTGAAACAAAATATAAACCCAGTATCGATCCGTCGGTATTGCTGGAATCCATTGATCAGCTCATTGATCAGGCAAGTAAGATCAATGATGGCAACAGGCCTGCGATTGAGAGACTGCTGAAACGATTGAAGCTCCTCAAAGAGTACGTGGCGAAGACTAGCTTCGATGATCACGGGCCAATCTTCCTTTTCAGAGATGGCCCATTCGTGAAGGCCATCACAATGAAACATATTTTCGTCGTCGAGGACTATGACCTGTGTCCTCAGTCCGTTACAGAACGGCTGAACAGCGCTCTCGAAATCGATCCGACATTCTCTATCCCTGAAGACATTTTGTCCTGCAAAGCAGAAACGACAAAGCTGGACATTCCAAGAGAAGGATACAGCTTCATTGCCACCGTACATCTAGAGTCCTCAACGAAGAAGCCACGATTGAGTGATGCCACCAAGAGCAGAATCACTCAGATTTATGTCCCTTCATACACATTCGAAGATGTCCTGTCAATTGTCAAAGAAAAACTGACGCACGACCTGTCCAATGAAGATCAGACACACATCAAAGATTTAAGGAAGATGATTCGGCGTGTGCACGAGGAGGTGACAGAAGGCCCTTTTGAACAATCGAGCAGAGATGTGAGGAGAGTTTTGCGGTGGACCAATTTCATCGTGAATCATCCAGACAACGTGAGTGTCAAGGAGAGATGTATGCTGGGTGCCAGATTCTTCTATCTCTCCGGATATTCACTTGATATGCAAGATAAGATGCTCAAGAAGTGCTTCGAGGAAGACTACTGCCAGATGCATTTTGAGACGCCGGAGAAGAGCGAGAATCCCATTTGCATCAAGACGCATGACAACAAAATGACCGTCTCTCTGACAGGAACTCAACTCTCTTTAGAAATATCCCTAGATGAACGACAGCCTTTGACTGAACAAAAGGAAGACGTACCATTCTGCTCGACCAGAACCGTCTTGAAGAACATGGCCCTGATCTTCGCTGCCATTAACACAGACTCCCCACTTCTGTTGGAAGGCCAGCCCGGAATTGGTAAGCGTCTTCTTACAAAACTCCGAATCTTTCGCTGACGCATCCGTTTTTAGGCAAAACGGCTGTTGTCATTCAAGTCGCTCGTCAGATGAAGACAGATCTCGAGCGCATCAATTGTTCGAGGGACACAACAATTGAGCAACTCTTTGGCTCTGTTGTGCCTGTATATAACAACAACTGCCGAACATTCGAATGGAGAAATGGCAAACTGCTTTCAGCTCTCGCGCATAAAAAATGGATCTTGCTCGATGAGATCAATCTTCTGCGCCCCGAGGTGCTGGAGTCCCTTATTCCGCTGCTGAATGGATCTGCTATCGAGAACGGCTTTGCCATTCCTGGACAGGCAGGATCTGGACGCATGCAGGTCAAGGGAATTCGTCTGTTTGCCACAATGAACCCTGCAATCGAAGGCGGAGGACGCGTAAAACTGGCCAGATCGTTCAAGAACCTCTTCACAGTCGTGTTTTGCGAAAGTCAGTCGGATGATGAGCTCTCTGAGATACTGGATGTCATCTTCAGCACGATGACGGCGAAGGAAAGACAAACCCTTGTGAGCAAGAAAATCGTGGAGCAGATTTTCAGTGTGTACAGAGAAGTAACGCAGCTGGTTGAGTCTGGCACATTGAAGGGAACTTACAGAAGACATAAATTCAATCTGAGAGACCTTGTTGCTGTTCGGGACATTATGTTAGGAAATGTGGAAGCGCAGATTTCTCACTATGAAATGAAGTGGCGTGAGCACGATGGTATGGAGCAATCAGAGTTTGATCGATCTGCCATTGTCGATCTCGTTCTTCGCAGTGCTTTGGAACTTGTCTTCAAACATCGTTTCGAGAGCCGAGAGGCTCAAGATCAAGTCCAAAACATCATTGATCGGATTGTGACGCCACCTTGCATCGATACCGATGAGATGAGCAGCATGACGATCGATGCATCTGTGGCAGACGTTGTGCGTATCGGATGTGTCTACATGGACAGGACAGAAGGACTGTCATCATCTGGGTCACTGGTGCACTCAGAGAGGACCGTAAAGCAGCTGAGTTTGCTAGCTTCTGCGTGCGAGTCACAAAGGACGGTGCTGCTCGAGGGTGGAACGTGTTCCAAGAAGACAGCCCTTGTCAGAGAATTGGCCCTGCTCACAGGAAGACCGCTGTTGGTGCTCTCTCTGCATCGCGACTGCGAAGTCTCTAACCTGATTGGACAATGGTTGCCTCTTTCGCCCAAAACCATTTCGGAGAAACTGAAGCAGAGTATCTTCTTTCTGAGAGATGAAATGTTACTCCATGGTATGAAAATGACCGAGAGTTGGAATGACGAGGTGCTGAAAAGGGAATTCTTCATGAGCGCGAGATGGGCGTACATGCCTGCAGCAAGTGCCCGAAATGAAGATACACTGAGCGACACAGTAAAGAGACTGAATGACCTGATGGTCGTGCTGGAAAAGGGAGAATCGAAACGATCTACAGAATTCCGTCGCAGATTCCGGTTGCTTGAGTACGAGTGCAGATCGAACGTGGATTCTCCAGAAGGACTCGTCTTCACCTTCGTCGAAGCCGACCTCATCAAAGCCCTCGAATCTGGACACTTTGTTTTCTTCGACGACATCAATGCTGCGCCGCCAGATGTGATCGAGAGAGTTCTTTCTCTGTTCGAAGAAACCCCAAGTCTTAACCTCTACGAACACTCGGATGGAAAAGTGTTGACTCGTGCGAGTGGCATTCACCCAGAGACCAGAATATTCGCTGCTGCAGATAGGAAGCGAATCAACACCTATAAAATGTCAAACCCCTTGCTCAACAGAATGATCAAGATCTGGCTTCCAGAGATCGATAGTAAGCAGCAGGGCGGTCTTGAATTTTTATCTTCTTTAACCCTTTTCATTGTAGGTGATGTATCCGAGATGAAAACAAACGAGCTGAAGAGGCACGAAATTGTCGACATTGTTTCAGAGCAATTGGGATCTCATGCCGGTGGCGACGTCGCTGCATTACTGTCGGCACTGTTTCACGCCCAAGTGAGAAACAATGTGCGGACATCGAAGCTGATGGTGTTGAAAGACACATCCATCACCTTCCGAACTCTGAAGCAAGCAATATCCGTTGCTCGGACTTGGCTGGATCGCGGTGAACAACTGTTCACTGCTGTCGTATGGGGTCTCTGGAGGACGTATGCTGCAGTTGTCAAGGAAACCGATGATCTGCAATGGCTGTACGAAGCGATGTTGCAGTCATGCAGAGAGGCGCGTTCTCTGTCTCTTGTGAATCTATCCGAAAGAAGAGACAAACGCATCTTCACGCCTTTCCAGAGAGAGACCAGAGAACTCCGAATTGTTTTTGCGTCGTTCATTCATGTCATCTTGGAGCAGTTGGTGACACAGTTTCTGAAAGTGCAAAACAGGAATGAATTCAGAGAAGCAATGAAGTCCTTTCTGGATACGGTGTTCACAAAGATCTATCCGGAAGAGAAGGAGGCTTGTCAAGAACTCCAGAACCATCTCCACGATTGTCATGCCGACATGAGGAAGTTTCGGGCACACTGCGGAACGCACGGATGTCATCAACTGCGAAGAATCACGGAGCAAATCAGCGAAACCAGGAAGATGACAGTCAACGAATACGTCAACAAGAACCTGCAACGGCTCATTGCCATGTACAAAGAGTTCATGTCAAACTCCACATTCTCCGACTGGCAGCAAAGAAGGAGCTTTCTGGAAGACACACACGAAGTCCTTCGTTCTCTGATAGAATTGGCGGATGGAAATCCACATTGTCAGGAGTTAGAGATTCCGAGTATGATGAAAAAAGCCAAGAGTTTGCTCTGTATACGACACCTGACTCACTACTTCCGTGCATTTGAGAAAGAGTACTTCACAAAGAGTGTCAATTCTCTGCATGAGCTGCAAAACCGGTGTCAGAACAAGGCATTAAAATTTGCACTGCAGAAGGAGCTGTCCAAGAAAGTGACGGACTCAGGCCCGAGGCTGAGGGATTCAATCACAGCACTGAGGGATTCAAGTATCACGAAGAGAGAGGAAAACCACTTGGTGTTGTGTTTCTCACTTGTTGTCCTCGACTGGAAGACATCATTGCGTCTGCACGAACGCCTTGTTCTCATGCATCGAGCACAGTTCTCCGCTGGAGAAGTGCTCAAACTCCAAATACTGATCAGTCGAGCGAGACTCGTGACAGAGATGTGGAAGATGCGATACAAGATCTTGTGCCGCGAGGAGGACGAACCATTCTGGTCAGATGCGTATGGCTCAGGCAGCAAACTTCACGCACATCCGATCTCAAGTGCCATTCCTTCATCGTCACACAGTAGTCATCAGGCGACATCCTTAGACACCGGTCTAAGAATCTCAGCAGCCCTCGAGAGATTGGATACAATTGTCAGATCACCGGGTTCAGAGGCGACATTGTGTAACGATCTGGACGATGCTGTGAAGTTTCATTCTCAAGTTCTTGAAGACCTTCTGGCTGAGAGGAAGAAGTCCAAAGCCCCAATTCAATGGAATCTCAATGAAGTCGTGTCCAATCAAATTGGATTCCGATTCGACGCATGTTCGACAAGCACTCGAAACAGTGAATTTTGCTTGACATGGATCTCACTGCTTTGCGAATGCGAGAGAGATTCAGATGTCGTCCCCCTAAAACTGCTGAAATGCGACGAAGAAACAGCAAAGCATGAACACTTCTCTAGAGATGGCGGCATGCAAGCGGCCATTCTGATTGGAGACCCGTCTTGCTGTGAATCGTTGTATGGTTTAGTGGCGCTCGTCGTATTTGATAACAGAGAATGCCAACAACTCTGTCTGTACTGTTGTCCTCGGACAGATGAAAGAGTTTCTCAACAAGAGGAATGGTTGCTGCGATGGAAAGGTGTTCATGGTGACAAACTGGACTCTGGTGACCAACTGCACCTGAGAAAGAAAGAACTGATCGTCTGGTCGAACGTTGAAGGAAATATGTCCAGCCTGGGGCTTGTTTTGATGTCATGTCTCCGTACACTGATCGAGCACAGATGTCAATCGGCGGATCACAGACAAGTGGATAAGAGAACAAGTATTTTGCGAACACAAATGATAGAATCTATTGACCGTCTATAAAGACCGGATGGAGTCACTGGGACAGAGAACTGATGAGACCACCCTGCTGTGTGATACGCTAACCGTCGATACCTGCCTCAGAGAAGTCCAACGAGAACACATGAACCCGGAGTGCCTTAAGAGAATGACGGCGTCCCTCGAGAAGTTCAATGATGAACGGAAGAAACAAGCGACGAATGCTGTCAGAGAACAGCTGAGCTTCATTGAAGGCAAGGTATCTTCGTCTGATTGGGGATCGACGTCCATCGCATACGGATTTCATGATCTCTTCGAGAGATTGAAAGATCATCCTGATCGAGATCTTGTGAACGAAATGAGCAAACTGGACAGGATCATCAGAGAGCAGTTTGAAGGCGTATTCGAAGCAGTGGATTTCCTGAAACCGATCCTTAAAGCAAAAGAATTCATCATCCAGTACGCAGCTACCAGATTGGACACTGGAGACGACAATCTTTGCTCCAAGTTCTCACGTATGCTTGAATTTCTGCCAGAAGCAGTTGACTACTTTGTCGGACTTTTGCAACAGAGCCATTCGGATGTCATGGTTCTCGACAAAGAGAAAGAGCTTGCCATATTTGATACCTGGAAAGAGAGATACACGGGCCTCATTAAAGAATTGGGCATTTCAGAAGACTTGCTGCAAAGAAATGGTCTGAATGATGTATTCGGTGAAATGAAGTGTATGTATGCGCAACTGAAAGAAATAAAAGACAGCAATCTACTCGGTGACAGTGATGTCAATCTGATGAGGAGTAGGCCCGATTCAGGATGGAGTTCACAGTTGGACCGATACAAGTATGAGATTCGCACCCTGAAGAGCAAGTATCAAAGTCTGTGGCAAGAAGCGAAGAAGAGCCCCCAGCAAACGTCTGCCACCATAATGAGGGAAGCCATCAAGACGTGTAAGGAACTGGATAGGCTGGACCCGTCAACGTGCAGTATGGATACATTGGACAGATACGGCGACAAATTGGGCAATCTTCAAGATCTGAATAGATCGATGTTGAATGAGGACAGTGAAAAACACTTCTCAGTGGCACAAGAAAGCAAAGAGTTGAGCATAATGTATGACAGCTGTCTGCGAGAATCCTCCTTCGCTCCAGTGAATAACTTACCGTCCACTTTTGCTGAAAGTGGCTGGATGAACACGAATCCGATGAACGATCTAGAGAAGTGCTTGACAGAGGAACTTGAGAGACCAGAAGATACCGAAAAGTTCTTGGAACAGCTAATGTCATGGATGCAGTCTTGTCAACATCAAGCTCTATCGAAGAAAGCAGCTGAAATCATCCGGTGTTACAAAAAGGCGGAAGATCCAAAGGAAAAGAGTAAAAGGGTCACTGAATTATCTCAGCTAGATGTATTCTCTGACAAACTGGAGCTGCAGTTGGCTTTTGAAGCCAGTAAACAAGAGATACACGATGTTCTTATCCATGCAGCTGTCGACGAGCTCATCAGCATGAAAGCTAAACATCTCTTAGGACCATATCGTGAACTGCTGCGGGCATGGCGAGCTGAGGACATAAAAAATGGAATCATCGGTCTACTCGACATGTGTTCTGGAAAGAAGCTGACGGTGCTGCAAGCCATTTCGACCTTTGAGAAACTGAGGGAGCATGCAGCAAAATTGAGAACACGCCTTGCTTCGCATTCGTCGATGGCAAGTGCAAACTTCTCATTCTTATGCCCTGAGCTCACGGAAGACGATGTTGCCGTCATTTTCAGTTTCAACAGAAGCGTCGCCCATGACTGTATCACACACCAGCCAAGAAAATCCGCTTGTCTGGATGTCGATGGGAGTGGAGGACTGTTGGCGCGTCATGCATTGTTGACTGATCGCGGCACCAAAGCACAGATCTTTAGAGATTTCGCCGAAAAAATGAACACTGCAGTTGAAGCACTTAAAGATGGAAAGTGGGATTCGTTTCTGGGATGCATCGAGGATCAGGACAAACAACCAATCGTTCGAGAAATCGTGATCGCTTTCCAATTCGTCTGGCTGTCCGTCTGGCTGTCTCGTACAAAGTTCGTTCAATTTGTTAAGGAAATACGATTGTCATCCAAAGAGGAAGTTCAAAAACGAGCAGCAGATCTGGATGCAGGATGGAGCACTCGGCTCCAAAACCAAAGAAGACTGGAAGAGAGGATAATACAGTACCAAAGATACCCTATGTCAGAAACGATGTTCTCACAACATTGCCAGGCTGACGCTATCCGCTCCCTACAAGAGCTAGATGATACAAAAAAAGATCTAAGGAATTTACAGATAAAGATAGAAGAAAATAAAAACGCAATCGACAGAAGAAAGATGGATTTGTGCGCAGACTTGTCGAGCAGATTTCAAGGATTAGCCACCAAAGGTCTAGACCTGTGTGAGTCAATGCTGGGAACTGATTTGCCAGAACTCCACGAGATGCTCAATGGAGAGACAGCTGCAAACCAAGAGGCCGTAGGGGAGGTCTGCAAGGAAGTTGGACGGCAGGCGAATGATTTCCTGAAGGATCATCCATCCCCCGAGGGATCCGTCGAAAACAAGTTGAATGGATGGATAAAAAAACTTGAAGATTTTTGCACAAAAGACCTGTGTTCCCTCGAAAAGGGTGATCCTGTGCGAGAAGCGATTCAAGACGTGTGTACTTTGCTCTCGATTGGCAATGAACGCATTCTGTATCTCCTTCGCACGGCCTCAAGTCTGGAATTCAGTAAAAACCAAAACAGTCCGCATCAAGATTCCAAGAAGCTCAGAGAGAAGTGGGAGACACTTCGAGAGGCCTGCACAGGTCCCGCGGCGAATGATGGTGGAATCCGGGAACTGTGTGTGGATCTCTTGGAGGACGAAAGCAAATATAGGGAATGGAAGGAGCGTTGCATCGGCAAACCAGATGCCTTCGCATCTGCAGCTTACACACAGAACCTGATCCTGTCCACCGTCAGTCTTTGCTGTTCAAAGATAGACAGCATCGAAAAAACAGATCTGTACACAATGAAGTTGCTTCCGAGGGTTCAAGAGGCCAAAAAGGAAGGTCATTTTCAACCACTGCCACTGAATGATGCACCAGAATTGCGGCGCGTATTTGAGTCGGTTCAATGCATCTGGCATAACTGGTTCCTTTCCACAGAAAGAACAGTGGATGAATTTCTGGCAGATCCTTTTGAGCTTTTGTGGAATATCGAGACTTTCCTGACGAAATATGGACATCTGTACGCCTCCGTCTCCTACACATCTCGACTGTTTATCCAGGGAATGCGAGACATGGTCAAGAAAATAAACAATTTTCGAATGTTCAGCTGTTCAGGACAAGAGAAGGAAAAAGAGCTTCTGCTAAAAGTCAAAGATGTGCTGCTCGAAGCCTGTCGACAGCGACCTCTGTCCCTCCAAATAAACGAGATGCAAGATGTATTCAAGGAGCTGAAGGAACAGTTCTCCGAGCTGACAGAAGTGATGCTTCGACACCGACAGCGGCCTGGTCCTTTTCTCGTGGAATTCTTGACAAGAGCACTGGATCACTGGTGGTTTGAAAGCGCTGAGTGTTGCATGCGATCTCTCCGAGAATCAAAAAGAGACGTCGACCCAGTGGCCTCGAACTGTGAGAAAGACGAGTCCGGTGCCGGTAGCATAACGCGGTTGCCTTTAGAGCAGTTCTTGCAACCTTTGCATCTCCAAAAAGAACCTCCAAATGTGAAAGGAGAGGGGTCAGCTGGTCTTAGCTCACTCAATGACAGAGAACTCATGGACCGGTTGCACGCAATATCCCTCCTAGTAAACCAACTCCCAGCATCTGCGGGACAGAAGCTTTTCGAATGGTGGAAGACATGTAGCGTGCTGCAATCATCCAGAACTCTGATTGAAAAGAGTGTCGTGTTCCTTAATGCACACAGTCAGTTGATGAAGCAACCCGCAGAGCTGGTGCTCCAACCAGAGAATGATAATAAAGAAGGAACAGTTGGTGTTCTTGATGAAGCATGCGCCATCTTGCGATGTCTGTATGCAGGCATTCATAAAGACATGTTTATTTATTCGGCGAAGATTGGAGAGGATGTCGACGACTTGAGAAAAAATGTCAAGCATCTCACAGAGAAGTTTGAAGAACTGTACACGACCTGCGAGAAGGGATTTGATGAATTGATCGAAAACCAACCGTTGATGAGGCATCTCATGGTAGAAGACACAGGCTGGCAAATGCAAGAAAGGCTGTCCACTGCGTTCTTTGACGATGACAATCTCACTCTTTCGACAGAGCAGATGTTTGATTGCTATCAACAAGCATGGAGGCTTTATGGACCCCAGTCCAAGAATCTGCCAGACCGTTTGCGTTTTGAGAATTTGGATGCCTTCGTCGCCATGAGCAGCTATCTGGAAATGCTTATGAAACGTCGCCCAAAGCAACAAAAGGCGCAACGGGTGCAACGGGAACAGCGTGGGCAGACTTCTCGGCAACAGAGAGTCAATATGACAGATGCCCCTTTAGATTATGGTCCTCTGAGGAGAAAGGTTGTCAAGATCACTTTGAGCATTTTGTCGATCGGCATAACAAACCCAGGCACTTTCTTTCAGATCTATGCAGACGAGAATGGCGTCACTGCTGGAAACGTGCACCACGTCTCGCTGCAAACCTATTCCGCAGAGAACAAAGAGATTTCGTACGACGTCAATGATGATGAGTCTTTTCGATTGACCGTGGTTTACAACGAAAGAAGAAAAGAATACAGAAAGCGCTACACAATGAGGGAGTTGGAAAGCGATTACACCAACCTCGAGTGCAAACCAATGGAATATCATGGTCCCAGCATTACTTTTTCGATTGACACCAAGGCGATCTACGTGAGTCTGGAAGCATCAGAGACAGGTTACGAACCATCATCCCGAGGGGGTATCCTGGATTACACGAACCGCATGAGATGCTTAGCGGAGAACTTCGAGAGAGAGGAGCATCGCAGATCTCTCGAGGACGTCCCTGAATACGGATATCGGGATCGTTATGCACTTCGGCAACTGCCTCCTTCTCGACAAGTTGAAGAGATGCAGTGGTATCATCAAGCTCGTAAGCAGTTTCACCAAGTGGAAGAATGGAGATCTGCCATAAGGAATTTCAATAAAGCCAATGAAGTTCTTGTTCACGACCGTTTCAAAATCGAACAAGCAGCAGGTGCACTAGCCAAGGCAGTCGCCAAGCGTTCTCAGTTTTCCACCTGGAGAATGAGCACACGCGAATCCAGTTGTCCTTCCACCTCGAGCTCGAAAAAAGGCTGGTCGCCTAAGGTGCAAGAAGCGTTTGAAGAGATCCAATCCATTGTTATCAAAATGGAAGTCTTCAGTCGAAGGGCAGTGCAGAATTCTTATCTGGATGAATTCTGTCGTTCATGCTTGGACTGTCTAAGATCTCCAACCGAAAGAAGACTCGACTTGTTCGATACCAAGCAGTTAGAGCTGATCAGTCGTATGAAACAATCTTGTCTACTGCACGGAGAGAAGGATCTCATTGAATTCAAGACAAGCAACTGGTTGAAGGCTGTTAAAGCACTTGCCCAAGCACAAGTGCAGTGGTCTGGCTGTTTTTCCGACCTCGTCAAACGGAAGAGGGAACTAGGGACTTGCAGAAATCACACTCCAAAATACCTCTCCCAAACGAACCTCAGCAACATTCCCAAGATTGTTATCATTCATTCGGAGAGTAGAGGCTTGATTCTGAGCGATGCAAGAAAGGAGATCGATTTTGGAACTCTCTTACATGCCAAAGACCTTAGCAAAAAGCATGGACAGACCCGTGTCTACACAATGGAGATTGTCAATCGATCTTCTTTCAATTTGCAGATCCAAATCACACCCGAAGACTCTAACGCCGCCTGCTTTCTTTTGAGAGCCACAGAGAATATCCAGTTAGCTGGCGAGGCTTCGAAGAATCTGGAGTTCGCACTCAAAGACTCTGCACATGGAGAGATACGAGAGACGTGGTGCATAACCTCTGGCGATAAAGAGCTGGATGCCACATTTGTTCTGAAAGTCAACATTCAGAGACTAGCCATTCAGCTGAGCATGTCGAAGATTAATTTCGGAGTTGTACGAACTGCATCTGAAGCGCAGAAACGCTCTGTGTCTGTCAAGAACATGACAACTCTGCCCGTTCTCGTCAAATCCCAGATCCAGCACATGCGCATTACCAGCTCTCTGTCCTTGGAGGAATCACGCATGACTCTCCAAGCAGGGAACGAGAGACCCTTTACCGTCTGGTTGAAGTCGGGATTGAAGGAAGAGTCAGTCGAAACGTTTCTTGTCATAGGCGCCATGCAGAATTACAGATACCTGCCGCTCACTGTCCAGATAAAGAAGCCCCATTTCGAACTGTTTGATAACCGTCATCGAAAAATCGATGATACCTGGTATCTCTCAGATATCAAAGTCCGGCGAACAGCCCGTCGCGCTTTCCAGATCAAGAATGTCGGCCAAGTGCCCGTTGTCTTTGAACTCCGAACAGACAGTCGAAATGTAAAGCTCTCCTTTTCGCGTGGGACAGTTGACGTGGGGAAGACATACCCCGTGAAGTTGTCCATCAGCCATGACAAAGAAGGCCAGCACACCGAGGAGCTCAAGATCTTTGTCGAAGGAGCTGCATCTCGGGGTCTACGAATCAATGCATCTTGGCAAGATCCGACACCCTCTTTCGAAAAGCAGAAGGTCGTCTTTAGCGTCGATCCTAAGAAGCTGGCGTCTATCGTAAGAGAGAGTGAAGATGGCAAAGAACTGTGCCTCACAGCGGCTAATACCCTCGTGCACAAACAGATTGCTGTCACAGTGTATCCACCAAAGAGTGAATATTTTCATTTTGACCAAGAGGAGTATTATCTCGAAAAGGGCAGCGAACAAGAATTCCAGATGACCTGGAAGGTCAAGCAGCTGAAGGAGTCAGAACACAGAATCGTGTTTGTCACAGAGACTGGAAAAGAGATGAGCTTTGTCGTGTGTCTGCAACCGCCTGCCGACTTCGCCTTCGATGTTACTGCCCAGGACTGGCAGCTCATCCAGAACTGGAAGCCACGCAACGCTCCAATGCTGTCGTTCAATGTCGCAACAGACTCGCCATTCTCGATCGTGACCACGAAGCCATCATCCGTGTGCTGCGAGACGGCGACGCTGCTGAATTCTCAGTCAAGGACGCACCATGAGAGGGGTCCATGGGATTTTGGATCGGAAGACATTCCGAGCGAGTTCCGACCAACCAACAACAGGCAGAATGGATTGAACATCCGGCTCAAGGTGGGAGACCGCCCTGGATGGATCGCGGAGAATGTGCTCGTCGAATCGCGTGACAAGGTTTTCCTGCATGAGAATCCTGCCAAGTGCAAGTTCCTACAGCGCAAGATAGCGATTGTGGGATGTGTGTCTGGCCCTTACTCCAAGTTTGAACTGTGGAAAGCAAAAGGAGATGGTTCGATCGACCAACATGCGGGAAGTGCTGACTTCCACTCTTCTCTGCCAAGGATATTGCCGATTGCAAGACTCTTGTGTCAACAAAGGCAATCTGCCTCGGAGCATATGGCTCTTCTGCAGATGTTGTGCGAACTGGAAATGCTGGGATGCCATTGGGCGCTTACCGGTGAAGTGGTCAAACAGATCCTCGACCAAACAGTCGAATCTGCAGTGAAACTCTGCGATGAAAAACTAACCGCAGCACGATCAGGAAGTGGCAAACGCTGTTTGTCGTCACTCACATGGCGGTTTTCAGATCTGATGAAGGCATACCTATCCGACAAAGGGACAGCGCTCCACGGTAGCTTCGTCAAAGTTGTGGAAGAGATGCATGTGGACGAAGAAAGACAAGCATTGGCTCAAGCAATCTATGTGGTGATGCATGCGACATGTCCGGAAGAACAACAATGGAATGCTGCTGTGGCGTTGCTCAGAGCCAATCTCTTAGACACAGCCAGCTCCTTCTTGATGGACACTGCATGTGATCAAATCTACAGCGCCTTTCAGAACGATTCATTGACATTTGCTGGGTGTGTTGAATGGCTGAAGTCCATGCCACTGGCAGATGACAATCCCCTTGCTGCATGTGTGTTGCTGGATGGCATACTTGCAGTATGTCAAGGATCCTCTGGGGGAGAAGAGAAGCTCTCCCATGCCATCGAGTTGTGTCTTTATCCCATTCATCTGAAGTCTTGCTTTGCAAATGCAGTGAGATCTGACACCAGTGCCAAGGAAGAGATGCTTATCCAACTTATCGAAGCTGATCGCCGAGACATACTTAACAAGACGTGCTCGAACGATGGTTGGGATGTCCTTCATGGTTTCTGCAGAATTTCGCTAAAATGCAATCCGCAGCCATCCACAAATTGTCTTGCACTGCACTTGATCGAGATGCTGTCCAAAGAAGACGTCAAAAACTCTGAATTTTTCAAGTCCGATTGCGACATTGGATTATTGAAGCAAACGGCTCGATCCCTGCTACAGACATGTGGTATGAGCAATATACTCACTCCTCTATGGCAGCTTCACGGTTCCTTGGATCTCTATCGGCAGAGGTTCTCCTTCATTAGAGAAATCGTGTCGTCGGCTTTCTTTGCCGTTCTCCAGCAGAAATGCGAAATGGACAATGCGACAATGATGTCACTGAAGACGCAAGCCTATAAAGAAGAGATGGGTGTCAGTTTGGAACACGATGGATACAGCGCCACTACATCAAGACATGTGCACTCCTCCTCCAATCCTGCGAGATCCCTTAACCGTGTGCAAGAATGGCGTGCTGCCGATGCCATGCCAAGAGAGACAATGATGCAGGATGTCAAAGAGATGGACAGTGAGATTGAATCAAAGATCTTCTACTGGTTCGACTACTTGAAGGACATCACGAGTCCCGAGATCGACAAGAAGCGCTTTGACCAAGAAGAAAAAAGACAGAGCATCGACGAATCGCTAAAGGACTTGCAAACAGCATTAATTGCGCTTAGGCTTGCGCAGTTCCAGTCAAAGACACATCCCTGGATCCTGCTGGCGAGAATCTATCAGTTCGCGTCCACTCTGAATGGAGAGGGAGAGGGTCATATGATCGTCAACGCACTGTCATCCTTTCCCTCCAGATTATCCAAAGAGAACGTCATATCACTCTGTCGTTCTCTGGTGGATGCTGGCCCCAAGTCGGATTCTCTCCGTCAAATTCTTACGGCAATCGACAGAGGAAGGACGGCGAAGGGGATTGTGTCCATAAAGGTCGACATGTTACGGATACTGTATTCCCAGAACATTATCGATACGATGCTTGCAACCATCGGCCAATTCGTCGAGACAGGAGAAGTGGAAATTCTCGATTACGTATACGAAGTGCTGGACTGTGATCCTGAGAGACGAAGCGCATTTGACTGTCTGGGAGCAGTGATTCGAGCCAAGAATGCAATCTGTTCACAGGGTCCAGTCGAAGAGGGTTCTCTTGATGGGGCACAAAAGATCGAAAACTTGACCAAGGCTGTTGGCGATCTGGGAGAATGGGGTCAACACAGAAAGAGAAGCCAGTGTGTCTTGAGCATCTTCTTCAACCTCTATGCCTTTGCACTTTCAAAGAAAAACAATTCCCCGACAGCAAGTGCTGTCTCTAAGATAGCTCTTTTGACATCACTCTTTCGATTCTACAATGGACCGTGGAAAGAGAAAGACAGCGTTGCCATTCCAGATTCCAACGCACTGAGATTCGAAAAGACAGATCCGCCAAAAACACAAGATGTGGATGATAATACTGAAATAGATAACTTATCGGACATGAGATCAGGTGAACTTGGCGGCGGTGTACACAATCCATCTGAGAATGCAGTCGAAGAAGAAGAGGCAAACAAGCAATGCTGGTTGTTGGATGATGTCCAGAGTCCATCAGGGACAGAAAGAGATCAAGGCAACAAACCATCTGAAAGACCACCACGTCGTGTGAGTCCCAAAGACGAGACGCCACCTGAAGCAGATGGCGGTCAAAGCATATCTGAACAACTGGAAGAAGTGGAGAATGTGATGAAAGACATCCATAAATCAATTGAATCTGGAGCAGAGAAGTTGTCTTCTATGGAAGGGTGTCGTGTTCTGAAGTTTGAGAATGTCATTGATTTCCTAGTCAAATTGAAGAAGGCGGCGATTATGTGGACGTTGCTCTTCGAAGCAAGTGTCTGCAAGAGCAGGTATGCCGCAAACAGTGAAGTCGACAGTCTACAGGGTGCCATTCTCTGTTCTGGCATCGACGTCGTCTCAGTTTTCTGCTTTCTGCAACAACACCTCGAATCCTGCAGTTTGTTCACAATGCCAAGTGCATTCACGACCATGCAAGACAGTGTCCTTGTATATCTAAACATCATTCCCAGAGAAGGTCTGCATAAGATGTCGAGGAAATTACTGCAGGAATGTGGATCGACCGTTGTTGTGAAAGAGAACACTACGGACGATTTCATCATGCCGTCTATCTACAGACATATGGGCCGTCAGGGAAACTATGGCGGATGGATGGATAATACATACACAAGACCTGGCATGTCATTGTATTCAGGGTTGCAAAGGGATTATCCTTCATCGACTTTGCAAGGACGGCCTGCCTACCATCGGAAGATGATGGAAGATTTGGACAACTTTGAAAAAGAGCAGAAGAGTCTGGAAAGACAACGCAACATGCTCGATTTCGTTATTGACCTTGGGACAGATACACAGATACATCATCTGGGAAAAGAGTATATCAATCGCAGAGAATCGGGCCAAGAAGACATGGCTGGAGAGTCCGATGTCAAGTTGCCGAAGCATATAGATACGTCCAAAAAGATTGACGACGATCAGGAGAGAGATGGTCGGGGACTGCCCGGCGAAGCGGAACGTGGACAGGTCAAACAGGCTGCGGCAGACAATGACATGGTTGATTTCGAAGGCGACTATTCTGCTCAGAAAATGCTACTGGACAAGACATTGGACGATGAGGACATGGTGCAGCTTTTCAAAGATGCCAAGGAGATTAATGCAAGGACGGGCGGAAAGACGCTGGACGAGCCGATCAAACTTGATCTAAATACCAATCGTAAGTCTACTTATGAAAAGCTGCTGGAGAATGAAGACTTCATTCGCATGTTGATTTCCATCATGCAGCGATGTCAACCGTGTTTTGAACAATTCTATCAGACGACTGTGGAAATGCATCGAATTGAATGGTGTATCTTGATTGACAACTCTGGATCTATGCAGCGCAAGAGTATTCAGATGAATGTGGCGTTGGCATTGACCATGGAGATTCTGAGAAGAATGGAACAGCCATTTGCAGTGACCCGCTTTGGCGATCGAAACTCTCAACAGATGCTGAAAATGGTCACAGATCATTTTACTGACGTCATCGGACAGAAAGTGATTGAGTCCTTCTCATATGATCAAGGCACATATATAGCAACTGCCATTGCAAATGCTGCAGAGACCGTTTGGCCTACCAGTTCATCAGAAGAAGACGAAGACCCTCGATGCCACAGAGTCATGTTCTTGATCACGGATGGCATCACTCAAGAGAGAAAACGACAAGACTATAGTGTTATATGCGCGAGGAGATCTATGGCACTTGTTGTGCTGAATCTGACGAACGAAGCACACAGAGAGATGTTGGACATGGTTCAAGGTTTATGGGATCGCGTTGCACTGAATTTTCAAGTCCTGGATGTTGAACAGGATTTTGTTACTCTTCCAGCATGCATCAGCGAGATGATCAAGGCTGTGCTGAATGAGTACTGGAAACCTACAAAAAAGCATGATACCAAATCGTCTGATTTGTCACAAATTGGAACAGATGATTGGTTTTCTGAGCTGAGATTGGACACGAATTATGATGCTGTGCTTGAGAATCTGGGAGAGCAGCAGATTTCCAAACCAGGTCTCCGACGAGAGGATTTCTATGAATGCGATTATCAGCAAGACGCCGTGCCTTATAGCATCCAGATGACTCAGATGGTCACCAAGAGCCCTGAATGCAAAGAAGAATTGGCTGAGAAGTTCATTGACAGTTGGCATGAAGCATTCACCCGTCTATTGGCAAGTCCCGAACAGATCACACGTTCGAAGACAGCAGCGGCTGCCTGGATGCGAGCAGAAGATAGACTGAGCGTCGACATCGAGAGAATGACAGAGGCATTGGAGGATTTCCTTCCACAGAATGTCTCTGCAAGAAAGAGACCTGATATCAAAGGACCGTCGATCCATCTGCCAGGATTCATCAAGCACTTGGCGACGAAGGGAGCCGAGAAGAAGATCTTTGCCAGCCGAAAAGGAGGTGGCAAATCCGAGTATTCGGTGGCCATCGTGTTGGATATATCTGTTTCAATGACGCATGGCAGAAAACAAACATGTGTCCTCGAGACAGTTCTCTTATTGATTGGCGCTCTGAAGCAGATGAATCTCGAGAACTTTACCCTTCTTCTCTTTGGTGATAACTTTTTTCCAGTGAAGTTGGCAGACGCCATGTGGGAAGACGTGTCCATCGCTGCTTTCATCAGTCTTATGAAACAGAGAAATGAGCCCGTGACGAAAGATGCTGATGCATTGCTCTTGGCTGAACGGTTGCTTGACAGAAGCGACTGTCGAGGGGCAAAGAAGATCATTGTCCTCACAGATGGATACGGTAGTACGGGTGTCAGACTTGCAGCTTCTCTGCAGAAACTGGAAGAGTCAGGGATTGATGTTCTTGCCATCGATGTGGGAGTCGAACCTTCCTTTGTTAAGAAGTGCTACAACAAATGGATCACAGCCGCATTGCCTCAGCTCGTGCCGGACGCATTGGAAAGTGTGATGGACAAGGTCGAGATTTCAAGACTGCACGAAGGCAATGCAGCAGCAGCAAAGGATGAAGGAGCGGCAGTGGCAATGCTGACGGGCAATCAGACCGCAATGGAAGAGCTTCTAGATAATCCAGAGCGTCTCTTTCCTGAACTCCAGAAGATGCTGAAAGCAAAGAAAGAATTCTTGAAAGATAAAGACGGAAGTGGTCCTTCGACCTTCTCCGTTGACATCTGCTTCGTCATGGATTGTACATCGTCTATGGACGATCTGATTGAGGCAGCCACTGATCAAGTACAGGTGAAGAACACTGTTTCATTCGTGGCCTGCAGATGCATCGAAGTTGTTTTGTTTAGAAAATATCTGAGCACATCCAGAGGGAGATCACAAATCAGAATCCTGATATGACGGTGGACATTCGTTTTGGAATGGTGGCTTACAGAGACTATGGAGATGGAAAAGAATACCAAATCTGTCGCTGTGAATTTGAGAGTGGAACAGACAAGCTAAGAGAGTTTTTGAAGGAACAAGAAGCATTTGGAGGAAATGACGGCGCCGAAGATGTGTTGGGCGGATTGCTTGCAGCTACAGAGCTGAAGTGGAGCAGCAAAGCACGGTTTCTCATCCTTATTGCCGATTCACCTGGTCACGGCGTCGAACTCCATGGAGGATTTGACGACAGGTATCTTCGCATTCTATTCTGCAAAGATATCGACTAGACGGTTCACCGTATAATAGGTTTCCAGATGGAGATCCTACTGGGCTGAAGACAGATGCTATCATACGAAAGATCATTGACAGGAACATCTTCTTCATGGGATGCAAAATCCACGCGTCAACGGATATGATGTTTGAGAGGTTTAGAGAACTCTATGACGACAATGATCGTCGAGAATTGCATTGTCGCCCTCTGTTTGATGAGGATGAAGGCGGAATTGAAGACGTTGATGGACTGAGCAAGGAAGTGGTTGCACGATTCGGTGCAATCGTCTCAGACATGATTACAGATGTCATTCTCGTTTCATTTTTCTGATCACATGCTGTGTCCTGCCTTTGAATGGAGACTCAGTCTTCCAGACCAAAAAACAATTCATGGTTTCAGCATTCGTCATAACTTACTTTTGAAGACTGTATTGGGGATTGAAGGAGAGACATAAGTTTGCTCTTTGTCTCTCACGGTGTTTTTGACTATCCTTCGTTTGGCATGATCAATGTCAGTAACATGAAGACGTCAACTCAACGTGTTACTGTCGATAATGAAGTTCCGTGTTCGGTAACATGCGAATCTGCAGATGTGCCGCGAAGAAACTCCAGCCATTTCCGCCATCTGTTAGCATGTTCGTCACTCATCATATTATCTGCGTTCGACACGAGTGTCGCCATTCGGAATGACAGCCATGAATAAGCATTGTTGTCTTGGATATTAGCGTCCAACGAGTGAACTCAGAGGTATTAAGAGAATCCAAGACAGCTAGTTCGTTCTATCTTCTTGCAACAGATTCCAGAAATCGGCGGTGGTAGTTTGATCCTCGAGCCACGATGAAGAAAGTGGGAACACCAGGAACAATGCAATCTGTTCTCTTCAGCACACTGTGGATGCTCCAACTGGGTAGGACATGTATAAAGGAGGCTGCTCGTTCTCCGTACATCTTTGGGGCATGCAATTCTGGATCCCCGTGATATTCTCCCATCAACACACTCTCCATTTCTCCCTAGTGTCACACAGGTGGATCAACAAAACGAATGCATGCCAGAACGTCTACAGACATGAGAGAAAGGCTCTCCCGCATTGGCTAGATAGTAGACGTCAATCGTGTCCCGTCTGTACTCCCTAGCTGTATCCCACGGAAGTGGGGGAGCCTCGGAAGAAAACATCTGCAGACGGTGTGACTAGAAAGCGATCTGATCCGTGTTCGGTTTTACCACATCCAGGAGTTCCGAGACCAAATCTGTTTCAGATACATCCTCAATGATATCTTGCTGCATTGATTCGGGATAGACAAACAGCACGGGCCAGTGCAGAACTCCATCTGCGTCAACGAATGGCTTCCGTTTGCCCACCTTGAAGTTCGATTGACAGAGTCTGGCCAAAAAACGATGCTGAACATGATGATCTGTGTCCAGAAGACAACCTGATATTCCTCTTAGCAAACTGCGCCAAGAGTTCTTCAGCATCCCGTTTAAGTGTGGCCTTCTCCTGCTCCGAATGCTTCCTTTGCTCTTCAATCACAGCGTTTCTCCGTGCTGCATCCTGCAGAGCCGCTCGTCTCGGCGAGAGCATAAAGAATGATTGAGTGGGTGACAACGTTTGAGAGTTGAACGAGGTCTTTGTTTGAAGGATCCTGGGACAATCCCGTTTCACAGTAATGCAATGCGGTGGCAACTTCATCTAATCTTAGCGCAGATTTGGCACCGCGATAGTATGCCTTCCAGCAAAGACATTCCAGCAGAACACATTGGATGCACAGTGACCTTAATGTTCGTTGCATCAATCTTTATCGCCGTCTCGCTGTCATCCAATGCTTTCCTCCAGTTCTCTAAACAGTCACAGACCATGCATTCTCTGTCTCAAGATGTCCACATCGAAGCTCAGTTAACTCAGATGAATCTGTGCCTGAGCTCGGTTGCTGAAAAGAACAGATCGCAATTCGGGGCGCCCTTCCAGTTTAACATCGATGCCTTGCGTGTAGTATTTAATCGCTTCTTGAAAGTAGAGTTTGTTATTGCTCTTGAGTGCCACTTTCAGTCTCTGATTTCCCTGTTCCTGCACAGACGCAGCAGCAACCTTCAGGATCACAAGTGCTCAGAATCGCACTGCTCACCTTGAAGTTCTCGATTTGCTCCTCCAGTGTCGACTCGTCATACATCAGCGAATGAATGGCCATACAGTCTGGATGGTTTTCTGCATTTTCGGGTAGCGTATCCCACAGCAGTGCCGGTAGAGCAGCATCGCTGTCGTTCTCAGCATCATTATCCATCTTGTCATAAATGCAGTAGCGGCGCGGCATATAACGCGGCACGTCAGTTTTGCGACATTTTGAGTTTGCGTGCGATCTCCAAATGCCTGAGACTTCGGAACCGACGGAGAAGGAACCAGAGGGAGGCCCCGGGTTCGAGTACGATAATCGACCCGTGAGGGACCTCCTATGGACAGTGTTCTTCCTCCTCCTCGTCGGACTCACCCTCGGGTTCGGGATCTACGCCGGCGTCAACATGTACGCCTTCGTTTCGCGACAGCAACACACATGACGCTTCTCTCTGCACAGGAACGACCATGCTTCTCGGCTGTTCGACAAAGAGTATCACACGAATCCGGACTACTGTCCCCTCCCGGAGTCGGAGTCAGGCGCGAACGCAACCAGCGCCTCCGAAACGGAGTCAGTCGTGGCTATGGATTCGGTTGACGGCGAGACGCCGCTTAGGAGGTCCCTAAAGCAACAAGCAGCTTTTGCCATTCCCGGCGAGCAACCGGGCGAGGTCGCTATTCGAGACCCAAACCAGTCGAGTTTCCTTGAGTTTTTGGACCATGCATGGGTCTGGGTGCTTGCTTCGACCGGTGCTGCCGTTGTTATGGGCTTTATCTTTATTTTGCTGTTCTCCTACTTTGCGGCAGTCATGGTGTACACTGTGGCTACTCTTCTCGTCGCTGTCCCTCTGGCTGCTGGGATCATTCTCATTGTCGTGTACGAGGACAAGTGGGGCTGGGCGTATATCTGTGTGGGCGTTGTCATTGCCATTCCCTTACTGCTTTTGCATTCCCAGCTCAATCTTACCAGCAAGCTGTTAGATTTGGGTGCAGATGGCATTCGAGACAACCTTGATCTGGTCTTCTTCAGTGTGTGTACCAATTTCGTCCTATTGGCTTGTCTCACAGGACTGCTGTGTTTTGGTGTTCTGGCACTCACCAATGGAACATTCGATGTCAATAACACAGCAGATAGAGATCTTTTCCCTGACGAGTGTGTGCATTACCTCACGGGATTTGATGTGGACTGTTGTGACTGGAACATGGATGGTTGGGTAACCGGTTACTGGGTCCTCCTTCTCATCATGGTTATCTGGGTCATCTTTTTACTGAACCAAATCCGAGTCTACGTCGTGGCTGGAGTCGTTTCTCAGTGGTACTTCGCAGACGAAGAGAACCGAGGAAACATGTCTATCATGAAATCGTTAGGGTACGTCCTTACCTTCACTGGCAGGTGCTCGTCATAAAAGCCTTTGCTTTAGGTTTGCGCTGACCTCATCCTTTGGATCTTTGGTCTTGAGCAGCCTGATCTTGACGATCTCCAATATCATTCGTCGACTATCCGAATGGATTGCCAAACAAGCACAGGATGAGAATTCGCGATTCAAATGGCTGGCTGCCTGTCTGGCCTGTTTGATTGGATTCATTGCCCATATCATCGAATGGGTGACAGATTTCGCCACCGTCCGAATGGCCATCACGGGAGAATCGTTTTTCTCGGCTGGAAAGGGTGTGGTGAACATGATGACTCAGAATTTCATCAATGCCTATGCTATTTGGTAAGAAACACGCACCTGTCTTGTATATGGCTAAAAGAGCGTCTGTGCATACGTCAGGTGGTTCCCGCCCATCGTCCTGTTTGTATGTTCGTTCTTGATGTCGGGATCTGTGGCTGTCGTGTTGGCTCTGGCTGCCAGAAACACTTGGAACGACGAAGATGATTTGACAGATGTCCGTGCATGGTCTTGGTACATGTTCCTGATCTCATTCATCCTGATGATGAGTGTCCTGCATTTCTTCTCCACTCTGCTCATCGATGCCGTCAACACTATTTTTGTCTGTTTTGCCATCGACCGCGAAAACAAAACGGAAAAGAACTCAAAGGCTCACGAAGTCTTTACATCTTTGGGTCTTGTGTCCGCACCATTGGCCGCAGCCGGCGGAGCCGCCGTCTAAATCTGCTTGAGCTCTTTTGCAGAACAAACATTACATGAGTGCGTCATGAATGTTCAAACGCATAACATCGTTTCGTTTTTAGCTTTTTGACATTTGGAAAGGGTTTAGATGATGGGAAGGGTCCTTGTGCTGAACGATCGCTAACAATGGTTCCCATTGAAAGACATTCGACGAAATGAAAGAAGCGATTGGTCATTAAGTGAAACGAAAGGGGCGAAGATGTGACGTTGAACAAACAACGTCGTACGCCATTTGAGGTAGTATAGAATCGCGTTTGCTCGTGTCGCTCTTGTTCTTTCATCTCTCTTCTTGTCGCCCATTGTGACGCTTTGTTCCATCATGTATGGATTGACGCGGACGGTATCTGGAGTCAGAAGCCTTGTGACCCGACTTCAACCGGTATGATCTGCTCCCTCGAATCCGAGAAGCCGATGTGCTCATCATTTCTTGTTCGTTGTTCAGCTTTTGGCCACGCAGTCTTTTGCGGCAGTGGTAAGCTCCTTGTCCGTTACGTGCTTTCTTCGCCAATTATGTGTGTTCGCAGCCGGCGGCGTCACCAGAGGCAGAAGAACTACCGGTATAGTGCCATCAGACGGACATCGTTTTTCATCCCCTTCAATGACAACTGTAGAAATGGGTGTCGAAGATGAATGCTCCGCTGTCCGAGATGGATCCTGAATTGTTCGATATCATCGAAAAAGAGAAAAACCGCCAGTACAAGGTGCTGCCCTCTTCTTCATCTGCCCAAGGCTGAGTGAGAAGATCACTGTATTCCCAGGGACTGGAATTGATTCCGTCTGAAAACTTTACATCTGCATCCGTGTTGGAGGCTGTTGGATCTGTCATGACAAACAAGTATTCTGAGGGATATCCAGGAGCGAGATATTATGGTGGCAATGAGTTTATCGATATGGCAGAGAGTCTGTGTCAGAAACGGGCACTAGAGGCCTATAGGTTAGATCCCGAAAAATGGGGTGTCAATGTGCAGTCCCTCTCTGGATCACCATCCAATTTTCAAGTCTACACAGCACTGCTCAAGCCGCACGATCGAATCATGGCTTTGGATCTGCCACATGGAGGTCACTTGAGTCATGGATACCAAACAGACACAAAAAAGATCTCAGCTGTCTCCATCTACTTCGAGGTACATCGAAATGCCGATCGTACTTCTCATGATCCCGTCCGCATATCTTTCTGTCCTTTAGACAATGGCTTATCGCCTGAACGAAGAGACTGGCCTCATTGACTATGACAAACTTGAGGAGATGGCGATGCTTTTCCGACCGAAGATCATTATTGCTGGCTTTTCTGCCTATTCTCGACACTATGATTACCCAAGAATGCGTCAGATTGCTGACAAAGCGAAGGCTATTCTATTGGGTAATGCTGTATTCTATCTTACCGGCAGCTCATTCTCAATGCTGTCCCTGCAGGAGACATGGCACACATCAGTGGCTTGGTTGCAGCAGATGTCATTCCTGGTCCTTTTGAGCATTGCGACGTGGTGACCACCACGACACATAAATCATTGAGGGGCCCTCGCGGCGCGATGATTTTCTATCGGAAAGGCCAGAAAGGCGTCGATAAGAAAGGGACGCCGATCATGTACGATCTGGATAGCAAAATCAACTTCGCCGTCTTTCCTGGCCTCCAAGGAGGACCCCACAATCACACGATTTCTGGATTGGCCTGCGCCCTCAAACAAGCCCTGAGCCCAGAGTTCAAGGAATACCAGATTCAGGTTCTGAAAAACTGCCAAGCGTTGGCGAATGGATTGATGTCGAGAGGCTACACCCTTGTGTCCGGGGGAACAGAAAACCATCTGCTGTTGCTGGATCTCAGACCGAAAGGCGTCGACGGCGCACGGGTGGAACGCGTCTTAGAAATGGCACACATTGCATGCAACAAGAACACTGTCCCTGGAGACGTCAGTGCCATGATCCCTGGAGGATTGCGCATGGGGACGCCAGCACTGACGACCCGCGGATTCACGGAACGCGACTTCGACAAAGTCGCAGAATTCGTCGATCGCGGGGTCGTCATTGCCAAAGACATTAAGGCCAAGGCCGAAAAAGAGATTGGCTCCAAAGTAAAAGACTTCAATCGATACCTAGAGCAGAACAAATCTCCGGAGATCGAAGCACTGGGTAATGATGTGACGCTGTATGCTAAGCACTTTCCCACTATTGGATTCGAGAAGAGCTCCATGAGATATCAAGACTAGACGATGGCGGCGGCATCTTGAGGAGTATCCTGATGCCTGGTGTCCTTTTCTCATTGTTCGATTGTTTATTTTTTGAATCGTCGGATTTTTTGTGATGTGACGTCATCGATGGCTTCGCCTTTGCATTGTCTATACTTGTGAGCCGGAGAATCTACGACCGTCATCCTTTACTGCGATAACCGCGTCGACGGGAAACCATGCGGCACATTTCGTTCTTCGCTCTGACGGCAGCACTTGCCATTGGGACACTGCTGATGCTTCAGCGGCTTCGGTGCGGGTCTTCTCAACTGCAATGATCCAGAAAGTCTGTTGTCTGTGTCCAGACCCGAAGTGCTGCTCGTCGGAAACGTGACAATCGACATCGTCGACGGCAACCGCACCGTTGTGCGTTTCCCCTTTCACATCATGTATAGATACTTGAGGAATCATGGATGGTGTGGCAGGGTGGTGCGATTTCTTATGCTTCGGCAGTACTGGAAGCACAAGGAAAGAGAGCTTGTGTTGTGACGAGTGAGTCCACGACTACACATGTGTGAATGTCTCAAGACAGTGAGATTGCTGCAGCTGCTGGGCCAGATGCCGATTTGTCTATTTTTAAAAATCACGACCTGCATATTGTGCCAGACAAAGAATCGCTGACATTTGTGCACACCTACACGTGGTGGGGTGAGATTCGACAACCATGAGGGACTGTTCAGTGAAGGCGGATGATGTGACAGGTCATAAACGTGTGTTGCACGTCACTGGCCGACCTTCCATCACTCTTGATCTGCACCACGTTCCTCTGCAGTGCCGTTTGGCCAAGACGGTCTTGATCATGCCGTTACTCCCCACAGATGTCTATTCGCCTTCCTTTGTCAAATGGAGAAGTCGTTTTGAGTATCTCTCTTTCATGATGTGACAGATTGGGTTCTCTGTGTGTACAGATATTCAGAACCGGCTGTTGCCTCAGCAGATTGGCCTGGCAGCACAAGGCTTTCAGAGGGACACAGCTGCAGATGGAAAAGTGTTTGCCTACAATGCCCCACATCCTCTCCTGCTGGCACGCATCCCTTTGTTCCGAAACATAACGCATTGGAGTGCATCTGCAGAAAAGCTTGGGTGAAGGGGTATCTGTTTTCCTGTCCGATGTGGAATCTGATCCATGGTCTAAAGAAGACCTTGCAAAGGTGGTGTCCTCCAGTGATCGATTGCTGATTACGCGAGGAGACAAAGGAGCAACAGAATTTGTTGAAGGATATTCTCAGATGGACATCAATGCGACGAAAGTTGACAAGGTCATCGACACAAACGGTGCCGGTGACACCTTCGCCACTGCATACATGCTGGCTTTGGCGGCGCAATCTCCAAATCCGGGATGGGATGCATCTCGTGCAGCCGCCGTCCTCATTACAAAGCCACAGGTGCCTCCATGCCTCTCCAGTCTTTGAACGGAGGTGTGCCAGTGTCGTTGTTTGCAGAGATGTAAGCCATGGTGCATTGCATCCGAACAAGCTGCATTTCGGTTTCTGACAGTCCGTAAAGAGAAGCAGAGTCATCGTTGGTGGGCGGGATATCCACAGGATTGGATGTCCTTTCCTGTACTAGGACAGTACTTTGCACCATCCGTGATCAACAAAGCCACTGATCCTTGACAAAGAATTCCGGAAATCTGTTGCTGTAATGGATGCACTTTTATCAAACATTGTTTATAACGCACACATCTCTTCCTTAATAACAACAACACAGAAACGCCATTCAAACCAAAATCACCATACCATCATATGCCAGCATGATGCAATCGATTGAGATGTTCTTCAAAGGTGGCAAAGACTTGCTTATCAGAGAAGGGTACATTTCTTCTCGTGCTGCCGAGTAGCTTGTGTGCATCGAAGTGAGAAGCGTGCGACTCCAACGTGTCAAACGGGCCAATAACCTTGTTCTCGTGTACCACATACCAGACCTGTTCCGGATCAGAGAAGAGACGGTGGGTGTATTTATCTCTCAGTTCATTGAATGTCAGCTCTGGGACTTGCGTCACACTTTCGATCGATGAGGGCGGAACTGGAGTCAATATGGGCAGAGCTGAGGTCCTCATCGATCCCGCATCTGAAGATGCTTCCACGCCGTTGTTCAGACCATTTGCCATTTCCCTTGTATCCGGATGCTTCATGGATGCCTCCCTTCCATACACTCTTTCTCTCCAGCGCTAACACAACACACGTGTCTTTATTTAAGAGGGGGAATCTCGGATGACATGCACCTTGATCTCTTCCCTGTATTCTTTCATTGTTTTGTCGAGGAGATGTCCATAACTGTGGAACTCTGGAGAGGCTGCAGATGGCGGCGGTATGTTGTCTTGTTGGATGGCTCTTCCGTAAAACTTGACAGATTCCCTCATGTAACGCGTGGCCACATATCCAGTCATGTCTGCAGCGGAGAAGGGTCCCTGGACTTGTTGACTGGCATCCAGATAGAACCATTCCTTTCTATACAGCATCTGATTTGTTAACTGAATTCGAGCGACAATCAATATCTCCGATTCAAAATACGACAGGGGACGGAATTCTCGACGACCTGGGCGTCTCAGTGTGATCGTCGGAGGCAAGAGTCCTTTGAGACCCCAGGTGAAAAAGGCAATGGCGGGAAACGGACCCTGTATGCATCCTTGCTCGTCCTTGTACTCGTATCCAGGGGCTGGAAAGAAGAGCAATGGAATCAAACACACATCTGACAGCGACAGTTTAAACACCTTTTGATAGAACGACCTGTTCGTATGCCGGATCTGCCAGCGCTTCCATCTCGGAGAACCTCTTTCGGAATGCCGATCGAGAAAACGAACGAACACACGCAGAATCGAAATGGAGCGAATAGTATGCATCGTGCTCAGTGGACAAGAAGTGTCACTTTGCGCAAAGTATGACGCGGCCGATGATATCTTCGAGACCATCGACAAAAACCAGATGCAACGAATCGATATCCATGTGTTCAAGAAAGAGCTCATGAGACTCAATGTCTTCTCGACAGCAGTCCTGGATGCATGTATCCTGTTGCTCTTATGTAACAGAGTCGGGTGCCAATACACGTCTGGAATACATTCTTTGCCTTTCTGGGGACAGGAGTGGACAACAAAGTTCAGAAGACGCATTTCCATAAGGCATGTTCATTTCTCGTATATGTCAACAGATCTGTCATCACGGTGTGGAGGCGCAGGCCATTCGGAAGCATCACAGGTTGTCTATTCTGATAGATAGGCAGGGATATGGCAATTGTGCCTCAGGGTGATGCAATGTCACAGCAACGCCCGCAGAAGTGTCAAGTCTTTTGACAAATGGAGATCTGGGTACGACATCTGATCAATCATCGCCATCTTTCTAAGAGAACTGTGATTTCTAGATCGACGAGCAGGCTGCCAAGAACGTGTTTTTGGGTCAAAGGTCATGCAGGATTGAATCGCCTGTCTGGCACACGTGTGTTTGATATGACACTTGTGAAGTAGAACCACGCCATTACTACCTTGTGGCAGCCCTGTGTTTTCTAGTGCATCGGATCTGAAGATGATCTATCAAGTCTTCTGTGAAATTGATCGTGATGATAGTGGAAGAGTGCGTTTACGCGAATTCAAAACGTACGTGCAGCATAATACCCCACAGTTGCTCGCAGTGGCAACAAGTCTTTTCAACAAAGCAGATATCCACAAACAGGGACGCATATCCTTTGCTCAGTTGATGCGAGCTTTGTTCCCATCCACTTCCCACGACGATCTGAGATCCATGATCGACACAGCGCGTCCCTTTCAGAAGGAGAAGAAAACGAAACTGGACCCAGAGATGATGGAAGACATCACCGAGATCTTCAGGCAATGCCGATCGCACCTCTATCCATCTCGTCTTCCTATCCATGCCTTTAGAGTGTACGACGACAACGGAGACAACACACTCGACCGAGATGAATTCTTCAGCGCCATCATGACATTGGGATGGTCAGAGAGTGAGGTTGAGCAGATCTTTGCCGAAATTGATAAAGACAACAATGGAGTGGTGTCTCTGGAGGAGTTTATTGACTGGTTTGCCGAGCGCGGAAGGCATCCCATCTCGCAGGAAGATGCTTCATCGGAGAGTGATTAAGTAGACGCATGTCTTCGAGTAGATGTTCCTCATCGTCGTTGCTGTCATGGTCTCTCGCGTCGTTCATTTTCTGCGTCTCCATCGCATGCCGATCCTTCAGCAGCTTCATCTGGAAGAGGTGCTGTTGCGCACAGACGAACGCAATTGGTGCATCGCAAACAGCGACATTGCACAGCCGACGATCGTTCTGGGCATCTCTGCGTGGCCCCCACTTGCATTCTGGCAATTCGTATCGACGCTGCGATTGATCGTGATAGGAAACTGGATGATGTGGTGGACGTCCGACGAGCGAAGAAAGTGGGTATCACTTCGATGGTTCGGCGGTTCTCTGGTGGAGGAACGGTTTTGATAGATGATAACGCGCTCTTGGTCACGCTGATCTTTCAGGTCACACTACTGAAACACGCGTCTCTCATACATTCTCTCTACGTGTATGTCTTATGCGTTTAGAAATCCACATTGCCTCATGTGCATCCGTATCCTCGACCCATCATGCAGTGGACAAGAGATCTGTACTCGCCTGCTTTTTCAGAGTTGGGCGATTTTCAGCTTCGGGACAATGGTACATCGAACACGAAGAATCCTGACACGTGTGATCCTTATGGTTCAGACTATGTGTTTGGGGATCTGAAGTTTGGAGGAAATGCGCAATCTATTGTGAAGGATCGCTGGCTGCATCACACTTCTTTTCTCTGGGACATTGAGCCTGCAAGAATGAAGGCACTGAAACAGCCACCGAGACAGCCCCAATACAGACAAGTACTTATCCATCTACCCATAACCGTCACGAATAGAAAGACGATGACAGAATCGCAGTCACGACGCCTTCTTGTGCTCACTCCATAGAAAATTCCGAACTAAAGAACAGTTTTTCCAATCCATACAGCGAACATTTGCTGAACAGTCACTCCTTCTTAAGGTCGTCCACATTCAGTGTTCTCCAACACAGGATTCAAAGAGATGTTTGTTTACAGGCGAGTCCGTGCGATATCGAGGAGTTCATGGGAAGACAGTGTCCTGTAAAGACATCGACGATTATTCCAATCGATTCGACAACATGATCGAGGGAAGGTCCATGGGCATCCCACTTCCCAAAAAACGTGCCTCACAGAATATCCTTTGCATTTGGAACAAGTTTACGTCTTCTGCTTCTTTTCACCAAAACAACAACAAGGATGATCATCACGATCAAGACATACCAGGTGATATCGACACCCGTCCTTGCATGGAGTTCCATGGCAGTGGCATCCTCTTTGGAAAAGACATCTACAGAAGTGAACTCTCGCTCGCCATCTATCAATTCCTTGCGACTGACACTCATGGGCCGCTCCTCTTCATCCACTGAAGCATAGAAGCGATCGAGGAATTCCAAAACCTCATACTCATTCCAGTCGACCTGGTCTTCACTATGGGAGGTACTATGACACTGAGGACAGAGCCGGACAGGAGGCCACTGGACTTTGGGGAACTCTGGATCTCCCATTCCATTCTCTCTTTCTTCTCTGCCGAGTCTCTTATTAACGAGGTTGTGTATGGACCACAGCCACATGATCAGCTCTCTTCGAGACTGCACTCTTCTCGCCTCTTCTCTGTCAAGGGTCAAGAGAAAGTGTTTGGCACATTCTGCGCAGCCGAAGAAGTGCCGGGCAAATGCACGGACACCCTGCATCCAAAGATCGGTCTGCTGGTCCTCAATACCAACAGACAGTGCATGGAGCAGCTGCCACAGTCCACAGGTGAAGCCACGCTTTTCTGGAACGGAAGCAGCACAGGACTGCCATTCCTTCTTCTCGTATTGGACAGTGCACACATGTAGACGAGACATATGCGGAATCGGCTTCACCGAAGTCTCCGGCCACAGCACGCCGATCTGTTTCTTCACATAGCGAAAGCCTTGTCGACAGCGAGGAGAAGGATGCGCTTCTGACAGCAAGGTAATCCATTGCAGGAAATCCTGACGCACCTCTGAGGACTGCAGAATGAGTGTCGAGCTAAAGAGATACTCAAAGAGTTCAACAGTGGCCCGCTCCACATCGTCCACACCAAATCCTTTCGTCTCTGCATCCTTCCATTTTTCAACTGGATGTGCAGATGTTTTCTTCTTCTCGTCGAACGCATAGTGTGTTCCCAGCTTTGCATTGATAGAGTCGATCATGGCTTGTGGTTGTTTGGATGGAATGGGCATTAGATTCTTTTCGTTGTGTTCCAAAAAGTCAGAAACGCCACCCAGCAAGATTGTTGGAAATGACTTAACGAGGAATTTGTCACAGAGAGCCATGTTCCCCTTTTCTGCACAATCGACGCGGGCCACCCAGAGAAGAGGCTCCGGACGGGGCTCTTTATTAAAGAACGCGCCAATCTTTTCGTAAATGGGTTTGAAATGCTGACAGTGTGGACACCAGTGCGCATAATACTCGATGAGCCAGGTGCTCCCCGCATAACGGACGTCACTTAGCTCCTGTGTAAAATTATCCACACCAAAGTCTATCGCAGGTGTCTCCACTGTGACGACAGCATGGGAGGCCAGAACAGTCGAGAGACATTTCAGCGTAAAGAGTAACGCGAGTGCCCGACGCATCTTGCGCCGTAGACGTCCCTGTGCGAGCGTTCAGAGAAACGATGTATGTATGTATGTATGCGTCGGATCGCGTCACTTCACGAAGGTTCCGTTTGTTAAGAATGACGACAATTTAACACGTCCAGAAAGCTGCTTACAGTCTGTGATTATGAGACAAACCGTCGTTCTAGACGATTGAAGATTAATTGCTGAAGGCTTCCCATGAAATCACGTTTGCGCAGTAAGGAAAGTAACAGAACGACAGACATGAGGTCGAATTTTATAATTACTGTTTTTTCTGTGTCGTTGATTTCTTACGCAAATGTCACATCAACGACTCTAAGCAGCTCCAGCTTTTTGACAGTCGTCTCCCCCGAAGCCATAGAAACATGAGCATTTTCCGTTGCTGAGATCGCAGACCCCATTTCCATTGCAGTTGTTCTTGCACTCGGTTGCAATGAATTCCGTGTCGACTGTTTCTATCGCGCACTTCTTTTCCGACGCCTTGCAGATGTCCAATCGTGCAGTGCTACTCATACCCATGATCGACGGAGTATCGGTCACAAAAACACGAGCAGGGGGCACACCAAAGCTTCCAGAGATCGCGGCAACGGCTTTCAAGGTCACAGTGTGTGCGCCTGCGCTCACACTCTTATACACAAACTGAACCTGATCGGCCAATGTAATCTGCAGAACAGACAAACACAGAAGCATTAGGACTCGGCACTGTGTGTGGAGGCAGAGAGAGGCTAACCTGCTCTGGGCAGTCTGGGTAAAATTTATCACTGAAGAGGTCGAAAAATGGAATCGGGCAGAACTCTGCGCCCTCTCCCCCTAATTGCACAGGTTCTAACCCTGCCGGAAGAGATACTTGAACAGTTGTATGTTCCAGGACCGTAGGTGTCATGAAATGGATCTTAATGTTGACGACAGTTCCCACCGGAACTTTGGAAACTCCTTCACTCATAGGACCAGCGCTGTCTAGCTGGATCACCCGGTTGACGTAGATACCCTTATAGATTGGGTTATCTAATGCGTCACTGGGAACATACTTCATCGCAATGGCCACGTTAATCTCGCCATCCCCTTGAGGGAAAACCTGGATGGGTCCAGGATTGTTGCCGAGATCTTCCCATGCCGTCGATTGAGCAGACACTGGATGACGTCCTGGAGTGAAAGAGGCGGAGAACAAAATAATAGTGCCAGATCGCAGTTCGAGTCTGAGGTTGTTTTTCTTAGGCTTGAGACTGGCATCATAATCTGCCAGACCAATCATTGCCACCATCTTTGCGTAAATGGAGTAGTCATTGAAGCCATAAGGATCTGAGATCGGAGCTGTCACATAGTATGCCATTCTCTTGAGTAGATTGTCGCTGGCCTCGCCACGAACCATGGCCAAGAAGACAAGGCTGTTTGCCAGACTGCTATCAGCAGTGACGGAATCTTTGCCAGATGTCACATAGGCTCTGTTTCCAGCTGTCGTAATCTTGTTTTCCCAGGACCCGAAAACCTTTCTCACTTCGGCCCGGTCCACCTTCTTGGCGGACAGAAGAGCCAGAGCGTAGTAAGCCTGACTTTCCACAGTCATCGAATTGAATTCTTTCTTCAAACGATCCATTGACAGATCTTTCACGATGTCTTCAGGTGTTCCCTTTGGAGGAGCCCAATCGGGTCCCAATGCATAACGTGCAACGGCGACAATCGATGTGCTGATGACCTCCTTCTGCTCTCTGGCAGCTGTCGCTTCATCCACAAGACCATCTTCGAGCACAGACATCCACGTTCTCCTTGCTGTAAACACAGCTGCTGTGTTTTTGTAGATCTCCTAAGGAATGACACAAGACAAGTCATCATGCATTGTTTGGCGATGGATGAGAGGACGCACCTCCAAGTTGTGCTCCTTTAGACGTTTCTCCACATTGTCGATGATGATAATGCCCTTTGCGTTTTGTTCCAGAGAGACACCAGGTTTTGAGATGCCACCTGCTTGACAAGGGACTTCGACTTCTAACCCAAGACTCACGGATGTCGAGTCTGTGTAGATCGTTGTCAAGGCAGTCTGGTACGTTGCGAGTATGCCATTGACCAGCTCTACATAGAACTCAGGCAACAAGTTTGGATCTGGGCTCCATGGATAATAGAAATCGACGATGGCCGGGATGGCAAGCGTGGCAACCACAAAGTCAGCTGAGATCGGACAGGTGAAGGAGTCTTGAGAATAGATCTGATCAGCCAAGAGCAAGAGTCCAGGGAGATGCCCTTCTCCGGCGGCAACGACGAGGGATCCACTTCCTTCGAGTGCATTTGGAACAATCATTTCACTGCTTGGCTCCTCAGCGGCGTCTCCCGAGACTGGGAAGGCTGATCCGAGAACAACAGGTGGCTGTGGACCGTAGATGGTCAAACGAATGGTCGTTTTTGCATCGTTTCCTGTACCGTCGTCTGCCACGATCTTGATGGTCGACTCACCGACGCCCTTCGCCGTGAACGTGACACGAATTTCTTTCTCGAGCGATTTTCCCATATGGACGTTCTGCTCTTCTGCTCCCTCCATCTTCAAGTTCTCGGAAGGTTCAATGGTCAAAGCAATGGGTTTCTCTGCCACCTTTAGAGTGCTGATCTTGATGGCCGCCTCAAAGACATCTCCCAGACGGGTGAAGGCGGGGAAGTCATGGGTCACTGCAATGTTTCTCTTCACTCTCACTCGGACCTCGTCGCTACCGAAGAGTCCAGTGCCTGAGGATGCGTATGCGCGGATCATGAACTCTCCACCCTCTTTGGGTCCTTCGAAGTTCACTAACCAAACACCGCCAGAAGCGGTGTAGCTCTCGAACAGTATTGGTGTTGCATAAGTTGGCCTAGTTAGCAGTGCAACTCTGCTGAATGGGGCTGGTGTCTCTGTCGGCTCATCTTCTTCAATGTTAGTTATGCTCACAGGTGCAGCTGCTGCCGCTGCCTTTTCTGCAGGCGAGCGGGGCACGACAGTCAGGTACTGTACATATTGTTCGAGGTACTGATCATCTGTCAGTTGAATGTCTGCGGTTTCTTCAGAAGGCTGCAAAGTAGTAATCATTCTGAACCATGGGTCCAGTTTTTTGCGTGCTTCATTTGCTTTAGTAATGGCATCGATGGCTCCAGGTGCCACCATGTTTTCAGAAGTACTTTTGTATCGGAAGTAGTCGGATAGGTCTGAAACGAAATCATCAGACACATCCTTAAGAGGAGAGGGCAGCAGATCCAGTATTTTTGTATCGATTGCAAATGCAGTGATTTCAACAGGCCCCTTTCTGTCGAATGTCACTCTGACTGAGGCATTGAGACCTGGCTCCATCAGAGGAACGCCATTATCCATCTTGATACCAGGAACAGACACCTTCATCGCCAGAGTAGCTTTCTCTCTCTTTGTCTCGATCACAGTCGTGTAGTGCTCGTTGTGTGGCATGGATGGGTCAAAGACAGCACTAACAGGGACGGAAATTTCACTGGCAAGACCTTTCTTTTGTCGGGGAATGGCTGCAGAAATAGACAAGGCGCAGTTGGCCGTGCAGACATCGTCCACCTTAAACTCCAGCGTCGTCGAACCTGTCTTTACCGTCACCACCTTTGTTTTGACTTCATCTCTCGATCCCCAAGCCATCAAGACAGTCACATCACCAAACGGATTCTCGATCAAGAACGAGGCTTCATCGCCGACTTTGTAGGGTCCTGTTGTGATGGGAGTCACACCAAATGGCAGATGTTGTTCGAGTGGTGTTGTTTCCCACGCATTCTTTGTTTTTCCCATGTACGAACGTTTGCAGGCTTTGGATTTACCGACTTTGACACATGCTTCGACGACATACTGACCCATCTTTGGAAGTTTGAATCTGCAGAACTCTGTGCTTCTGTAGGACTGTTCACATTTCTCAATAGTTTTCCCTGGAGCTTCTGAACTGGATGTGGTCGGCTTCAATGTTGGCCGTCCGTTCGATCTGAACTCTGGGATCTGCTTCAATGCATAGGTGACTGTTTCTCGGGTCGTCAGACGCTTTCCTGAAAGATCATAGACGGCAGCTCTGATGCCGAATTCCTGCTGTGGCAGATCTGTATCCACTGTTTTCTGAAGCACGATATCCACATCAGCTGGTTCAAGTCTGACAGTCGTGCTGCTTTCAACACGTTCTCCTGAAGGTCCTGTGTAGTGTGCGGTGATCTGGAGAATCGTTCCTGCCGAGGGCGAGTTGGCAAATTTGGCTAAATCGATCGTCGCCGACGCTTCTCCAGAACCATCCGTGTATGAAACAACACGTCCTGTCAGTGCTTCATCATCGTCATCTCTCGCATCATCTGCACAAATGCGATCATCGCATACGACACAAGGAATGCGATCTCTTACCCTGAATGCTCCAAACGAAGAGGAGTCGTGCATCTTCAATGGGTGCACCAGCGAAGCTCGTCACCCCAGATTTGACTTTGACTTTTTTGTTTGGCAGCGCCCAGACGGGAGCATTGACTGTCAACACGGCAGGAGCTCTGCGAGAGTTGAGAACAGTGAAGGGTTCTGGCTTTCCGACGTAAGTGCCACCGCCAGGAAGATCTGCTTCGACTCTGATGGTGTGGTGAACAGCAATCACACTCAACGGAATTCTCAAACTCAGAGTATAACTTCCAAAGTCCTTATTGAATCTTGTAATACCAATCACGTCGGATTCCTTTGTGCTTCGCACCATCGAAGGCGAAACGACCACGCGGATATTCTTGACGTCAGTTGGGAGATAGTCGCCACCATCTCGTTGCATAACATAACCTAGAAGGAAAGGAATACGATACGTAAGTCAGCAATAACAGGTTGGGTATTCGACCTTTCACACGTAGCCATTCACCAGGGCGGGCAATAGGACGATCAAGGATAACAGAATCGCTGATGGCAGACACCACTCCATTTTGCACTTCGACATGTGGAACGTAAACAGATTTTCCGTCGGATGTAACAACGGCATGCAGTTCGCTGCTGCCACCGTCGATAGACAAAAGAGCAGCGCCATCTTTGTCAGTTTCTCCGTCACTCACTTCCTTAAACTTGTTCTGTACCATCACCACCGTGATACGCATCTGGCGTCAAATACATGTCTCTTGCTTACCTTGCCGGTCGGTTCATAGAGAGCAACTGTTGCGTCGGCAACGGGGGAAGAATTCTTCATGTTTGTCACCCACACCAATGCTGTCCGTCCTTTGGAAGTAACGGCACTCGTGATCAAGACGACAACTTGGAGTTCTGTCTCGCAAACCACAAGTGGATAGTGCATGTCATTCCTGGCGAACCATGTTAGATAGACATCACGCAGAGAATCTGTTCAAACCTGCAGTACGATCCAGCAACGAGGCCGGATGTCTTGAGAAGCTTTGTGATGTCCATTTCTTGCGTGTCTCCTGCAATGTCTGTGCGCTCATCGACCAAACGATCAGCTGAATGGAGAAACAGATGTGGTGTTAGTCATCCGCTTAACTGGATAGCGTCGTCGCACCTGCAACGCCAAGGATGTCAGTGACAGAGGTGTCCAACGGTTCTGTTGAGAGAAGAGGGAGGCCGGATTCTGGGTCACTGATGTCCCAGGAGAAGATTGCCGACCCTTCCCGCTTACAAACGCTGTCGTCTGACAAAGGACTGCCCTTGGAGACAACGACGATCTTCTCTCCCCAATCTTGTCCTTCTTCGAAGATAGCAAGCCTAATCGCACAAGAATCAGAAGGTGTAACCAGTAACATCGAGTTCCTACTTAACATCTGTTGGAACGGTCATGGCACCAAAGAAAGGCTCAATGGGTGCTGCCAAGAAGTTGATGTTGGATCTCTTGAGACTGAGGCCGTAGCCATCTTTGAACGAAGGCGATTCGAAGACACTGATCCTAGAAACCACAGAAAAGGTGTCAATGCCATCTTCGTTTTGATTGCCAGATCTCGTACCTGTATGTCGATCCCGGGTTGAAGTTTGCATTGACGCGGATTACCGATTTACTAACGAGCTCGAGAGAGAAATCAACCTGCAGATCGCGTGCCGTGATGAAGAAGGTTCGAGGTATTGCGTGAATATTCTTACGTCTTGTCCAGTCTTTGCACGGACGAGTTTCATTGGGAAATCTGTCAGATTTTGACCATCGGCCAGTCCATGCGGAATCCACATGAATAGACGCGAGCTGCTGACATTGAATTTCGAATCTTCGACAAAGGGCACTCTGAAATCTCTCAGCCCAGCGAAATTGATCGAGACGTCTTTCGTCAATGGTCCGGCGTCGTTGCTGTACTGAGTATCGGACGGCAAGACGAGAGAATACCTGCGTCCTTGGGTGAAGCCTTGTTCTTGGTCGTGAGCGAAGGAAATATTGATGCAGCTGCTGGATGCTCCAGTCAACACGATTTCTTTCTCTTTTGGCTGTTCAACGACTTTTTCCTCTTCTTCCTCTTCTTCCTCTCCGCCATAGTATGATCCATAAACCGGCTGATCTGGTTCGCTTCTTCCGCCGCCTCTTTGCTCCCCATCGACTTCTTCAGAAAGACACTAAAACAGACAAGACATGCATGCCAATATATGCCAATCGATGAGAGCTTACGTCAGCGCAAGGAATTTCAGGAATAACACATTCTGCAACACTCACTGACACAGGAGGATTTCCATTTGTAAGTGGATCGACAACCTAAATCGCCACCGTGTGATCATACAGATACGATTCGTCTTTCATCTTTTACCAGAAGTGACGTCTGAAGAACGTCCAAGTTGATGGGCGAACTCGCGACGAGTTGGATGTACGCTACATGCCAAACATGTCACATCCTGGACAAAAGGGATAACCAGCCACACCATCGACCGGCATTTCTGGCAATATATCGAAACTGGTGCCCACAAATGCATCCCAGAAGTTATCCGTGAGATTGTTTGCGGTCCTGGATGTCACGGCCACAGCGGATAAGTTAAGCGCAGGTGTTGTGAGCCGAGATGCAGCATTTCCGCGAACAGTGAAGGGTACACCTTCACAGAACACATCTCACTCACATGAGCGTGACAGGCCATGACTTACCATCGTAGGTAACGAGATCGGAATTCCACTCAAAGTCAACTTCCAAGTCAGACGCCCAGTCTTCAGCAGGTTCAAATTCCACAATATATGTCGTCAACCATCTATAGTTTCCACTGATCTCCGGAGAGAGGGAGAACGGTCTCTAGAGTAACAGAAGATACGTTAGCAGTCATTGGCGGCTTGTATGTGTGGTAGTGCGCGCATACCTTCTCGTTAAACGTTTTTTCGTCGACCAGTTGCCCAATTGGAAGAACTGGACGACTTAGAACAACCTAGGAAGTCGAACGCGTTAGATGCTCATGTCGCCGACGAGGAGAAGAAGGCGTACAGTGAGCGATTCACGTCCGGTTACGGCTATTTTTCCACCCGTCCGTAGTTTTTCGGGTGTCGTGCTGACTACAGTCAGTGGAACTTCGTCTTCTAGAAACCCTCCTGGAGGCGGACTCCCATTCTCTTTTTGTGAGAGAGAGCGGGAAGTGGCTTCATGAATCGAGAAAGCGGCAATTAATAGGACCAGCAGACCTAAAGCACCAAGAAAATGATTCAGCGGACAACCGACGAGGGTCTTTAAAGTAAGCGGCTCTTGTTGAGAAACTGCTTAGAAAGTTTCGCGTGCGTCTCGTGCCGTTTGAGGGCGTGTAAGTTAAAATCGGTTTGTTGTTACCTAAACGAGGAGGGCGACGAGTTCCCATATCTCCAGCGGCTGCGCAAAAGCAGCGGAATGTGGGCAGTAGGTGCTAAGATTCTCTGACTATGTACAAAAGACGGAGTTGTTCACGAGAGCGGAGAGCAATTGTTCTGAGACCACGAAGAAATGTTGACGCTCCTCGCTGGAGGAGGTTATCAAGCCTCGTGCTATCAGTCGGCAAATCGGTGGATTGAAATCGACGAAGCTCGGACACCGTCGATTTTAAAGAAAAGACCTCTTATGACTAACCGCCATGCATGAAATCACGTATGAACATATACAGTTTTCGCACTCCGATTCGCCGAATTCACTGTTGTTTGCACATTCCAGGCTTACCTCGTGTTGTTGGCCATGAATTACGTGTCTATACATAAACGACCGCTAACAAAAGCGTGAGAATACTCCAAAGCGAGGTTTAGTAATACACGTCAGCTACATGCAGATGAGATGTGAGATTAAGTCCCGTCATCATCGGCTCTCCTCGTTTGTTAATCCTAGAATACACGCATCTCCTTAAAGTTGAGAACTACTTGTGCCACTCTGCTGACCGAAATGTGCAGATTCCTCCGTTACTGACATCAACACAGCGAAAACTGGACGGGGGCAATCTCAATGCTGTGCACAGCATGGCTCGGAGAATCGATTTGTGCGTCACGACTAGATGACCAACTCCAGGACTCGCTAGGATATCTGCCAGTACAAGAATTGATTATCTGCTCCCCATTGATGGGTTGTTATGTACCTTTCCAGGCCGTCTGTGCCTGCTCAAACACCTCATGTACGGGATAACGCCCATCTACGCAAAAATGCTCTGGTTGATCTCTCCACGCTCTGTAAGTATGTCGCAGTTGGTGGTCAAGATATGAACAGGAAATAAGACCTGTAGAGTTCTGCATATTCTACCGCTGCCACTTCTAAACAACACAGAACATTCGGTCTGCTATCTGCGCTGGACGCCATACCATTCTTCAATCCTTGTAGGATTCCAAGATCGGCTTCTCGTAAGCCGTCCATCAAAACAAGTGGACCATCTCGATCTTCCCAAACCAGCTCTGCTGTTCTCAGTGCTCTTCGTATCGGACTCGCGAAACAGCTAATCAAAGACGATCTCACTCAGACAGCATGAAACATCCATAACCATCTACCTGTCAAAATGCAGCCCAGAAAGGGCCTGCTTGCATCGAAGTGCCTGTTCTTCGCCAAACGGCGTCAAGAGTGACTCTTCCGAAGCTCCCTGCGACAGTCACTGAGTTATCATCGACTGTTGGCTTTTCTTGCCTGAATTCGTCGCTGTTCATTCCAGGTACTAAATCCATGGCGGATGAACACGACGAGCTTCTCAGAGATGAGTGGTTCTCTCGAAAAAGAAGTCGTTGCTCCAGTCGTCGTCAAATCCATGGTTCCTGTCTCAAACAGTGTCCGTGGAGATACGTTTTCGACGTCCACAACGAGCTCTGTCTCTGGTCGTGACGTCGCTCTTGGGACAGCAATTGCGACCGATCGGCAATGGCGTTCTATTGGCAAGGCACTGTTTATCGTGCCGCAGCGCTTCTTAAGCCACAAGGGTGATCCATTTTCAAGCTGCGTACCCGCGACTCCTGTCCACATGTGGCCAAAAGACTAATGACGCGAAATCGTAATGATAGACTATCAGCGTAGAGCAAGGTGGCTGGCAAAGATCTTTTCTTCATGCCGCACTGGCTCTTTTACCTGATCGACTTGAAAACGAAGCTTGCGGAAAACTGAGTCGAGAGAATCACTAATCGCCGTTTAAAACGCTCGATGTCCACGAAACTTTTCTGGCGTCTTTGCTGTCTATCCCTATTGACTTTATGTCTTGGTGGCGGGCGCATTGTCGAGTGGGACCTCGAGATGGCGCCGCTGATGTCGACGACGGCGGTCAATGAAGATTCTTTTAAGTTTCTCAAACCAGATGCCCACAGCGGAGGCTACTTCACTATCGACGGAACAGACGGTGGTCACATGTTCTACATGTACATCAAAAACAGACACGATGACCCTGATGCGCCGCTCCTCTTCTGGACCAATGGCGGACCTGGATGCTCCTCGCTCATTGGTCTCTTCCTGGAGAACGGTCCATACCGGATCCTGGACGATCTGACTCTCTGTTGGAATCCTCACGGCTGGGATACGGCATACAACATCATCTTTGTGGACCATCCCCTGGATGTGGGATTCAGTTACGGTTCCGAAGACGACAAAGTGACGACAGAAGAGCAGGTAGCCGAACACATTCTCCAGTTCTTCTATGCCTTCTACGAAGAACATCGGGATGAGAAGCAGAAGCCGCTTTTCCTTGCCGGAGAATCGTATGCTGGCCACTATCTTCCACCAATTGCAAATCGCATCTTAGATGCCAATGAGAAGGGAGACGAGATGCATATCCCTCTGAAGGCGATGGCTATTGGTAATCCATGGACAAATCCTTCATTGCAGTACCGTTCGTACCCTGTGTATGGGTACGAGATGAAACTGATTGACGAAGAAACCAAGAATAATCTGTTGGAGCATTGGCAGATGTGCAATCTTATCCTTGCTCTTTGTAGTGCACTTAAAGATTTCGCTGAAATGAAATCGTGTTACGCGGGGGATGCCTTTAATTTGTGCTCAAAAGGATTGTACTCTCCAGTAGTGGACGCAAAACCCCATATCGATGTGTACGATGTCAGACGCACTTGCTCAGATGATGATGACTGTCATGATATGAAGAAACTGGAAAGATTTATGAATCTGCCCCAAATGAAAAAGCGATTTCAAATTCCAGAAGACAAAAAATACATGCATTGCAACACGTCAGTTTATGATTCCTTTCGCTGGGACAAAGAAACAGACATGACGCCTTCAGTGGCCCGACTCCTGGACAAAGGATTGCCGATATTGATCTATGCGGGAGACCAGGATCTCATTTGCAATTATATAGGTGTTCGAGATTGGATCGAAGCCATGAAATGGACATCGGCTGCAGAATGGAAACAGGCAGCCAAAGAAATCTGGAAGGTGAACGGCGAACAGGCCGGTGAGGTTCAGACTTATGATCTGCTGACGTTTCTGAAGATTGAACAGTGCGGACACCTGGCTGCCCGTGACAAACCCGAGGTCAGTCTGGAGATGATCACCACTTTCACAGACAGTGAAAAGACGTGGACCGCATCTCCAGACCAGAGAGTATACATGAAGGTCTAGACACGATAAGCAAGGTGTTTGCTTTAAAAATCAGCCGCGGTGTTTTTTGAATAACTGTCCTTTCCTGCATGTTCTTGTAACCTTTTGAAACATACATTGGTTCAATGCTCTCAGCAAAGATGTATTCTGTAAAGAAACACATCCATCTTGCCATGTAGTGTGATGAATTCGATGGTTTGACTTTCGTATGGTGTTTCAGTCATCTGGCTGTTTTCACCATGGGTCACGTCATCCAGTTGCTGCATGACTCGAGCTAGGTGTACTGATTGCAAGGGACATCAAAACATCAATTCGAGTGCGGTTTGTGATAGTGCTAATGCACATGCATTTTGGTTCTTAATTGTGATCGAAGAAGCCGTTGTCTGCATAACGGCATTCTTCTGTCAATGTCATCCAGTTGCTGCATGACTCTACGAAGCATCACGATACTTCTCTCGTTATGACAGTCGTCACATCATAACACCCCGCCTGTTTGACGTTTGCAGAGATTCTTCCTTTTTTGAGTCGCATGACGCCCATATGGGGATTGCCGCGAAAATACGACAAGTGTTTCCGGCGACGTTTATTCGTGGACAGGGATCATGGTAAAGTAACCAAACACCCATGCGACATATGAAGTGCTCTTCCGCGAGTCCGAACGTTATTCGAGTGATCGTGCCTTTGTTCCACTGCATCAGTAACACCACTGTCTTGTGAATGTCTACGCATAGCCGAATATTCGGAAAGCCGGTTCTGTATAACAATGTCTTCTTCCACCATACACAACTGACCTTACTGTCATTCTATGGAGATGCTTCTCGGTGCGCGTCCCGGCATATCCTCTAAATGTCGCCCTATCCCACTTAGCCCATGCACATGACTGCTCCATAACTCTCTTACTTCGTCTGTATCACCGATTAACCTGTCCGGTCTTCTAGTCTTCTCAGTACTTATTTCCATCTTAAATCGTTTTCTCGAATCGTGGTTTTATGGACCATTTCTCTGCTGGCAGAAACTGTTGTATAGATTATCGTGCATTCATTCACGACCAATCTAAATCCGTCACTCTGTTACTCTTTCTTTTCGGTCGGCTAAATTATGATTCGTACATATTCAAACCTAAGTCAGTGGGAGTCGCAATCGGGATCAATCCCTCGAAAATGTGAGAGTCAACAACCTCGCAACACTCTGAAACGAATGGAAGACGATAAGGCAGCTTGTCAAGGACCCATTTGTTTTGTCTCTTCTTGCCAATGTTCAGGTTTATCTAAACATGCTCCGAAATCACAAGCTAAGAAGCTTCATCATATATCCTTCCTTATGTACTACTTATGCATAGATGGGATATCTATCTTGCCTGACCTGTTGGACACGTCTTCGTCATCCAGGCATCAATGATCTTTGACTTGCAATGTCTCTTCTCCATTGCAGCAGCGTCGAGTTCGACTACACCGCACTCGCTACATTCATGTCTGCTTTTGTTTGTTGCTATCAAACGTGTCTTCAACTTCGAAATGAGGTTTTCCTGGTAAAAGCGGTGTTTATGACGGTTTTACCGAAGTTTGCTGCATGCCTGTTTTTTTCTCAACTTGTCTTGTGCCTACAGAGTATAGCAAGTGCTCTGTCCTTGCTCTGTAATAGACTCTATCTCCCTGCTGATCCCTTATAAGTCTCCCGTCATCCATGACAATGTATGGACTTTTTTGTCACATCATCATCGTTAGTGTTTTTTGTTTTGCATCCCGATCAGACATCCCGTCGCTTTGGCGATACTTTTCGATCGCAGATAGACTTACCTACTTTTTCGCAGATAGATTGATTAAGCCCATCCGCACAATAACTATTTCAGACGAATCAGGAGAAGGTCTAGTGGGCCAAGGTCAATGTTATCAGTTTATTTAACTCAGTCATTGTTTCTTATATAGTATTTCCCCTAGAGACTACAGCTTCATCTCCCGGCTCAAAAAATGTTACTTAAACGCGCATTTGGTTGGTTTCCGTGCAAAAGAAATGTTATTTTTGCTGAAGAATCGTTTCACTTTTCGCGGTTTAACACATCACCAAGTCTTTTAAGGTTGTTTCCGAACTGCCTGAAAGAGAAACACTTGCTTCACAACTGCGGTTTGGGTTTTTGGAGGGATATGTGGCCGTTCTCTTTCGCCACCACGTTATCTTCGAACTTCTAAGTTGAAAAAGGTACTTAAGAGCGAGATACGCAAAACAAATGTATGACTTGTAAACTTCGTCATTGGCGTTACTTCCCGTCGAATATGGCTTTTTTCTGAAAAGAAATTGCACAGACTGTAGAGTTCGGGTGTCCCTTTCGCGCAGCTTTTGGTCTGGATGTGTCCAATTGTTGTGGTGTGGCATATTGTAAGTTTCCTCATAAGTAAAATGCTCCCAACGAAGCTCTAAATCTATAAAACGAAGGCACATTTCCAGGCAGCAAGGCAATGAGACATTTACTCTTTCGACGCAACTAAGGCGGACGGATATCCGTTATCTACTAGTCGCAATCATCCTTTCCTTGACGTTCAAGATCGTTTTCCATGCAACGTCTGTAATCTACTCTTGACATCCTTCGGCCATGCAATTTAGGAATGTGAAGTTCTGCAATATATTTTTTTGTCTGGCAAGTGCCCAAATTACAAGCAGCGTTTACAAGAGCTTAGATTACATTCGTTGCACTTAATATTGTTGTCACAATACGTTGCATAGTGTGGGTCTTTTTCCTTTGCGTTAAACCAGAGTTTCGCTAACTAACTTCTAGTTAGAATCTTTGTTATGATCAACCGAAGGATAAAGTGTCTCGATCAATAGCCATCAAACAGTTATTTTTAACCCCGGAAACTCCGTCTCAACTTGAGATCGATCAGCCTGCTCGATTCTTTCGCCAACTGTGTTAAAACGCCGGTTGTCAATCGCCATAAATTTCGGCGGGAAGCAAAGAGGTTCTTAACTCATGCCAATTGGACTTCCGTCCTGCCAGGGGAACGTTTGAAGCCCTCGTCCCAGTCACCGACTAGATCGAAGACCGCACACAAGCAGGGGAAGTGGCTTATGGATTGGCTCTTGACTTGAATGCCACGTTCGACAAAATTAGCAGAACATATCTACTAGAGACGATGAGCACACTTAATGCTCTATTATACCTGACCAACTGACGCGCTTCTTTCCGCAAAGAATTGTTGTACTGGCGCCGGAAGACAAGCGAACATAATCGAAGAAAACAAACAAAGTTGAGAAATCTTAAAGGGAGAATTCAAAATGCCGTCGTTGTACAATTCACCAGTACCCTGATTGAAAGCGTTCTTATTTTTCCAATTGCCTATCCCAGATAGCCAAAATCAGACAGGCATCTATCTCATATGCCCGACAAGAATGATCCGCACGACTTAAGATTGGAAGATACTCACTATGCGTTGACACGGAAGCAAAGGGGGGTTCACAGGGCTCGCCGTTGAGTCTCTTGATACGGCGGATTTTGGTGCGAGAGAAAGAGAACGTAAACGTGTGTTTAAAAAGGCTGAGTCTGATACAAGAAAACCCCCAATTTTTATGCCACCCTGCATGACGCGAGTCTAACGTCATGCTGACGTCATACGACGCTCTGCTGGCGGCTTGATTTGACTTCACTTCCTATATCCTTCCTCTTCTCTTCTTCCATAACAACTACTGTTGCTCATTTTGGGAATAAACGAAGTCTAGCAAATGCCGAAGGATCCAGGCGTGCACCTACAAGCTTATGCCGACGACCTTCTTCTCATGGGCGGTGCCACAACGGAGGAAACAGCGAAGACGCTCACCGGAGAGCCCTGATCACTTGATGTCCTGGAGTAATCATAAAAACACAACATTTTTTGAGAAAAAATGGTCATTATTTCCCAGAGTCGCGCTTGCATAATCTATCAAGTGATCGATAAGCCGGAAAGAATCAGTCAATATTTATACAGAAAGAATGTTAGCATGATTTCATGGCAAGCGTCTCAGATCACATGCCTCAATCTGTCAAGAAAAGGGTATTAATGGGAGATGTGCTCGAGTGACAGGCGCTCATGTGACATGAGGGCGCGCTGAGTTTCTAGACAAATTGCTATATCGTGACGGATGACGCCGAGTCAGTTAAGTCAGAGGCTCAATTACCTAAAGCCTTGAGATCAGAGAATCAGCCAGCTGCGAGGCGAAACTTGTGGCAAAGCCACTTGAGCACCTTCGGCTATCTGCAGCTCGTGGAGAAGTTCCATTTGAAGCTCTGGAAGACTTCCTGATCCCCCGAAGCAGCACGGGGAATATAAATGTTCCTTAGGTTACTTGCCTGCTTATCGAACCAGCTTGGGATTTGGTTTTCAACGGTCTGTTGTCGACTTTTCTGCGCACTTTCTGCCTCCAATTAATACATGAGCTGAAATCGAGCAGGGACCATGACCTGTTCGTTGCATTTCCGTCCCCTTACCGAGAATCTATATCGAATCGGATACTGTCATTCCCAATGTGGTTGCTCCCCAGTACCCGGCAACGCCTTTAGGTCAGCAACCTGGACCCGCGTCGTCACATGTGCAGCAAGATCGCTTGTCATCTCTGCCATTTCTTCTAGAATGCATGCCTTCTCTTTGTGGAGCCATTCTCGTCCGTGTCTGTCTCAAATCGGCATCTAAGTCTGCGCAAAAGCCTATGGTGGTTAGTGGTCGTGGACCGTCGGACAGTTATCAACTGTCGAAGACGCATTTTACAGGTTCCTGAATGGCATGGCACGCCTCTCGATCGAAAAAGCAAACCTGCATATCTGGCTGGATCTTGTGCAGGTGAATGCTGAATTCCACAGAGTTCTGTGAGTTGGCGTCGGATCTGTCACAGGCACTGATGCCGCCAGATGATTTCCAACGGCATTGCCAGAACATCGAGAACGTTATCCAGTGCATCTTTAATTCCATTCGAGATCTCAGCAGCGGCCGCCCCCTCCCTCAGTACTGCCCGGCCGCCCCCTCTCTTCGAATCCCAGTCTGGATGTTTAGAGTGGTCCTGCTGTAAGGGAATGGAACAGGTGGCGCTCAGAAAACAGGAGACCATTGCTCTCTAGGCCACTCTTCTCCGCAAGGAGATGGCCGCGGCTGAGAAGCTTAAGCTCTACTTGTCCGACATCTGGGAAATGTGTTCTCAGTGGCCATCGCAATGAAAATCAATTCAGTCTTGAGTTATGGAGCGTGTTTGTTTTTGCGGGCGGCAATATACACAGCCTTTAGTTTGTGAATGAAACGATCAATTTCCTCTTTTCTTGATCCCAAAGCAGCTGCGGCTGTTAAGTAATGGTGTGGATAAGCATCGTGATGCGCTCCGTAGCTGCCAAATGAGAACCCGGCCACGTCTTTTCTTGTGCCTTTTGCCACGACACGTGTCCCCGAGACGGATCTAAGACAAAAGGACCCGTTGTTTGACAAGTGAAACGCAACGATAGGACTTTGTAAAGAGTTGGGAACCCAGAGAGGTCACAGATTGTGTATTCCCTCCCTCATCCAAGTGATCCAATGTCACAGCCAAAGAGATCGGATTCCGCGGATGGGCCACCAATACTTCGCCCACTTCTTTAGTGACGTCGTCAATCTCGCGTTTCAGATATTCAAACATCTCTTCGCGCTCCTTCAAAAGCTGTATCATTGTTTAAGGACCGGTCCGCGGAAATCTATGGACTGTACGTGCAACCATCCCTCTGTTCCCAGGTGCAGAAGAGTGATAAAGAGATCCAGGTGTGAAGAGGCGGATGCTCTGCCTGGGTAAGAGGCATTGATAGACGACAGCAACTCCGGTCTCTGAGCCGGTGCAGCGACGATAGACCCTCCCACTGGTACCATAAAGTTCTTGTCTGTGCTCTGTACGATGGCATCCACTCGACCGCGCCTCACCGCCGCAGTGATCTCCCTAGGTAATCAGTCAGCAATGTACACTGCAAAACGGAAGCTGCTGGGAAGCTAAACGGACCGACAGATGAAAGAGGATTGGACACCGTAGGCGTTGTTGATGACATGGGGAACGTCGTGGCGGGCGCAGAGCTTCGCAATGTCGATAAGGAGGTCACACCCCCGCGGCGCAAAGCAGCTGCTGGTAGACAGAACACACACCACATTCGCTGCACCCAGTTCCCACAACTGCTCTTCGATCTTGGCGACATCCGTCAGCAGATCATTCCCTTCGATACGATTCTCGATCACGACAGGAATCAGATTGGCCGAGACAATGCATTTCAGACAGGTCTTTTGGTCGATGCGTGGCCAGATGACGTATCGTGCCTGTGGGAGAAAGATCGGCCCTTTGCTTTCGCAGCTTGCGATGAGGTGTGACCTTGCTGGGCCTCAGAGATGCTGCAGCTAACAAGGTCATGGTCAATGCCATTCCTGTGGCAAGTGGCAACACCGTGACCGTTCCGAGTTCTTTCATTCCTGCCAAATCCAATGCATGCGATGCCAAAAGACAGGTCAGCTTCGCCATCAACGATGATCCGGCTGCCTTGGGCTGCTCAGCAGTCACATCTCCAGCGCGACCAATTCCGTGAGCCATACTGTACGACAAGACCACTCCCAGAGATCCTACGTGTCGAAGCACCAGGAGTGACTTGAACGTCCGTTGTGCGACAAGAGGTGCTATGAGTCTGCCTTCTCTTTCGCCGACGCCGACATTTCCTGGAAAGTTGTTAGAGTCCATGGCCGAAAGATCCTGTGCAATGGGAGTGAGAATGTGTGAGAGGTCTAACATCTACATGCAGGAGAGATTGGATTGTTGAGTCGTCCCAGCCCTCTCTTGGAATCCTTCTCTCGGAGAGCAGAGACTTAATGCGTTTGCTGCGTCCACGGAGCGCCTGGGCGCCTTGATCGACGTAGCTCTTGGAGATCAAAGTGCGTGCCAGCTGAAGATTGGCATCATCCATAGCCGCAAGCAGAATCCGGAAGGAAAGAGCTGACGTGACGCCGTGCCGTCGCATCATGTCGTACCCACACTGTGGTGTTTGTTACATGACCACTTGTTCAGCTCAATACAGCAATCGATCGAGGATCTGAAGAGTTTTCATGGACTGGGCTAAACAAGAGAACTTGGTCTCGACGCCACTGGACGCAAGACTTTCCCTTCAAGGTTCCACGTTCATGTTTCAAGGTGTGCCCATTCGTAAAGCACTGCAAAAATGATATCGGTTTCAAAAAATGAGAATCAATCGTGTTTGTTTGTTGGTGCAAAGGCTAAAGAAAGTTGACGACAATGACATTCGAGCACATGTCACCAATGATCTTTCCGAACTGATCTGTGACGACTTTGGATGTTGAAGAGGCCCCCTCTTGCGGCACCAAATCCCTAGACTCCAAACAGTATTTCCCTTCATCATAGCATGCCTTGAATTTCTCAATCATCATATCAGTGTATTTCGTGATCCTGCAGAAAAGCAAGTGGATCTTGTTCTCTCGCATTCTCTTCATTGTATCCTCAGCAGTGAGTCCGCGGGGATCGCCATCTAGAAATCTATGCACAGAACTTTTGGAAACGGAGCAGGGATCAGTGTCGATGGTCACCTGTCCTTGATTTCACTCGTGTGCAGATCTTTTCCGTGTCCAGGGATATCGGCAATGAGAATGCAGAATCTCACTTTGCTGCTCCATCCCTCCAACTCTACGGCAGCATTCAGACCTCCAAGGACGTCCTCTGCCGGATCATCTCCTCCTCCTGCTTTCTGCTGCGAGAGAAATTGGCGCACATTATCTGGCCCTTGTGCAAAGGGACAAGGGCATATGTGCCGATCACCATCTCCGTAATCTCTGTAGGCAACCATGCCGAAATTAAAAACCAATTCCACGAGAGAATGCTTCTCCTGGATCTTTTCAGAGATGGTACTGCAAATCACCTAAACGTTGCCGACAAAAGACATTAAGACTGCCAGCCAAGATGTGAGCCTTACATTGATTTGGTCAACGGCGGCTTTCATCCAAGGGCCCATAGATCCAGTGCAATCCATGCAGAAGCAAATGTCCACTGACATCCTGGATGGTCTGTTGCCACGTATCAATCGTGCTTCTCTCTCTTCACGCATAGGTGCCAAGTCGGAGAACACTGCTTCTTGCTTCTCGAGAATGTCTCGGACGGATTCGTTCGTGCTTTCTGGGAGAAGGCGAAGGTTCAGCCAGACCATAGGTTCCCCAAGGCTCGCATTCTGCTTATGAGCCGCCGTCCGCGTGGCATTCTCCATTCGTTCGATGGCATTCGGCAACAGATGAGGAAAGGCAGCTGTGATCCATTTGTTGTAGCAGTTCTTGACAAAGGAGACTTCGGGGCCAACGCTCATCGCCAGAACATCGATTCCTGACACTTCAAGTTTGGACAAAGCGGAGGCGAGTCGCACACCAGAGCTTCCATAGCCGTCCGTCATGATAAAGATCTTCTTGGGTCCTCTTACGTTGCTGGATTCCAACAGCTCCTCGGAGAAGAGCAGTGCATCGGCATCCATGGTCGCAGGCTCATGTGCCTGCTCTACAATCTTCATGAGCATGGCGATGCACGCATCTTCCCACGCCATATCCGGCAGTTTAATCGGATAAATCTGTTCGGCGAACAGAACCACGGAAAAGTTGTCGATGTTCATCTGCTGGAGTGCCCCAATCATCAGGAAGAGTGTTTCCAGAGCACACGTTTGTTTGATTCCGTGCTTCATCGAGACAGAGATGTCCAGGAGGAGCGCGACGGCGTACTCTGCCCTTCCACCTCCCTTCTTGTTCGCGAAGATCTTCTTCTCGCTTCCTTGTGTCGCCAGATGCTTGATGTATCCAGGAATGTGAATCGTCGGTCCCTTCACATCCGCTCTCTTTCGGTTGAAGACGTTGTGTGGAAGGTAGCTCTCCAAGGCTTCGGCCACGCGACCGATTTCGGATCCCAGACGCTCCTCGGTCTGCATCCAGGCTTTCTCGGCCGCCTTCAGATGCTCTCTCGCATTCGAATTGGTCAGCAGGGCGTCGTACTGCCTTTGGAGTTCGTCTGCCAGTTTCTCAACGTCGATCGGTTCGATCTCTTTCGTGACCCGTCGGCCCATCTCCTCTGCGAAGGGAATGACGCCTGGACGATAGTCACATTCGATGAAGTCTTCCCTGGTGAACCCCTCTGGCAGCACAGGCAACACGTTCTTGCCAAAATCTTCGCAGATAGCATCGAAGTCGACGTCTCTAAAATCGGTTTCGGGAATGTTTTGGACGACTGGGACAGAATCCGTTGCAGATGCAGGCAGGGGAGAATTCGTGATGCTTTGGTAGATGATACCCATCTGCTGTTCGATCAGACTGACGAGAACTTTTGGCAGTGCATCGACTTCATCCACATGGAGCATGGCAAACTGCGCACCGACGCTCGTCCACAGTGCTCTGATGGAACTCATCAAATCCTTTTGCAGGTCATCGTGGATATTGAGGACCACCAAGCTGATGTTCTTCTCTCTGCACACGGACAGATAGTCCTCCCTCTTCCGTTCCTGAGTCAAGCCATCAACAATCATGAGCATCACTCTGTGATGCTGTCTCTTTTCTTCCTGGGAGAGACTCAATGGCCACACTTTCTGCGCTACATTTCTGACGGCTGATGCAGGGAATGTTCCTTCGTCGAAAGTGAAAGCATCGATGATCTGTTGTCCGACGTCGACAGTGAACGGATCTCTGATGAGCTTCTGCATTCGCTGAGAGGCGCTGTCGCCGAAGAGAGCCACGGCAAAGTGGAACTCCAATCTGTGGAGCATCTCCATCACCAGTACAAGAGCTTCTTTCATTTGGTGTTCTTTGGTGATCATGGATCCCGAATTGTCAACGAGCAGACACCACTCGATCACATGCCTTTCGGCGACAGCTTTGTAAAGCTCTGTGTAACCCCTCTCCAATCCATGCATCATTGTCTTCAGGCACTTGGTGAAAGTGGCATTGTCCAGCAGCAGTTGATAGGTCCAGTTGTCGAGGCGCGTCGGTTCTGGATGGACTGGATCTTCCACCGGATGAAGGTTCGCAGCTGCGCTGATTTCTTGGTCGTGATGGTAAAGAGATGGCATCTGAGACATCTGTTCCACTCGTTTACGGGCAGCTTCGCGGCTGGAATCGACCCCTACGCGAATCAATGCAGCGTCGTCATCTGCGGCCCCGGTGAAGAGGTCGAAATAATCTTCCTGGACACTTGGAATTCTTTGGATTCTTTCGCCGGAAGAGGCGGTCTGTCCAAGAACACCTATAGTACTCCATGCCAGATGATCCGGGAGCTTAAATGCCCCTGTGGCTTTGACATCGTCCACTGCATCTTCCGTTGGCCCTGTTCTGGTTCCGGCTGTCCAGATTTTCGCATCCGAGTCGATCTTGATGTCCACGGTTCCCTCCAGCACCACAGAGACTTTGTCTTTTGTCTGAGATCCATCCATCGCGGCCGTCGATTTCAAGAAGTCATAGAAACTCGATTTGTCCTGGGCCGGATCTGGACCATCTTGCATGCCAATTTCAAAACGGGTAGCCTCAGGTCTTCGTGCTTTTCGTGCGGAATCAGAAGTTGACGGTCTTCCGTAAGATGTGCCCGAGTGATGGACGTTCGTTGGAGGCATGTTGAAGTCAATAGTGTATCCATGGAATGCCTCTGTGGCTCCAGCTTCCTCCATGAGACTTCTGAGTTCCTTCGGAAGCTTTTTCCTGGGAATCGCATTCAAGCAATGCACGACGCTGCGGTAGACGGGCTGCATAGCATCTGGCATCTGGAAAAGGCTGAAGTCTTCAAGGTACTGTCGCAGAAACTGGAAAAGGAAACTAATATCAATTCCTGCACACACAATTCGGCTCTCGACCATCATGTCTTCTTCCTGCCTCGAATGGCGACAAAGGCGAACAGCCTTTTCGAAGAGAACGCACCATTGCTCAGTCGTTTCTTTCAGATGGACAATGGCATGTGTCATGTCACCGAACGTCATGATCGTGAAATTGCCTTCATCGTGGAGACCCTCCAAAACGTCCTGAATCTTGAGACGTTGCGAGACATCTTTGAGAGCGGCCTCCACTGTCTGCAGGCTCTGGAAGGAGTTTGCAGGCACGGCCGTGGAAGACTCAGGCAGATCGTTGGATTTGATCTCGGTTGATCCATCTCTCTCGACAGAATCGTGTGAGGCACTTTTTGACAAAAGGGCGATTTGACTGGTTGGGACATCAATGGACGGCAAGAACCACTTCCAGTCTGTTTCAACTGTCAATGGAACAGCACTGGACTTTCCTACTGCAGTCTCACTACTACTACCACCACCATCCAGCACCTTAGACACATTTTCTGTCACAGAGACGCCCTTGCCCTCATCCTCATCATCGCTCATTGCTGCTTGATACGATGCATCTGGGACAACTGCCGTCTCAAATTCGAGCTTGACAGACCGCGTGACGTGAAGAGCTTCCTTCTGCTTCCAGACGTCGCCGGCAAAGTATCGGTACAATGAATGAAGGAGTGCCATCCTGCTGAAGATGCGGGCTTCGGCGGAGAGCTCATCCGGAATGACACATGCATAGAAGCTGAAGAAGATCTCTTTCAGGACGTCACTCTTCTTCCTGCAGTCGCTCCATTTTTCGAGAGATGCAATCTGATCCACGAGTGACTTGATTTCGAGAAGGCCAGAAAGCATCATTCTCTTCTCTTCGTCTATCTTACTGACAGACTCTTTGGCTCTGGCGAGCTTCAGCAGAGACACGAGTGTATCGAACGCCTCTTTGTCGCGGGTCTCGTCGTCGATCTCTGTGCCGCCATTGATGAAGGGATCAATGGCACAGAGGAGCAAATCGCTGTGCTCCTCTGGAAAGACGGCTTCTACGATTTCCCTCCTCAGGCTTTCGCTCTCTCGCTCTTCTTCCACAAGATCCAGAACAGCGGATAGAACATCCACGCCGGAGATCTCTTGAGCCAGTGCTCTGCAGAGAGACAGGACACTGCTTAGTGTGAAGTCGGCTGCCGCTTGTGTCAACCCGTTCACCACCTCAGGTTTCGCGATCTCTGTCGTCTTCACGGCTGCAGCACACCGGAGAACTCTCGAGGCCAAGTCGAATGGATTGGTGCTGCTTGAGAGAGTCTCGGGCTTGAGAACCATAAGCGCCTGCCTCAGAGTTTCTTCCTTCTTGTCCAAAATCTCTTTCCGAATGTCAGAACTCTTGGTGGTCTCCAGACTGAACCATTGAACTAATATGCTCCTAAGTGGAGCAATTAGTCCATGGCTTCCCTCACTGACGACATCGAGCTTCACAATCTCGGACATGCTGCGCTTCAGAGCCTCCTGACGATGATGTTCCGTGAATCCATGCAATTCTTCAGAGATTGCTGTGTCCATGTCGAGCGTGCTGCTGATGATCCTCTGTACACCTTCTTTGAGTGACCCCAGATTCTCTTTGGGAATGTCAGTGTCATCCATCTGCCCAAAGAACAACTCGATTGCGATCTGTTGGACGTATCGGTTTCTGTGCTGCAAGGTTCTGTAGTTCCCCGTGTGAAGCATCGACAGAGGATATACGAGCTCTTCGAGATTCCCTCTCTGTAGGATCTTCTGAGTGATGTTCTTCGAATCCATAGGGGTGCCCACCACACCGACAGGATTGTCAGAATCTCTTTTTCTGCCAAGAAGCACGCTCAGCAGATGATGGACAACGGCCTCTCCAGTCCCACCTCCTCTGATCTTGGCCAAGACGCAGAATGCATCGAAAACGCCTGCTGCGGTTCTGGAGCACAAACCGTCTATCACGCCCTTCGTCTCTGCGTTCGCCAGATACTGTTTGAGGGCAACGAGGTCAATCTCCGCTGTACTCCATGTCTTCATGGTCATCAGATTCGTGATGACTGCTGGCGGGATCGTAGGGCACAGCTCAGTGAGGCTCTGGGCAATGCGCTGACCGAACGATTCGGAATCCTGGACTCCATCTCCACACTGCAGCACGCCCTCCATCATTTCACAGAACTCGATACGTTCATTCACGTCATGTACAAGTATGCTCTTCACTCGTTCGAGGCAGTTCTTCATAGTCCGTTGTTCATTCTGGGATCTGCTTTCCCATATTTCTCTGCCGCACTTTTCAAACAGACATGCCCTTGGTTCATCCGTAAAGGTATCGCTGAGGCATGCGATGGCGGCCTTCCATTGCTGATCTTCGCGACAGTCTGCTCGCAGCATGTACAGAGCTACAGCCATCCTTCGCAGACCAGGGGAGAGATTATCCAGAATGAAGGAAGGCAGACAGATGTTTTCAAAGCGTGGCCGTCTTCCATCCCGAAAAGGCACGCAAGCACGCTCAAAATACTCTTTGAGGTTCTGAGAAGTATCACGGATACCATCCAATTCCCGAAACAAATCTCCTGCATACTGAGCACATTCGCTGGGGATGTCTTCAGGATCGCTTTCGAGAATATGTTCAGCTTGCTCATCGGATAACGGCCAGTCAGATTTCAGCATGAACATTTCGCTGAGCAGCAGAAAACAGAACGCTTGGACAGTGGATGCATGGTGCAGCTGAAGCGCAGAGAGAAGATGAAGATTTGACATGCGGTTTTCCCAATCACTCCTCGGAGAGCTGCTGATTTCACTGGATTCTGCACATAAGTTCATCATCTGCCGAGCAGCGGAGGAAGCGTGTCCAACATACGCCAGGAGAACCACATTGTGTGTCAGCGGCAGGCACAGTGACAGATCATCTTTGATCAAGAAGTCATCTTCCGATTGAATCTGCAACGTCTCTACGATCCATCCGGTTGACGTGCCAGTCTGCAGTTCAATCTGCGTGACCACACAGTTCCAATTGGGATGAAACTCTTGTGGCATGTCATTTGAGCCGAATATCCAAGGTCCCTTTTTGCTGGAACCTGTTCCTCCCACGGCCATCTTCGACTTCAGCGACAAGGACTGAATCTGGGGCGTCTCTACCAAATGGGTCTTGATCAGAGTAGGCTTCTTAGTGAGTATGTCCAGTTTTCTCGTCTCTTTTTGGCTGACATTGAGAGGATTGAAGAAGAGACTGCGAGGATGGCAGATCACTGTGTTGAACTTAGGCATGACCAAACACACAGTGAATTTTATCTTCTTCTGATTTTCAGTGCAGAAGACAACGGTGGACTGCTTCACCTTCAGGGTCTGCACTTTCCAATACATGACGATTTTCACTTTACTGTTCGGATCGAGCGAGTAGCAATCTTGATCAAACTCGAAATTCCTGCTGATAGGAGGGTAGATGTTGACATGGACACCAGCTTTGTTTTCAACCGTATTCGTTTCCTCGAGTGTGATGGATCTGCTTCCCTGTGCAATGATATCCACATGCTCTTGCCGGACTTCGAAGTTGACATTATGTTTCAGGAAATTCGGTATCGGTTCCATCCACTCTCCTTCGATCACGAGTCTTTCTTCGAGGCATCCGACGATTCGAATTCTGAGTTCCTGCCGCAATCGATTTGCAAAAGGGCGCCTCATTGAAAGCGAGATATCGGAAGATGTCTCACGAACATGGACAATACCAGAAGTTCCACGAATCTTGAGAAGAGACGATGCCGGAATAAAACGATAGATAACAGGAACTGTTCCTGTGTTCCGAATTCGAATGACAGCCTTTGTTTTCTTCCAAGGTGGGACCACCGGCATACGGAACACCATCCTTTCAATCTTGTTTCCTGTGTCAGTCTCCAACTCGTACAGCGGTCGCGTAACTTGGGCTGTCATCGGAATGTATCTCATATTGCCGACGATGCCGAGGACCATCTTGCTGTCGACATCCTCATCCATGTCACCAGGATGCATCGTCACTGTCAGGGACTGAGAACTGCGTGCGTCCAGATGGAAGGACTGAGGAGAGAGAGTGAACTGAGTACGCGTGCGTCTGAACTGCACTTGACTCTTGACCAAGAGAGGAAAGTCTGTCACATTCTTGATGTGCAGTGTCTGTTCGATGTCTTGAGAGTTGGTGATGACAGTGCCGAGATCGATGGCGTCTGTGCTGAGCTGCACGGCAAGTCTCTGGACTTCGATGATCATCTTGAATCTGGCATCCAGTCTTCCATCGGAAGATGTTATCTTCCACGATTCTGCGATCTGCCCAGTGACACCAGGATCTATGCCGAATCTGAAGTGCCAACTGGTCTTTCCATACAGAGTAACATCTGTCGATGCTGTTCCATAAAAAGCCTGAGAAGATGGATCCACTGGCGAGAGATGGACACGGATTTCCTCGCTCGTGCGATTCTCCACCTCGACCGTGTAGACATGCGTGCTCGGTGTCGACAGTGGAATGTCCTTCTGGTATAGGACCGCGCCAAAGTCCACGGCGCAGTCTGGACTGCTCAAAGATAACATGCCGTCTTCCTCACAGATCGTAATCTTGGAGGAGTGTCCCATCTGTGTTCTGGGGAGAATGTTCATGGCTGTGGTTCCCAGCCTTTGGGTGATTTCCATTCTCTCGCCGAGTTGCTTTACTAGTCTTACGAAACATGTTCGGGATCTTCCCATGGACAGAGCCATTTCCACATGCGACTCGCGATGCAGCATCATCTCTTGATCGAATGGAGAAAGAACCTTCTCGAGAAGGGTCTTCCATTCCTGCTGGTGCTTCTCACACATCTTCAACTTCTCTTCAGATGCAGCACCAATCGCATGTTGACAGACTGCAATGACATAAAGCTCCAGCAAGATGCTCACGGCTTCGTTTCCGTATCGTCGCAGTGCATCGACGTCGTAGTTAAGCTTTTCTAACATCGTCTGCATTTCGGCATTCCATATGAGCCCCATCTGTCCTGATTGGACATTGGCCAGTGAGGACTCGTCGGTCGTCACCAGTATCATTCCCGGATGCGAAGACACAGCTGGAGGAGATTGAAGACTGCAAAACAGCTTCCCGATTCCGTCACGAATCGGATTCAGTCGCAGCGTTTGAGCTTCTGCGGCATTGAGACTGTCCAGGACCTCTTCTAGTCTTCGTGAAACATCTTCTGCAAATCGTTTGCCCTGCATCACGGCTTTTGCGTGCCACGAATTTTCCATAGATGTCTGATCGCTCTGTTGGAGATTTTGTGCTCGATCTGCTTCTTCCAAGTGTCTCTGGGATTCGTTTTCATTCGCGTGGCAGCCCTCAAACTTTCCGTACAGATGATCATATTCTTCATAATGATTCTGGAGTCGCTCGATAAACGACTGACAGACTTCCGCTGCATGTGCATACATAGACGTCCTTGGATTCCAAATTACAGACAAGGGCACCGCCATGTACATGTAATGCGCCGCAGTACGGAATTCAATATTGCATCCTCCAGGTGAACCGATTAGAGCCGTCATTTGATGAGAACGACAAAGCTGGTGTAAAGGAAATCGCCGTATCGAATGGATGCAGTGATCTACCGAAACTATGATCACAAGGTTGAAGCGCGCTGGCATTGAAACGACAAACGTCATGCTGTCAGTAGGGCTAGGCTGGATGACACCGTCAAGGTAAAAGGGACCACCCTCCCCTCCTTCACATGTCACCTCCAGTTGACCTCCGTATGACTCAAACAACTGAACGCCGATGTTCCAGGAATCCACTTCGACGGCCAGCGGAACAAGCTTCAGTCCTATCTTTTTCAGACGTATCGGCTTTAGAGCCGTGCTTCGCTGTCGAACAGATTCTTGCTTTTCCAAGATGTCCTGTAATCGTTTGCTCTGATTCAAATACACCGATCTCGGAGTGGCATACCACTTCGGCTGCATTTCTCTTCGATAGCATGCATCAACCTCGCGCCAGAACTCGGCATACAGTTTTGCAGTTTCTTTTGCTTTGAGGCGCAACTGCTGACCAAGTCTTTGTTTCCGTTTCTTGCTTTGGATCCACAAATCTTCCCATCCTTTTCTTTCGGCGGCTTTTATTTGTTCTTCGGCTTTGAGGAGCTTCGAAATTTGCATCCTGTATTGCTCATCGCAATCCTGACATGCCGACTGACGCAGCGATACCTCTTTGAAACACGCTCCGAGTTTTCCAATCAGGGCACTGCTGGATTCGCGCATGTCTCCTGAGATCGTCCGGCAGAGTTGCATCAGGTAACTGCTCGTTGTTTCCAGGATGCATTCAGCTGATTCATCGAAGGTAAGATTCGCAGACAGTATACTTGGAACGTTTGTCTGCATGAGATCCTTGGAGACTCTCACCATCTTTTCGAGCACTTCGAGGGACACTGAAGAAGGAAGGGCGTGATACTCTCTCCATTTCTTCAGCATTTTCCGCCCTGCTCCAGACAGCAACTGGGACAAAAGGGTCGCCGCGGTCATCAGAACTTCGATCTCGTGATCTGAGAAATCCCTCATGACGGTGGCCATGTTCGCTTGCGATAGAGTGGCCTGGAGAGACGTCACATCCTGAAAATCGGCCAAGATGATGGCAGACTTGAGATGATCATCCTTGTATCTTGCAGCAGCGAGGCGTTCAGACAGTGGCTTGAAGGATTGGTCGGCATTCGTTTTCTTCTGCAGAGATCTAGTGATGCAGAGAACGCATTGCAAGAACCACTGTGTGCGCAGATTTCCCATGTACTGAATCAACAGGGGCTTTGAATTTCTACGTGTCTGGATCATCACACCTGATAGTCTTTTGAATCCATTCTCCAGACTCGCGAAGGTTTCTTGGACCTGGGACACCTCTGCGTGTGCCAGATTCATATCCGACAGGTTGGCGCCGACATCAAAAACTTCCCGGAAGCACTGAGATTCTTCGTTTGTCATGCCGCAATGTGATTGCCCATTTGACAGATCGTGCACCGTAAGGTGCATTTCCGCCATGCTCCGGAAGAATAGATGGGCATAGCAGGATGCACTCTGGTAGAGATCAGCATTCTCCGAGATGTGACTGTCCATCAAAGAGAGAAGCTGGAAAGGATTCGACAGAGAGTCGGTCTCCATTGCCGATCTGATTCCAGCGGCGCAGCTCTTCCAGAGAGAAGGCAAGCGATCCAGGTCCTTCTGAAAACTGCTGTTCTCGTGTGAACGTAACGGAGGAAGTCTTCCGCTCTCTACCGCTTTCCTGTACCAGGTCACTGGATTCTGTGCATCGACAAGGGCATTGTAGTGTCCCACAATTCGCAGCGCTGTGTTTTCGGTGTATTCCACGGCAGACCGCAACGCCCCATCCTGTCTAAGTCTGCCTCGGAGGATGCGGAGATCTTCTCGAACATTCAGGAGGTCTTCTGATGCTTTTGCGATGCTGTCTTCATCAAAGGAGCGATCCATGCACACGTCTCTGAGAGTGTCACATCCATCCAAGAACCTTCTCTCCAGATCGGTGACGCGCAGCATATTCACAGACTCCTTCGCACAGTTGCGGGAGATGAGTTGCATGATGCGTCTGGATCCAAGAGAGGCGACGGTGCAAAGAGACTGCAGAGCGTTGCGGAAAGGATCTCCGATGTTCAGATCTGACAGCTGCTCGCGCTTGAATGCATCCAGTTCTCGACACAACTGTTCAAGCGCGATAATCCATTCTGAGTGAATGCCATCACTATCCCTGAACATCACGAGACCGGAACGGGCGGCGTCCTCGATTAATAATGCATAAGCGTCCGCAATGTCGTCTTCTGCCTTCAAGTAACTCTCAAAGTATTCTGTCTCGTATCCGAAGATACGACTGAGACAATGCAGTCCGTCCTGCAACAGATCCCGTAGGGAAGACGAGAGACGCTGACAGATTTTGGGCTGCAATCGACGAAGCCGATCGTCTGCGTCCATCATCTTTTCTCCGAGTTCATTTTTCTTGTTGGTCAATGTTTCGATCCTTTCTTCGGCTTGTATTCCCTCTGCAGTGCGCATCCACCAGGCGGTGTCCATGAAGTCTGAATCAGAAATAGGATGATAGATTCTTCGCTCCTTTACTTCCTCCAGCTCGTCACGTGCCTTTTTCAGCTCGTCTGTGGTATGCTTGCACACCATCCTCAGTTCCTTTGCAGTTCTCTGCTCCTCAACGGAATCCGACAGTTGTAGAAGCGAAGACAGGAAGCTGAAATTCTGTCTGATCATCAGAAGAGGCAACGCAATGAACTGCAGACTGATCAACGCCTCCTTCACAGATTCTGTATGCGCGTCACCAGATTCTGATGCAAGCTTCAGTCCCCAATCAGAATCGAGAAATGCCGCCACCGCGTTTCCGACCGTTTTTGTGATGCCACTGAAAACGTAGATGATATCACCGTTATCCCTCTGGTAGCCGTAGGACACCAGTCGACCTCTTCGACGCATCTTCTGTACGGGATCGTCTCCTGCAGAAGCCAAACTCCTTTCGTCCGTCAGATCCATCAGTGTGCGTTGCGTCATCTTGAAGTCTCCGCAGAAAAGAACAGCGATGTCTTCCACAGAAAGTCCGGCAGATAGGAAAGAAGATGCCACATTGGTCATCGTGGCAGATTCGTCCAGACATGCCGAGAGATCCATGCTGTGTGTTCTCAAGGCGTTGAAGACCTGATGAGCCATCAGCATCGAACAGGAGTTGTCTTCCATGCACAGTGATGTGATCGAGGCCAATGCGTTTTGTATTTCTTGAGTCTTGTCTAGATGAAGCATCTTGTTCTGCTCTTCAAGAAGGAAGTCTGCCTTGGCGTTCATCAATTCCACCGCGGCCTCCTGAATCAGGCCATCGCAGACCTCGGAGTCAAGTGCGCGGAATTTCATTCGAATGGACAGAGCACCAGGAAAGACTCCCAAATCCGACAGCTCTTCCAGGACATCCTTCTTCTTACTGAGGTCCTCGTCGTCAAAATCGTAGCTTCGCAGGACCTCCATGCTCTTCCGCAGACGTGCATGGAATGCCGTGCTCTTGGCCATCCACATCAGAGTCTTCATGGAACTCTCTGCTCGATCCGTGAGGGAGGCAACGCGTCTAACAATCTCCACGTGTGGATTCTCGACTGTATGGTCTGCAGGAGATGCCTCTGAGGAAACGAGTGAGAAATCACAGCTCTGCAGACAGATGGATAGGTTTTGCGCGAAGGTCTCACACTCTTTGGAAATGACAGGTGGATGTCGAGCATTCTTCTTCTTCGCCTGATCGAGTTCAGCTTTGAGGCTATTGTACCTACTCTGGTACTGGACCAGAAGCGCCTTACTGATGCGCACAGAACGCCTTGTCAATGCACTGAGCGCCGAAGCAGCCTCGTCCATCACGGCTCTGTCTGCGATTTCTCTTGCTTTGAGCCAGAGATCCTCGTAACCGGATCTCAGATCGGATGCGAAGTTGCTGGATCTGTCATCATCTAACCACTTCCTGGAGGGAGGTCTGGATGACGAAGCACTTGAATCCGCCGCGGCGTGCAAGCTCTCGGTCAGCGTCCTTTTCCGCTCTTCAGTCTGCAAGAGGCGGACGTACTGATCCTTGAGTCGCAGGAAGATCTCGTAGAGATTGTTGGCCTCCAAAGCTGTTCTGGATATGCCCAATTCATCGACAAGATCCTTCAAGTTATCATCCCAGTCGTCGAACTCCTGTGCCGACTTCTTCCTATCGAGCTTGATCTTGTCTCTGTCCGCGATCAGAAATCCATTGAAATAGGCAATCGATCCAAGAACAAACGCAGTCACCGCATTGCACTTGGTCCACAGACCTGGGTCAGATGTGTCCAGATGTACCAGAGAATACTCAATTAAGAACTCTCGTAGGCGCAGTACTGGACGGATATAATCCAGCGCGAAGAATAGATCTCCATGCGCTGCTCGAATGTCACGTTCGAGCTCAGATGCTTTCGACACCAGATCTTCACTCGGGAACTTCTTCAATGCCTCAAAGTGCTCAAGAAAGCTGTAGGCGATGGAGGCCGATTCTCGTCGGTCAGGCTGTGTTGCCTCTGTCTTGAGTTTCGCCATGCTTTTCCTGACTTCGGCTTCGACCCATGCCACGAACTGCTTGCTGAAAAGATCTTCAACAGACGAGATGTCAGACTCGTTCTCGATGTTCCCGTACTGCTGTCGGTAAAGAACAGAGTCGAGCTTCAGCACGCCGTGGTACAGCAAAGGTGCCCGGGAGAAATCCTGCCTCCTGCTGGGTACCTTCACCTTCCTGATCAGATCCTTCCACGTACGGACAGCTTCGGAAGGCGCTGTACTGTGAGGAGTCGGATGATTCTGGCCATAAGACTGCAGTGCGTCGAGGAAAGCGATCAGACCGCTGCCCAATCGCGACAACGGTCCCTCAATCGTCGCTGTTCCGGGCAGCCGCTGCACATCGGAGAGGTCCATCTTGTATTCCGTATGCATCTCGGTCCATTTCCTGAGCCACGTCAACTGCGAAAGATCGGACGGCCCACAGCAGTAGGATTTGACATTTACGGATGTCTCCCTGCCAGCGTCTGAAGGTGTCTTCTCAAAAACAACAAGCGACGCCAATGCTGCAATTCTCTGCTCAGCAGCCAGCTCTGCACAAAGAATGACAGCAGAGACGGTGCTTTCCTTGCCGTCAAACGGATCGAGTGCGAGATTCTCTTCTGTGCACAACACGATCCGACACGGAATAGGATTCTGCCACTCCGAGAAGCAAACCCCGAGCCATATCAGGGCAAGCTCATTGGCGCACATATCCTGTGGCTGGTCCTTCATTCGCGAACCGAGCAGAGAGGGGAAAACCGCATCGAGATTCAAATTCTTTCTTCCACTCTCTCTGCCGGCGGACAGATCGTTCAAGATCTTTGCGTGGAACTCCACAGTGGCTGTCCATTCGTCCGCGAACAGGAACACGGCATCTTGTGACTGAACAATAGCATCGAGCCGTTCAATGTAAGGAGCCATGTCGGGCATGGTCACGCCATCGACCTCCTCGTCAGGAGGGAAGTCTTCGGTTTCAGATCCGTCGGAAGAATATTGAAAACTCCGACCACCAAAGGGCCAGATGGTCTTTCCAACATCCACGGCATATTTCCAGTATCCTTGTCCTCTCTTGGCCGATTTGTAAACCTCCATGGCTTCGTGAACGAGATGCCGCAGCTCCTCGATCTTCTTCGCCTGGCACAGGAGCTTCTGCAGGTCCAAGATGTGTCCACCACTTCCGGGGACTCTCTGAACCGTCAACAGCCGTTCGTCCACCATCAATGTCGTCTTCCATCTGAGCGACGTCATGGCTATCTGCAGTGCCATTCTTCTGCGTTCTTCTGCCAAGCGTTGATTACTCTTCAGGAGATTGACGATGACATGTCTGAGTTTCATGTCCGATGTCGACACCCTTTCCGACAGCAGCTTCTCCAAGTTGTAGCTCACTGCCTTGTCACAACAAACGCCTTGCGCTTGGAGCAATTCTCTGTAGCACGTCGCGAAGGAGACATCTTCGAGCGGGACAAAATAGACGGAGAGGTTTCCTATGGGGCGCCAGTGCCGCACGACATCGACGATCTTCTTGCCATCCGAAGACAACTCGGACTGCGCCGAAAGGGCTTCCAGCAGATCCTCGAGTTCCTTCAGCACATCTGCAATGTCCTCGATCATGAAGCGCCTGTCTTCCCAGTCAGTGTACGAGGAGTTGGCGACGAGCTGCTCGCACAAAGACACCAGCTTCTGAGGATGATCACAGACGAAATCCAGCCGTTGCCTCTCGTTGAGATGGACGGCCTTGAAGAACTCTGTCAGCGGAAGACATCCAGTGCTGTCGCAGACGCGTTGGAGTGCATCCTTGTTCCTGGCCCCTCTGGGAACTTCATCCGCGAGTTTGCGAATCGTCGACTCCTCCTGCGGATACAGCTTCACCGCCACTCGATTCATGAACTGGAGGACGAGTCGTTCGAATGCGTCCATGTCCTGGATCTTCATGATGTGTCCGAACAGGATCTTAAGGGAAACGTGGACGACGGATGCAAAGATGAGGCGGATGTCTTTGCTCTCGGCGACAAACGGCTTGACGGCGTCTCTGCTCTGTCGAATGGCATAGAACTTGGACGGTGGCACTTCTGCTGCCGCCTCGCAAGCGCTTCGAATGACTTCCTTCAGCTTCACCCAGTCTTCTTCGTCCTCCAAGAGAGATGCATAGACTCGCCATGCGCCCCACACAACAGCGTTGAAAACAGGCTGATCGTTTCTGAGGAGAGAGATGACGAGGGAGGATGCTTCAAGCAGTGTGCGGAAACTGATGCCAGAGTCCTTTGCAATGGTAACCTGGCAGTTCCTGTCAAGCTCTTTGACTCTCGCGTGGACAAAGCAGAGGAGCTGAGCAGACATGTTGCCTCCGGCGTGGGAAGCGAACCTCTCTGACAGAATCTCCACGACTTCGTGCTTCTCTAGGAACTCGGATGTTGCTTCGGAGACCCCTGCATCGATCTCGGGTAGCCAGATCTTGATCATTCTGTTCAGAAGGGGGTTGGACAGCTTGTGTGTGTTGATCCTGTTGAGGTCCGCCGTCGCAAAGAGCCGAGTATCTGGATGGATGCCGCATTGCCTCGACAGCCTTTCCCCCTCTGCATGCTCGTAGAGATTCAAGAACGGCTCCTCTTCGAAGAGCGACAGCACTCTCTCGATCACTTCGGGAGGTGCGGCGTTGATGTTGTCGAACAGAATGAACGTTCCAGACTTGAGAGCCTTCACGAGATCGGAGGTCACAAACTGAAAGACGACTGTCCTGTCTGCATCATCCATCGACGGCGGTAGCTTGTCTGACAGGACATGCAGTTCTTCGGCAAAGGAGATCGTCGATCCTCCATCGATGCTCTCCAGGAAATCGACGGCATCCTTCAGTCCTTGAACCAGTTCGTGGCCGATCCCCAAGTCAAACCGATGGAATCGCTTGTCGCTGGACGCTTCCTGGGAAGGATCGCTGCCGCACCGCGCCTTCTTGATCGCCCGGTAAAACTCCGTCTGCTTGTCCTTGGGAATGCGTTCGCAGAGAGCAAGTCCGGTTCTTATGATTCTGTCGCGAAGGTGCAGAAGTGCTTGGAGGACTTGGCCGTGAATAGAGTCTGTCCTTGCCGGCAACCACTGGCCGACCAGATCGGAGACATCACAGTCTCTGTGCAACGAGAGCACTAGTAACGGTCTGCCTGTCAAGGCCGCCAGCTCCTTCACCAGGCACGTCTTCCTGGAGCACGTCGGTCCCTGCAGCAGGACGGTCCTGGTGGACTGGCTGGCCGCCGCCAGCAATTCGAGCTGCGCGACCGTCTCTTTGGTGTGCACCAGAAGTCCGGAGGATGCGCGATCGGGATTCTTGTCTAAGTAAACGCTTCCGATGCGGACCAGATTGCTCACGGATGTGTCAATGGAAGTGCTGTTCGCTTCATCGACCAGCAGTTTTGGCTGTTCAACCGCATCATCGATGGCCTTCTGGATGCGTTCCTGAGCAGCCTGGTTCTCGAATCGATGCTTGAAGACGAGCTGCAATGCGTTGCGAAGCACGGCATCCACCACGGCGGCTCTCTCTTCGTCCGAAAGGTCTTTTCTCGAATCATCTGTCGCCACGATCTTGTAGTGAGACAGCTGATCGCCGACGTTGCCAGCCACGATGTCTCTGACGGCCACGAGGTCGCGCAGATTGAATCTCTGCTTTCTGCTGGCGCCTCTGATCTCTCCCATCTCGACCATCAGGTGTACGCTCGTGAAAACGTCAAAGAGCTGCTGGATGCTGTTCTCACTGACGACCTCCTGACCGATGCGGTCGCTGAAAAGCTTCTTCAGAATCTCAAACAGTTCGTCATTGCTCTGGGGATCGAGCTCGACGGTCGTAAAGAGATTCCGGATGGATCTGGAGAGCTTCGTTCTGCCTCCCCCCTCGGCAGCAGGGTTCATCGTGGCGAAGATGTGGACATCCTTCACCGTTAGATTCTTTGCCCCCGACTGACCGGGAATCGCCAATCCGTGCTCGACAGCCGATCCGTTGAGCAACGGAACGAGCGATTCCAACACCTGAGGCGACAGCAGGTTGATCTCGTCCAGCAGTATCCATCTGCCTTGCTTGATTGCCTCGACGAGCTTGCCATCCATCCAATCGAATGTCCGCCGATTGTCCTTGTACTGCGGAACATCCGATCCGAACAACTGCTCTGCGGTCGTGTCGCTCGAACAGTTGATGCGTTCCACTCCTGTCCCCAGACGCCCGGCCACTTCGACCACGACTGCTGTCTTCCCGATCCCTGGCGGCCCTTCGAGCAGCAGAGGTGTCTTGGTGCAGACGGAGGCGAAGATGCGAGCGGTGTTGTCCACGACTGTCGGAGTTCTATGCAGCGCAGGTCGCCATGCGTTGTCCCCTTCTGTCTGAGGGGGAATGCTCAGTGCGAGACCCACACCATCCAATCGAGCCAATCGATCGCCTCTACCTATTCGATCTTCGATCGTGATGCCAAAGGAGGAGGCGCTGTTCCCTTCCGTGGCCTTGACTTCGTCGAGTGCCTTGTCCAAGGCGCGAACTTCATCGCCGAAATGACTCAACAGGATGTTCTTTTGCTGTTCTGGCGTCAGGCCGAGGAGATAGAAGTATCTGGCTCCCAGCAGGACGATTCTCTCGAAAGTCATGGTCTCCCTCGGATGGTGTATGACAAAGTTGGCCCATCTGAGAGTTCTTCGAAAATCGGCGCATGGATTCTCGTGTGTTTCTTCCACAGATGCAGACTGAATGGCTCGGATGGCATCCATCAGTTGAGAAGCTTCATTCGGATAATCATCTTTCGTCTCGCAGAAGAGCTTCGCATCGACAATCGACATGATATCCTCACTGGAGTACGCCGGGATGTGGATTCGCGTGATCCTACTCTTGGTGGCCTCCGAGAGTCTCGGTTTCTTGGCAGCGGACTCCAAATTTGCCGTTGTTACGAACGCGTAACCCGTCTCTGGAATATCCAGCGTCGCAGCACCGATTCCGCTGAGAGATGTGTCCTCAGGAATGGAGAATGTCGGATCCAGTTCGAGTGCACTGTTCAGTCGTTCTGTCACAGACTGTGGACATCGATCGTAGTCTTCAAGGACGCATATGTGCTTCAGCGTGATGGCATTGACAAACGGACCATCACGGAAGACAAAGCATCCATGGCTCTTAGCCCGACTGGCATCCGACATAAACGCACACAACTGGTTCATTCGTTGGACTGCTCGTTCCAGGGCAACCGGTGGGTGCTGATCGAAGACCTCGTTGAGCAAATCAACGATCTCCCTGACCGTTTCGAGGACTGAGTTAAATGCTCTGTATTCGGGCTCTTCGGCGCGTTCCCTTGCTTCGCTGATCTCGACTTCTGCATCTGCATCTGGGTGCCGGTCGCCAGAGAAACTGCCAGCAGCATCCCTCGATTCCTCTTCTCTCTGAACCTGGCCTCTGTCTTCATCGTTAGCTTCTCCCCATTCCGTGCCGCTGCTTGAACCATCACCGGATCCCTGGTCCTCGGCGGCCGGCGAATCCTCCTTGTTCTCGTCCATCGATTCCTGTTCCCTCTGAACGGGGCCTCCTTCTTCATCAGATCCTCCCCATTCCGTACCGCTGCTTGAACCATCACCGGATCCCTGGTACTCGGCGGCCGGCGAATCCTCCATTTTCTCATCCGTGTCAGAGGGTGCAGACTGTGTATCTCTGACAGAGGCAGCCGAGAGCCGATCGTCTGGAATTCCTAGTCTTCCCTTGAAGAGTTCGTTGAGTACACTGATTCTTCTGGGAAGATCGCTCGCGCAGTCAATCCGTCGAATGTCGAGTTGTCGGTTTTCGGACTTGTCACTCACGATGAGCTCTGCCTCGATCTCTCGGAGAATGAAGTTGCCGATGGACAGCAACATCTCAAGGACTTCCACTGTGGATGCTAGACGCACTTGGCCGATCAGCTCCGTCGCTTCGGAATCGGACGTCAAGTGTACCATCTGTGCCCTGTCCATCATCTCAGAGATCTCCAGCCACGTCCTGATCAGTTCTGTCTTGAACGAAGTCTCTCCGTACAGGAGCACTGGTTCCCTCGCCTTCATCGTGAATGCCAACTCGACGAGCTTATCTTGAAAGATCTTGGGAGGGAGCTTCGCAGCACTGCCGTGTTTCCACAGACGGCTTCGATCCAGTCGATATCCACTGAAGGAAACGCAGAGAGGTCCCTGGAAAAACGAGAGCCCGTGACTCGTCTCCTGGATGTGCTTCTCCTTGCAGGATCTTGCGATTATCTCTGCTTCTTCGCCGAATGCCTGTCTGATGAGCGACAGGAGCTGCTGTCCTTCGTCCTCTGTGGAGACCAGTGGATTGAGCAGTGACATGACGACAGCGGCCCAAGATGTTGTTCCTCCTGCGTTCTCTGCTCGGAGAAGCTTGAAACGGCGAACCACCTTGATCAGGTCTCTCATGGTTAGACGGAAGATCCCGGAGGACGCAAAGTACAGACTGGACAGACGCTCTGCGTCTGCCATGCTCACGATGTCCCTGTACTCTTCCCTCTGGAATCTCCTGTAGATGATGTCGGCGAATTCTTCTTCCGGAAAGTCGCCCACACCCACCTCCAGGAAACGGTTCTGCACCGTGATTGGCAGGAGTTTTCTTCCGTCTCCACCTCCGTGGAATGGATTTTGCGTGGCGAAGAATCTGAATTCTGGATGGACGTTGATCGTCATGCCGGTGCCCGGAATCTGAACCACCCGAGAGCCCTCCAGGAACGGCATCAGTGCTGCGGCTACGGAGAGGGGTGCGAGATTGAACTCATCTGCCACGAACCAGTCTCCGTTCTCCATGGCTTGAACGAGGACGCCTTTGGAGTAATGAAATCCGGCCTTGTCGGGCAGCCATGTCCCGAAGTAGTCCTGCAGCGTGGTGGTGTCGCTGTTGCTCAGAACAGTGACAGGGTTGCTGCGTCCACGGAACTTTCTCAGTCCTCTGATCAGAGCAGTCTTTCCCACTGCAGGCTTTCCTTCGAGGAGAACGGGTTTGTTCGTGCAGACGCCGAGCAGAACGGCATCGGCGTATGCTTCTCTCGATCGAGTCAGCACCAGTTCCGGATCCACCTCGACGCTCTCACGCAGTTGCAGTCTGCTCAGAACGTCCGAACGGCAGCCCATGTGATCCAGCAGGTCACTGCTTTGCTGTCGGTCCTTGGCGCGGAAGACAAATGCTGCCATCAGTGCACAATGCAGGCAGTCCCTTGCATCTGTCTGCGGATACCGGACCATCAGGTTTGTCGCGATGTCCAGGAATGTGACGAAATGTCTGAAGCTGCACCTTCCTCCCTGCCTGTGCAGAAAGCTTCGGATTCTTAGACAGTAATCGCAGATGCCTTCGGCATGCTGTCGACAATGCTCGTCGCACAGGGAGCATCGCAGCATGGAGTGCAGGACGGAGCAGAACTCTCTGTCTGGCAGCCGTGCGGGATCGTCCACATGCACTGTGAGGAATCGGTTGGCCAGGGCGGCAGTCAGTTCGTTCGACGAGCTGTCGTATCCTCTCGAAGCAACGCCCTTCGGAGTGTGCGTTGCGATGAACTGGAATCCTGCCGCAGGCCCCGGCACCTTGGACACCGTCCCATCTGCCAGGACGCGGCAACGCAGATTCTTCGTCTCCCCCTTCTCCGACAGGCAGAGGATCTTCGGCGACTCCAGTACGGGGTTGACGCGCTCCTGCAACACTGCCTCTGCTTGACCGATGTTGTCCACGATGCAGGCGCTGCCATCTTTGAAGGATCTCGTCAGCGGACCGTCCCTCCACTCTATGGCGATGTCTTCACGGCTGTTCTCCTTGGGCAGGTGTTCTCCGAGCATGACGGAGGGTTCGCTCTCCGCGGTGAGCGTGACTTGCTCGTAGCGGTTTCTCAGGAGGAAGGCGATCGTCTTCGCCAAACAGGTCTTGCCCGATCCAGCACATCCCTCGATCAGAATGGGCTGCTCGCTCCGCAGCGCATTGACCAGCGCCGTCAGCAACGCACATGACTGATCATTGAGCGCCACGGGCATCTCCGGCACGACAGAGCTGCGGAAAGGCACGGAGGCTCGATCGACGTTCCACTTCGCCGCAAAGATGTCCAGGATGACCGTCCGGGCTTCGTCCGTCCTGAAAGCGGGGCAGTAGATCTCGGCGCCAAGTCGGCCTAACTCCTCTGGATTGTCGCTCCTGAAGCACCCTGTCTGCAGGGCATCCGCGATCCACTGCGCCAACCAGAACTCGGAGAACGAACTGTACACTCCGTGACGTCGCATGAAGTCTGGATCGAGCACGGCTCGCGAGACATCTCCGTGGATGGACAAGCATCGCTCGACCGTCTTGACGCTGTCGTCCGGCAATGCTTTTGCAGGGAAGTGTCTTTTCCAAAAGGCCCCCGCTTCGAATCCGCATCCCTGTCTGCCTTCCGATGTCAGAGCGCCGTATGCCTGCACCATTCTTTCGAAAC